>DATDQA010000230.1:0-5113 GCA_035292505.1 Saprospiraceae bacterium | reverse complement strand
TTGAGTCTACTCCGAAAAGTCACCTTTTGCACTCCCGCACCCCTCTGTCCCCTGAAGGGGAAGTCCACGCGCATTGAATTTCAATGTTTTATGCGGGCGGCGGTTCCACCTTTAGGGGGTCAGGGGGTAGCGAAGCTCTTTTCGGAGTAGACTCAAAGTTCGATGTTAAGAAGCGCTGGAATTTGGTTTCTGATTGTACTTGTTCCATGCCTGGCGCTTATTTATACCCTGACCGTATAACACCAGATAACAGTACTGTGGTCATGGTGGACACGCTTACAGTCGAAGAACTTGATCACTTGAGGAAATATCAAATTTATTTCGGAGTGGAAAAATACTTGATGGAAGAGAAATCATATGGGGATGCCTGAATGGATTGGAAAAGTTCATCAGGCTGAAGTGGACTGGGAGGTTAGCAGGCCGTTAATCGCTTTGATAAACTCCGGTGTCGTCCCGCAACAACCTCCAATGATCAACACACCATGTTCTATCCATCCCTTGGCAGCTTCCAGATATTCATCTACTCCGCCGCTTTTAATTTTCCATCCAAACTCGTCGTCAGCATGTCCCGGACCATTGCCATACGCACCGAGCATGCCATGGAATAACTTCTGAAGCGCAGGAAGAGTCTTCGTGATTTCTATGCATGACCTGCAATTCAGCAGAAGTGCAAGCGGATTTCCTTTTACCACATCGGGAACCACCGATTCCAGAGGCGTCCCATCAAGTAATCGTCCATCCTGCGCCGTAAATGACATCATGAATGGAAATCCTTTTTGATGCATGTATTTGCTGATGAAAGCGATCTCCGGTTGATTGATCATTGTTTCGGCAAGAATGAAATCCACACCTGTACCGATCAACAGATCAATCTGTTCTGAATACGCCTCCCTGATGACAGCATCGGTTGGGACGAGATCGGGTCTATAACAATCCTCCAATGGAGCAAGAGATCCTGCCAGAACAATGTCCTTGCCTGCTTGCATGACTGCTTCTCGCGCAAGTTCTACCGCAAGACGTGTCACATGCGATGCAATTGAGGTTTTGTTGACTTTACTAAATGTATAGCTTGTGGTGCGAAATGTATTAGTCGTAATGATGTCTGCACCTCCGGCGATATACTCATCGTGAATTTGTTTCACCAGCATCGGTGCTTCCACATTTGCCATGGCCGACCAGAGTGGGAGTGTGGTGCGGAATCCTCGACGTTCAAGTTCTGTACCCATCGCCCCATCCAGAATGATGAATGGCTTTGAAGACAGAAGTTCATATGGTGATGAAAATGACATTTTGAACTTATAAACCCGTCAACCTATACACTTCTCAACATTATTCGGGTAAGTTTCGAAACTTTCGTGCGGGCTTCCCAAGTATCCTGGCCACATAATGAAAATTCAGCTCAGTATTCTTTTTGAATTTGCTGAAGAACGTAGGTTTGGCAGGCTGCGGGTCACTGTTGAGATTGAGGTAAAAGGCTGTTTTGGAGCCAAGCCCTTCGAGGGTCTCTTTGTGCCGGAGAAATCCAGCACCGACGTCTTCATGCAGTGCGCTTACAAATTCTTCTGTCAGCAAAAAATATTCCCTGGAGGGAATAGAGTTTTTCAACCAACGATGCGTCAAAATCACATCTTCACCGGAGACCTTTCTGATGCCTCCGACTTTAGTGAAGGCTGCCTCACCGACATGGGCGATGATCTTCAGCTTTAGTTTATCGATATTGTTACAGGCATCGCATGCACACATGCTGCAGTCGGAAATATGACTTGATTCGGTACTATTAAAGGCCTCATGCATTCTCTGCATTTGCGTATAAATCAAGTCAGCGGTGGAATGCGTATGATCTGCAGGTGCGTACATCGTCACAGCGTCACCAAGAAGTTCGTGGATCTGCAGTGGGGGCTTGGCTTCAGACATAACAGCCTCGAGGAGATTCCCGACGATCCTTTCGGCATGGAGGAGGCTTTGCTTGTGCAGGGTCACGAAGCGTGTATACCCGCTGATATCAGCAATGACAAAATATAATTGCTGGATTTCCATGCGGTGATGGATTATACGAACTCAGGCAAAACAGCCCTTTGCTGTTGCTTTATCCATTGCTTTGGAGTTGTCTGATACCGTTGTTTGAAGGCAGTGATAAAGTGACTGGGATTTTGAAATCCTACTGCGAAAGCGATATCGCGGATGAGATATTTTCCGCTTTCCAGCATCGCAAGAGACTTTTCAAACCTATAGTCCTGATAGTACTGAGCGGCAGGTTTACCATAGAGATATTCGAATCCTTCTTTAAGTACAGTCTTGGGAAGATTGGTCTCTCTCGCAAGTTCCGGGATATCGCGCATCTCGTGAAGGTCGGATACCAGGATTTCCTGTGCGCGGCGGATTTTTTGCTCTGTCTCGAGGTCGATATGATAGGGGCAATGGGACAGAGGGTGTCCGAACAGGGTTTCGAGAAGTGTCGCGAGGGCTGAAAGAAACGCACCCCGACGGGCAATGTTTCCAAACCGTGTTTCATGGCTTTGGATAAAAATCCTGTCAAGTTCCTGAAGATGTCTTGGTGATAATGTGATTACCTGCATCAGGCGGGGATAGTCGACATTGTCGCTTTGCTTAGACTTCATGCCATCATATTCTACCGCAAGCAATTGATGCAGTGTTGTCAATGAAATGCCGAAACCCATTGCATGGGTTTTAGATTCACCGCGCAACTGCAACTGCCACGGCTCGCGGTTATAGAAGAACATCGAACTATGTCCTGTGTTCAGGCCACGCCAATCGTCATGCATGGGGGCATGCACTTCCAGGTCACCTTTACGAGCGATGAGCCACAGAAGCTCGGTGGAGGAGACTTCCAGGCTGAGTGTATTGTCATTGTCCAGTACTGTACGAAACGCTTTGATGCCGCTATCCACATGGAGGCATTCTGCGTTTGCCGGTTTTTGAATCAGATGCATGGAGATGTTTTTGGAATCATATTAGTAACCATCGTATTCTTCACTGTTTCAGGATGGCGAAAATAAATCGTAAAACGCAAATCTTGTTTCGGGGTCTGAGATCTGAGTGCAATGTAATCTTTTCTTTCAGACATCAGAAGTTGAACATGTGTTCCACTGTCTGACCCTCCTTGATTTCCACAGTAATTGTTTGTTGTTTTGTTTCCAGCTTCAGCGGCTTCAGCGTGACTTCGTAACTACCCGGAGTCAACAGTATCGTTTTTGGATTATTCGAAGCGCTGGTATAAGTACGTCCGCTTGCTGCAGCTTGCTTTGTTTGCGTTGAGACGACATAGATAGTGCAGTCCCAGAGGTTGCCATCATGTGTAGCACCAACCTGAAGCACGCCATGAGGAATTTCGCACTTGAGATCGACGCGTTCACCTGGTAAAACATCGACATCACGAAATACTTGCTCATATCCGGGACCTTTGAGTCTGATAGATCTGACCGTTACAGTGTAGCGATCTGGATTTAATTCAATGACGCTGGGATTTGATTCAGGACTGTTGTAGGATCTTCCGCCGGCAGTGTTGGTGGTTTTGCTTTGCGACTGAATGCTGATCGAGGCGTCGTGTAGTTCACCATTGGAAGTGACAAGGGCTGCTAATTTTCCGCTTGAAAAATCGACGGTGCGCTCGGTAATAGAGTCCTCTGAGATTGTGACCCTGGTAAGTATGATGGGTTGTATTCCATGCAGGCCAACTGGATCAATATTGACATCATATATGCCAGGCGGAAGGTGAAACGTGCGTGGATTTGTAGCCTTGTCTGTATATGTTCGTTGTCCGGCAATATATTCCCTTGTGCCACTGCGAAAGATATTTACAGACGCATCGATAAGGACGCCTGCCTTGGTCGTACCTATGGAAAGCGTAGCACCAGTGTTTTCGATTGTAAGTTCAGTGGCTTGATTCAATGCGCTGTCCAACTCTGCACTATTTGCCGCATCGATGTAGAGTCCATTTCCTTCGCGTGCCGCGCATTCGAGTTTTGATTTATCTGACTCACCGAGATCAAATCCAACGATATGCATCACGAAATCAACACCGGCAGCTTTTGCTTCTGCGACTACTATGCAGAGATCACCTTTGCATGTTTCTAGTCCATCTGTGATGAGAATGATCGTTGCAGATTGATCAGCTTCTTTCAATGTTTCAATTACCATGCTCGCTGATTGAGCCAAAGGAGTCATTCCTGTAGGATTCAGATTTCGCAATGCACTTGAAAGTTCTGTGCGTTGACTTGCTCCAGGCTTGAGCAACCATTCGATATCGTCGCATGCGTTTTTCTGACGATGACCATATGCGACAAGCCCGATTTCTCTTGATGGCTCGATATTGCTAATGAGATCACCCAACACATCGCGTGCAATTGTAATTTTGTGCTCCTGGCCGATCTTGCCCCACATGGATCCGCTGGCATCCAAAATGAATATGAGAGGAGATGGCGTTTCTTCCAAAACGCGCACACGATCTGCAGCAGCACCATGTATGTGTGCAATGAATAAGAGCGACGTAATTACGATATGCATGTCTTGAGATTTTTATGTTTTCGTTGCCCAAGATAACAACCCTATTTATGAATGATACTTGCTAACAGACTCTGACGTAATTTTGACCCATGCGCCAGATAACAGATCACATCATCATGATCAGGCCAAAACATTTTGGCTTCAATGCAGAAACAGCCAGTAACAATTCCTTTCAAAGCGATGATCAGTCGATGACTGTGGAGCAGATATCTACCCAGGCCATCAAAGAGTTTGACGCATTTGTCTACCTCCTGGAGTCCAATGGCATTCATGTCGATGTCATGGAAGACACGGATACACCTTTGAAGCCGGATGCGGTGTTTCCAAACAACTGGATTTCGACACACGGGGACGGTGTGGTCGTCACATACCCGATACGGAGCATGACCCGTCGCGCGGAACGCCGGGAGGATATCATCGAGGAGCTTGCACATCATTATAAGATTACAAAGCGCTATGCCTTTGAGGTGTTTGAAGACCAGGATCAGTATCTGGAAGGCACGGGTAGCATGGTTTTGGATCGGGAATATCGTCTTGTATATGCCTGTCTCAGTCCTCGTACGGATATCGAATTGCTCGACAAGTTTTG
>DATDQA010000229.1:0-14367 GCA_035292505.1 Saprospiraceae bacterium | reverse complement strand
TCAATTCTCAAGAAGGTGGAAGGAAAAACAAACCATAAATTCGCATCATGAAATGGCAAGATCATATTTGATGAATCGGTGAAGCCGGTAAAACCGGTCAAACCGGTGAAGCTGGAAAGCTGGAAGAAGTTTTCAATTCTTGATTCTCAAGAAGAGGGACGCCAAGGAAAACCATCGAACATCAGAGTGAATTCGACAACTTTATACCAGACCTATAGTTTCTTCAATATCGGATTGTTCTCAAGAAGGCGCGATGAGTGATGAACAGTAAGAATATCAACCCGGTTGTCAGATACCACGCGGTATATGATACGATATCGACCCTCGATCATCTCGCGAATATCATCCCTGCTCATCTCTGGCACCTTGCGTCCTGATCGAGGAAAAGTTACCAAGAGGTCGGCCTTGAATACAATGCGTTGTGCCGTGATTTCTGCGTATCGTTGCGAGTCTCGAGAGATATAATCTACAATGTCCTTAAGGTCGTTGATCGCATCACGAGTCCAATTCACTTGAACCATGACTCAATCTCTTTCACCGCGACGTCATGAGATACTACTTCATCGTTCTCAGATTGCTTTAGCCCACGTTCGATTTTCTGGACAAGAGACAGGTGATCAATGAATTGATCGATCGTAAAATTCTCTGGCATTTCCTCCAGGGTCTTGCGAATAAGCGCTTTGGTTATCATATGCAGATGTTTTTGCGAAGATAGGGGAAGCAGGCGAAATCAGTACCACCTTCGCTACCAACTTCGCCCTTGGCTACGTCGGTCTCTGAAAGCTACGGTGGTCGAAGAAAACTGGTGCCGCCTTCGCGTAACATACCGACGCATAATAAATATGTGTTTAATAACGCTTTGGGCGACGGCGCTATAGCTTCGGCGACGGAGCACGGCCGAAGAAAGTCGGTGTGCAACCCCGGCAACATTCTTTGCAGCCCGCCAAAGGCAGGTAAACCTATGGCAGCTGGAGTTGTAGCTAAGCCAGAGGCCAGTTGCCTGTAGCCAGAAGCTTTTAAAGTGTTGTTCAGTTATTAAAGCGACGCTTAAATCCAAGACTGAAAGTATTCGCACTACCCAAAAAATTCGAGTGGAAACGCTGATTTCCAGAAGGGATATCAGTTCCGCTTGTCTCGACGTCATTCTGAATAACCGAATAAAATCCTTCAGTATGCTTGAATGCAAGCGAAAGGAAACTGTTTCTTCCCAGAATGAAATCCTTACTTAAGATCAGGTGTACACCAGGGTAAAAACGATGCTTAACATATGACTCACTCCGGACTTCCAGTAGCACTTCACCGTCTGGTTTGGATATCCTGCTCGTTGACGTTCCATTCATTCCTTTTTCGTTTCCCAGGAAGTTGACATCAAGACCGGCACTGATGTTGACCCAATTGTAGTTGTTACGGCCAATGAGTCTATAGCCCCTGCCGGCACTCATAGTCAATACAAAATCACCAGTGCCAGAGGAAGAGATTGTACGGAATTTTGTTTTTGTTGTCTCAGAGTAACTATTAAATGAAAAGTCTCCTTCCCAAAACATCTTTTCAGAAGAATTATACTGCCAAATGATTCCAACATGACCAGAGGGAGAGGAACTGGTTTCAAGAGCAGTGTTTTTTGGTACAATAAATCTGGCAAAGTACCATCCGGTTTGTAAGCCGATAAGCCAACTTGAAGGATGATGGAGACGGGCTTCCTCTTTAAAGTTCGCTTTGCTTTCCGATTTGGTTGATCCCGAGAGGCCAGATGAATGTATTGCCAGTCTTCTCGAATACCCGGAAAACACATAGTTCAAAGTGAGACCGAGTTCTCGGCCATAATTGCGAAATGTTCCTGTCGAATTATCTGAGAAGTAGGTGTATTCTCCTGTGTACACCAGCGAAGATGCATAGGTGTAGAACAAGCCCAATTCAAGAATGTCATTGTTTTTCAACTTATAGCCCATGTCCGACTCCAGCCGAAAAATCGGATGTGAGTTATCGTGTGATTCAATCCGGTATTCCAACTGCCGGGTATTCTCACTCGAGTAGCCAGTGGTGCTATTAATAGGAGAATTCACCCTTATTCCTGCCTTTAGCTGGCTCCTGAGCATCCACCTTGAATTGAACATAAAGGTGTGGCCAATACCGAGATCAGCATGCAGATATTCGAATGCGTCCAACTTATTGTAGTACAAGTCAAAGTCTGAATCGGGGGATTCGAGATCTGAATCCGTTTTATAGACAAAACCATTGAGCCCGAACCCTCCATTAATTCCTATAAACAAACCGCTTTTGCCCAGGTATCTGAAGAGCTCGAGATTAAACGCGTGTTGATGTACCAAACCTCCGGACAATCTGGAATTACCTGTCTCGTGGGTTGCCTGCGTGGTATTGAAGCCATTAGACAGCTTAAAGGCAAATTGCATGCCGTCAAGCAATTGGGGTTTATCTGGTTGTGCATTTTGGGTAAAGCTCAGTGTGGATTGCAATACGGCAAGAAACAGAAGTGATGTTCTCCGCACTTGTTGCATATGTGGCAGCCAGGGCATTTTCATAATGTAAATGTATTACACTTGAAATGTAGCCATAGATTTTTTAGCAGCCCACGATTGGAGCTTCGACATCGCACCAAATGCGCAGAAGGAGCTTCTTCTGCATGACGAAGTCAAGTATCCGCGTGGACAGAGCGTGCTGTTGGAGTTATGGCATAAAGAGGTGAAGGCAATGAAGGTTTCACTGTGGTTGCCTTCGTGACGGGCGAAAGAAAACCGAGGGCGCAGTACTCAGTCGCAACTCGCGAACAAGCGATACATTCGCATCATGAAATGGCAAGATCATATCATATCGGATAAAGATATCCTGATTGGCAAACCCGTCATCAAAGGCACGCGCATCTCGGTCGAGCACGTTATTGGCCTATTGGCCCAAGGTTGGACTGAGCAGGAAATCCTCGAAAACCACCCTCGGTTGACGAAGGAGTCGTTACAGGCTGTATTTGTGTATGAATTGAAGAAGCGGTGAAATAGGTACCACCTCTATTCATTACGCGAGAGTTTGGACGATAATGGTATAGAAAGTACCAGTGCAAGGGCATTTCGTAATCTTACCATGATCTCAAAATCTACTTCTCCGATTTTTCTTACAAAGCGTTCTTCAGATATGGATCTTACCTGGAAGCAGTCTGCTGCGGAAGGCTTGTTTAATTGATTGCCCAGAGTCGGTACGATGTGAACCATCCAGGGAGCGATTCTAAATTGTTCTTTCCAGTCAGATAGCGGAACGATAATTTTCAAAGGCAGCTTTCCGACCGCATCATCATTTACAATAACTGCAGGTCGAGTTTTTTTGATCTCTGCTCCAACAGTGGGATCAAGATTTATCAGCCATATTTCGCCTTGCTTCATAAAAATTGTCAAAGTCTATGTCAGTAAATGCTGTGAGATCCTTATTCGTCCTGTATTCGTCAATCAATGCATCCGCTGCCATTGACATACCTTCAGTTGTAGTTATTTGCATAGACTTGATGGTTTCTTCAACAAGCCAGATTTTGTCACCGACAGGGAGATGATGTATTTGATTCAGAATTTCTCTCTTGCTCATCATCCAAATATACGGGGAAATCCTCGAAAACCACCCTCTGTTGACAAAGGAGTCGTTGCTGGCGGTGTTTTTCTATGTACAGGACTGCTGGACTGATGGCCTTTTGAAGATGTCCATATAGTTCCATGAAATTTCTGGCCAACGAAAATTTTCCATTGGCAAGTGTGCAACAACTGAAGTCGCAGGGCTAATGACATTACTGCAATAGGAGTGGACTACCCTGGAGTGACAGATGAAGAGGTCATTCAGATTGCGACGAATGAACAGCGCACAATTCTGACATTTGACCGGGACTATGGAGAATTGATTTTCAAGCATGATCTAAAACCACCGAGTGGTGTGATCTACCTACGAATCAGAAAGTATAGACCGAACGAACCGGTGAAATTGATTCATGGATTGATTCAACGAATCGATGTTGTTTTAGAACAAACTCTCACCGTATTGGATTACAATCTGCTCAGACAACGTAGATATTAAGGTCGATTCGAGACTATTAAAGCCAACAGCGAATAGCTAACAGCTAACAGCCTCTTCACTCAAACCATGACTCAATCTCAGCCAGAGGCTGATCAACCTTTGGTTGACCTTTCACTGCGACATCATGCGATACTACTTCATCGTTCTCACATTGCTTGAGACAACGCTCTATTTTCTGGACAAAAGACAGGTGATCAATGAACTGGTCAATTGTGAATTTCTCTGGCATTTCCTCCAACTATATTCGGGATAGAACGGGATTAGATGTGCAAGTCATCGATTGTGAAGTTGTTCAAAACGACTGCAGGTCTACTACGTTTCCTTCGATGCGTTTGATGACGAATGTTCAAGGCTATCTTGTCACAAGTGACCAGACGGATTCTTTGTGGTTTGATGGACACATGGATTTCTTGATTGCTACAGGCGTTTTTCTGAGGTATCAAAAATGTTCGAAGGCTCATACTTTCACCGAAGCCCAAACCTTTAATGAGGACAATCATACTCACCATATTACCTCTTATGTTTCTGTGCTGTCAGGACGACAACATAAATTCCCAACCCAAAAAGTTAAGTTTGTCTCATGAAACGAAGCATCAGCTTGAATTTATTTCTGTGTTTCACAATTGGGATGATCCTCTGTTCTTGTAAAGAGGAAGAGATAAATTTGGCTGTACAGTGCGAAGGTCTGGAGTTGGATTTTGGACCATATACCCTGAGTGAATCAAGTCGCATGCTCTTTCCTTACACTGATAAAGTACAGCGGCTGATCTTTACTGATGCGATGAATGCTGAGTATGAGTTTGATCTTGATACAACAGGCAAAAGTCTCCGCTCTATATTTTACCTAAATGAATGTCCATACGACCCTTTGCAGGAAATAACTTTTAGGCTGCATCGAGAGACATGCTATGCGCTATTTACGAATGAAGAACTTGAAATTTTGCTTCAACTTCAATTTGTAGCGCTATCCTATCTTGACGATACCACATTGATAGGTGAGACTGATGTACTCTACCTGAATGTCCTTGATAAGGATTTCAATCCATCGCCAGTATTAAGATTTCAATTGAAGCACAAACATGGAACGAATTTTTGGTCGCCAATTGATGCGCAGGATAGTGTCTTAATCAATCACCATCTATTTTCTGACGTCTATTTTCAGCCAATAGGTGAACTCCCACAGCAAGAATGGATCGGCTATTTCAATTTCGAGGAGGGAATTGTTGGATTAGAACATGTGTCTGGGTCTCCTGTACTTTCTCTGGAAAGGATTGAATGATTGAGGGCAATTAAGCAATAAAATCATGTTAGAAGGCGGAGGGTGGAAGAAGAAAATTCTCGATTCTTAATTCATCATCAAAACTGGAGAAGGCCACAAGCTATTTTGCCAACCAGGAGGACTCCTTCGTCGTCTTCATGGCAGTGCCAAGGAACCCGTACCGTGTACCATGATAACTCGTACCATTCAGTTAATTTTGTTATCTGTATCAAAGGTTGCCGGCGATTGCCATTGTCACGAGGAAAAGAATATGTTTTTTCTTGACGATTGTATTATGGACTTACTTCATCCTTATTGCACAATCACTTTCATCCAGTACAATTGCGCATCTACACTAACCACCAATGCATAAACACCCGGCCGACTATTGATCTTAACAACGCATTTCTGTTGGTCACAAGAGGTATTCGACTCAAGTTCCTTTCCCAGGAAATCAAACACCCGGATCCCTGGTTCCGGAATGAGGTGATCGAATATCAAATGAAACTCTCCTTCCGATGGGTTTGGATAGAGATTGATGCTAGTGCGCTTTGCATCCTCTGTATATACCATGTCGATTGAGCGACAGAGGGAAGTATCTGAGCATGTGCCATTGGTGATGATAACAGCATATGACCCATTGACGAGTGCTTCGTAACTCTGATCGGTCGCACCGGGAAGGATTTGTTCAGCAAGGCAGTCATACCATTGATACGTCACATTCGCGGCACGTGAAGTCAGGACATTCTCCGTCACAGCAACTTCAAGCGCCCGTTCAGGCAACGCAATATCGACATAGAGCGTCACCAGGGTGTCTCCCTGGCCGCCACCGTTCAGGATCTGGTAGTATGTGCCTGATTGATTGTAGACAATCCCGGCATGCATCACCCCGTTACAGTCAGCCAAAGTCACCTCTTTAATCTCAATCCAGCTCAATTCCCGAAGACCGTGGTCCACGGTATGCATCGTTGTATTTGTCTTTACCGGCTCATTATAGTCAAAGTAGATCGAAGCGGAGTTATGTATTTCAGTTCCATCCGGCAGATCTTTCTCCTGGTCGATCACGAAGCTGACAAAGCCATTGCTGCCTTGCAGATCGGTCGTACTGTCCGGCAAAATGATATGATCGAATGTCCATTCAAGGACCCTGCTGCCGAACACTCTGAACTGGTGGGAATGGCTTGCTACACCAGGTCGCACATTCAGCACATTCAGATCTGTGTCAATCGTATCCCTGATCACTATTGTAAAGGCAGTGTCTGTGCCGGTATTCTGAAACCGGATCACATAGTTCAGCTTCCGGTTTGGAAGGATGTGATGATCTTCTGTCACGCCTCCGGGAAAAGCCTGCTTGTCGTTTGGATCATAGCTCCCTGTGATGACACCGCAATACTCGTCGACGACAACATCCTCGTCGTCAGCTGCGAAGAGGTTTATAAGATCCGGCGTCCAATTGTCTGGATTTCCACAACGTTCTACCGTGGCATTTGGACTGGACCTTCCGGGATGTTGTGGATGCTGATCAATTTCCAGCCGGTATGTTCTGCCATCGGCGGTAAAGATGACCTGGTGACTTTCCCCGCCCGCAAGCTTCACTGAGTCTAACAGGATCATTTTTCCATCGAGAAATACGCGGTATGATGAAAAGCACTGCATGTCGCCAGTACCGGCTTCAGCCGAATTGGTTACCAGGAAGTAGATACTGTCATTCAGGCAGGAACCTTCGACCATAAGGTGAGACCGATCGTCAAGAAGGTCACATGCATCTTCAATCGGGAGTAAAGATTCGGCATCATATACACATGTGTCCGCCGGAAACAAGCTCGCTCGCATGCAGAGGGTCTGTCCGAGAACGGCATCACAGGAAATCGTAAACACCATCCGGACCTCAATACATTCTCCGGGCCCGAGGGCTTCAAGATCCAGTCTGAAGGTGTTATTGACAAGAGCTTCGGCGGGCACTGAAGAGCTAAGCACTGTGATGAATGTATCAAGTTCAAGGATCACATACGGATTATCTAATTGCAAGGTTGCAGTGCTGAGATTGCATGCATTGATCCAGAGTGATTGTAACGTCATGCACCGGCGCATGCGTGGGGCAAATACAGAAATTTCAGGCGCAGTACAGCCAGTTCCATGCATTCCAAAGGCAGGCAGCGTCGTGTTAGTGTTGGGATCAACCACAGTAAAATCATGAAATATCGGGCAGGTCGCCGTCCATGTCACTGTCGGCCAGTATTCTGCTGTATAGTCACCGGCAGGCAAGGCTTGCACATGCCAGAATCCATTCTCGTCAGTTTCGAACAGAATATCTCCCGGGGTAATAATCCCGCGGATGCCACGGATATCTGCTTCTCCGTCCTCGCGGATACAATTCTGATTCGGGTCGGAATAAACGGAGCCGCGAATTCCGGCTAATGGATAGCTTACAACCCATAGGTCAATACCTCCGGATGTGACACCGGGCATAGACCCTTGCCCGGGATCAAAATCAACGTTCGCTGCAAGACCACACCCGATGAGCTTACCTGAATCAGTTATTGCAAGCGCATGGAATCTCCCTGTACTGCCGCCACTTGCGAGAGTTGCCCAGTTGAAATTTCCAAGCTTATCAAGACCAACAATATACATGTCACCAGAACCCGCAGATGGCACAACCAGCTTATCCACATCAGGATTCAGGTCTGCGTTATTACCTATGTAGCCTCCACTATATACATTTCCGTATGGGTCTCCAGCCAGCGCCCAGGGATAGTCACCATCTGAAGTAGATCCGAATCCCCTCGCCCAAAACAGCACACCTGACGAGTCATACTTTGCAATAAAGGCATCCAGACCTCCAACTGAAATCAAATCATAGTGGGCAGTATCAGGATCAAAATCTGTTCTGCCGCCATATGTTCCTGTGACATAGATGTTTGCTTCATCATCAATGATAATATCGAATGCTTGTCCATAGTCATACCCTGCAACGTGCTTCGCCCAAAGAAACTGTCCATCCACATTGAGCTTGACCAGGTACATGTCGTTTGAATGTTGGGAGGTAAGCTCATACACTGAGGTATCCGGATCGAAGTCTGCTGTTTGAGCAAAACCTCCGGCGACATACACATTCAGATCCATGTCGGTGGTCACATGTGCTGTTGGTTCTCCACCCTGATCATGAAACACTCTTGCCCAGATCAATTCTCCATCAGAAGTGTATTTGGCCACAAATGCATCATAGGAGATCTCTGCCGTCAGGTTCAGTGAATCCGGACCCGGATCAAAATCTGCAGTTTGTCTGAAATAACCGGAGACATAAAAGTTGCCGGCTGCATCCACATGAAGATCCTGAACCCAGTCCGCTGATGTACCTCCAATGGTCATGACCCATAGCATATCACCAGCATTACTCAACTTACAGACAAAGATGTCATTGATCCCTTTCGATGTAATTGGTAACGAGTCGTTTCCCGGATGCAAGTCTGCGGTGCCGGCCCACATCCCTGTGACATAGACATTACCGAATGCATCAACTTCCGTCTTGCCTCCAAGTTCCAACGATGGACCTCCTATGTGTCCGGCCCATACCAGATTGCCAGCGCTATCGAGTTTGCCAATGCATATGTCCTGGTCCCCTCTGGTCTCAAAAATCAAGGAGTCAGGACCCGGGTCGGCATCCATTCGTTCACTAAAATCTCCGGAGAAAAATATACTACCTTCCTGATCCACAGCAACACCGGATCCACGATCAACACTCGGACCACCGAAATTTCTTGCCCATTCGGGGCGTTGGGCCTGAACGTTGAAAAGCGCTAAAACTCCAACGCTGATCAGAAGGCATCGTGTGGCATGCAGGAGGAGGGTGTTTGAAATTCGGGTATGCATGGAGTAAGATAGGGAGGTGGGATGAATCGTCGGAAATATGGTTTGAAGAAGGCGGAGGAAAAACAATTAAAATTAAATCAAGATGACAATCAAAATATGAGCGAAGCGGAGATCCTGATCTCAGTTTACCCTGAGCCTGCCTATGAAGGCAGTCAGGCTTGTCGAAGGGTCGAAGGATCAAAATGGGGGCAGTTTGACCTCATTCCAATTTAAATCTCACCCTGATTTCTTTCCGTATCCTGACCGGCTCACCATCCAGTTTCCCCGGGCTGAAAGACATACCCTGAGTTACTGCTTCCAGGGCATCTACTGTAGCTATACCTAATCCGCCTCCAGGTTCTTCAATGACCTCAATATTTTCCACGGTGCCTGCCTCAGTAATCTCATAATGTACGATGCACAAACCTTGTATACCGTTTTCCCGGGCATCCACCGGATAGTCGACCTCGTGAATGAGCCTCAAGAGGAAGGTGTCCTTTCCGCCATCCAGATAATACGGCATTTCATCAAGCTCGGTGTCTACAAACTCTCCGTCAACGAAGACCAGACATGTACCCGGATCTACGATGAGAAGTTTCTCATCCTTCTCGCAAGCAACAAAGAAGATCAGTGTGCAAAAGAGGAAAAAAGGCAAGAGTCTGTTCGTCATAAGTCGAAGGTAGAGATTAGGATAGGAATAAGTTGAGATAATTGATCAAAATAGCCAGTGGTAAACTCTTGGCAATATGCGACGGACGGGGGTGAGTTCGACAAAGAAGCTGAAGCGGTTGCAATTACCTATCGTTCCATAAGTTTAAGAAATCGGTATATTCGGGTGCATAATTTCGTTTGAAGCACATCAAAATGAACACCAACACACTCCAATTTCGACCTCGTCTTTCGCCTTCCAAAAAGAGAGAAATTCAGAAGCATTACAATGCTCTTTTAAATGCGCGGATAAAAAGGCAGACGAAATTGCTTAGGCCTGTTTCTCAGATTGGAAAAGAGGCCAGAAAGCAATTTGGTAAACTGGTGACGAAACAAGAATTAAAAGCATCAAAAGCACTGGCTGATCACGCACAAAAAAGCATTGCAAAGCTTTTCCTGCCAAATAAGGTGAATGTCAATCCCGCGAAAATCAAATCCTTGCGCAGGTTTTTTAAGAATGCATTCAAAGCAATTTTCAAAGAAATAGAGGCCATTCAAAAACTCAAATCAAAACATAAGGAAGATGTCATAAATGCCTTCGCCCACATTGAAACAAGCGAATCCATCTTTGATAACATCATAACGGACATTCCAGATATCAACGCTCTGCCTGAACTTCAGGTCATAAGCTTCCGACCACCGTACGCCTTCAGTGAAGTCTTTGGTGTGGGATTTACACCGGGTGTCAAAAGAGACGATTCATTTGCGGATACACAATCAGGTTTCGTTCTCAATGATTTTGATTTTAGCTATAAAGGGGGTGGTTCATTTAATCCTGTCACCGTTTTCGATTCCTTCGCGGGAATGGGCTTTAGATATACTTTGCCGGCGACGGGTGTGATCAAGATCACCGCAGTCATGCAAAACACCTTAAGCCTATTTCAAGCCTCCATCAAGGACAATTTTGGATTTTCGGATGGCAATGTCAGGATGAGCGCCGGTATCTATATGGACGTCTTTCACCCTAACAACCTGGAGATGAGTGAAAAATTTTCACTTGCATTTTTATCCCTCTCCAGTGGTGGTGATGATGTCTCCGCCAGCGAATCTGATCTGCAAACGATTACACCCTATATCATTACACTGATCAGCACCGGGGCTTTTTCACAGGGAGAAACCGTGGATATTGTTGTCGGTTCTAAAGTGCATATCCGAAGTCATCTTGATGATATGACGTGTCATCTTACGGCCAGGGTGGGATGGCAGGTGAAGGAAGTATTTATTGAAGTCATTTGAAATCAGAGAGTGAGAAGGTCCTCCTACGCAGGAAGCTTCGGAGGACGCAGTGAGAAAGCGAGAAAGTGAGAGGCCTCATTTTCATCCCGACGCTCCTCGCAGGAATCAATTCGGCCGGGATGTCGGTTCGCTCCATTTTAATTTTCATTTTTATTACATCAGTCATGGAAACACACGATCTTAAATTCAGGAGAGGGATTACTTCCGGTAAAAGAAATAAAATTCGTGACCAATACCTGAAACTTGTTAATATCAGGAAGAAACAATTCGAGAAATTGTACAAGCCGGTCATGCAGCTTGCGAAGCGGTTCAATAAAGAATTAAAGCCCGTGGTCCTGAGAAAGGATGAAAAAACTCTTGCAGAGCTAAGGACCAAAACAAGGAGGGAAATTGGATTAGCACTCCTGAAAGATAGAAACCCGGTGATCCATGATGCAGAAAAAATCAAATCCGCCCTAACGAGGTTTAAAGCCCACTTTCGTAAAGAAATAAAAAATCATGCGGCGCTATTGGCCATCAAAAGGAGATATAACGGGGAAGTCAGGAAGGAGTTTGAAAATATTCAATCGGCGTTTACAGTATTGGATGATCTGGTTATTGCGGACCTGCCCACCTTGGAAATCGATCCAGCTTTTGGAGCAATCTTTAAACCTCCTTATGATTTTAGTGAAGAAAATGACATTAATGCAGGTTTTGCCTCTGTCAGCGTGCCCCAAATTGATCTGCAGAGCGGTTTTATTTCGTACCGGTTTTTTATGGAACATGAAGCTCCAAACTGGTTTAATGATCCACGAGGCATTTCCGCGTACGTTGGTGTGGGCGTGAGTTTTATCATGCCGCGAGCCGGTGTTCTGAAAGTCACCCTCACGATGCAGAGTACCCTGGCCCGCCTGCGTGCGCGCATCACGGACAACTTCGGATGGTCTGATGGCAATGTACAGATCAGCGCCGGTGTCTATATGAATGTTCTGCATCCCAACAATGTCAGCGTCAATGAACTGATGATGACCAATCTTAACCTGTCTACTGGAGGAGATGATGTACAGTCTTTCATCAACAATCTTCCCAGTGAGATTCCTTACATGATAGCGCTTACGAGTACCGGTGCCTTTGCAGCAGGAGAAACCCTTCAAATTATAGTGGGCACAGTCGTGAAAGCCACGAGTAGAGTGGATGATATGACCAGTGAGCTATCAGCGACAGTTTCCTGGCAGGTGAAGCGGGTTTTTGTCCAGGTGATATGACCACGTCCTACAGCACGTGGAAACTCAGTCACTAGTCCTGACCTCGCGAGCGTCATGTCGATGGCTTGTAAGTGGCTTGATTTCGACTTTTGGTTTTTCATTTTCGCATTCATGACCTGAACTTGTCGAAGGGTTTGTCCTTTTATCATTTACTCATTTACAACGCTTCATAGCCAAAAGTCAGAAGCCAGAAACTAGAAGCCAGAAGCCAGAAGCCTTCCAAGTGACCGGAATATTGGGTGATCTGAGTATGTTCTCCCCAAACCCTTCTCACCCAACACTCTCGATCCAATGAATTTTCCCGCAAAACTCTTTAGCCCTGTGAGAATGTGATGCCAAGGTCGGTGGAAAACCAAATGCGAGTGGAGTCAATTTGCCTTCTGTCATAACTATTTAGTGTACGGTATCAATCGATGAGCGTGCTACCGGCTGCTAGCGTCTAGCTTCTAGCTACTGGTACTGGAACTCACCCCGTCCGTCGCTTAAGTCTGTGGTGACGGCGAGCTGCAGCCACGTGCTAGAAGCCAGAAGCTAGACGCTAGTAGCTAATAGCCTTCTTCAATATCTTCAAATCCAAATCTCCTCTTATGGAATCTGAAACCAAAAAATACTGGCTGAATGAAATCTCAAGGCTTACCTGGATGATTACATTACCTCAAACAATCTCGGCGCCGCTTTCTGTCATCCTGATAGAACTCTTTACTCCCTCTTTTGTCGTTCTCGATATTCTCCATATCCTCGATTTCTTTGTCATCTCCTTTCCGTTGACACTCGCTGTGGCGATCATTACGAATATGGTACGCAGCGATCAATCAAATGCAGTACTTTTCATCGTGATCATTGTCGGTGCCGGCTTGCTTTCAAATTTGCTACACAAATTCATTTCCTCAAGTTTTCCTCCCGTGTCTATTGAACCTATATTCAGGGAAGCTACAGAGCCTGATCCCATCTATCGCTCAAGGGGCATCGGCCCGCTCCTGAACACAGCTATCGGGATCATTGGAATTTATTGGCGGCAGTTCGGACCGATGATGTTTATACAGGCGTGTGGGATTAGGGTGTATGTGGGGATTCGTTACTTCAAACTTGTAAAGTGAGAGAGGAAATGGGTAAAGCAGAGAAATCTGAGAAAGCCGAAGAATCAGGTAAAATCGATGAAGCAGGAGAACACTTAAGTACAAAGTTTTCGGACTCACCCCCTAACCCCCTCTCTTTTTGTGAAGAGAGGGGGAAAAAGGAAAGATTGTGTGAAATAAAGTAAGGACGCACCCCTCAACCCCTAGCTAAGTATCAGTGAGATCAGAGCCTTTAAAATTCTTCAATCGGCCTGGCTTTGGATCTTTAAGGTATCTTTGAAATCAGGACGGGCACATTTTTCCTATTTCATCTTCCCGCTTCTTAAAATATTCAACAGAATGAAACATATAATGTATGGGTGCTTAATGTGTGTATGTATCCAACTCAACGCCCAGGTTAAATCTATTTTCAGGACAGAACCCAGGACTGATCTTTATTTTTCCAGTCAGCAGGATGCAATTTATCAGAATGGCTACTTTTATTTAAGCGGCTCCTCAGATGATAACGATTTTAACGAACCAGCTATCATTAAAACAGATACATCTGGAAACCTTGTTTGGACAACCACCAATGAGAATCCGGTCTACGACTACCCTTTTATTTATACAGATTTTCAAATCCGATTAAGCAGAATTTACTTTTTGACCGATGGTCTGTATGCACTAAGTTATAAAGAACTTTGGAATGTTGATTCGTTATCGGGTATCTTGAAGTGGAGGATACCAATTGAAATTAGTCTTCATTGTTTCGGCCCCCTAAACAATCAGACTAAGTTACACATCAAAAACTGTAATTTAGTTTATGGAAAGACGCAAATTTAGCAAGGAGGAGAAGGTCAAAATTCTCCGAGAGGCACGGGACCACGGGGTAAAGGAAACCCTAAACAAGCATGGGCTATACCCCGCAACGTACTATTACTGGAAGAAGAAG
>DATDQA010000228.1:0-48612 GCA_035292505.1 Saprospiraceae bacterium | reverse complement strand
CAGCCCACTTTGTACCAGCGGTCCTCCATTGGAAGTGAGCTGCACAAAAGTGCCATTGATATTATATCCAAAAGGATCATATACCGGATCATCGAAGGAATCAAACGTCTCATAGTTCCATGCAAATATCAATTTACCATCTGCAGGAATGGTAATACTGAACAATGTCGACATTCCTCCTATACAACCGGTACCGTCAGGTCCTATCAATGTGACTGAGGAGTCTCCAGAAGTAGCGACACTGCCTCCATTAGGTTCAGTAGCTGTCCAATTCGAGAAATCATAGTCCCCTGTAAAATCTTCAATCGTCACGCTACATTGCAGATCTACATATGTCACAAACGCGGAAGAACAAAAATCAGATGCGGATGCATTGCCAGTCGGTTCAGTACCGCACTGGATCGTGATATCATCCGGTACACTGAGCGACGGTGCCGTACGGTCTTCAACAATGATTACTTGCGTGCAGGTAGATGTGTTGCCGCAATCATCGGCGGCACTCCAATACAACGTCACAGAAAATCCACAGTCCAACTCTCCAACATCAAATGCATATGTAACAACTGGATCTTCCGTACAACTGTCCGAAGCTGTAGCCAGTAATCCAAAATCTGCAAATAACAAGATATCTTCCACCACATACTCACAATTCCTAAAACCCAGGTCTTCGCAATTCGTAAGCAATGGCGGAGTTGTGTCTTCTACCCACGTAAAGTGTTGGGTACAGGAGACACTATTCCCGCAATCATCAGTTGCGTTATATGTCCTTGTCAGGCTTCTGAAACAACCATCTTCAGCCACAGGCCCATCTGTCGCCAATGCTATCACGGATCCATCACAGAAGTCGACAGCTGTCAGTTCAACAGGAGCAGGTATTTCTTCAGGATTGCAACCCAGATCCATATCCTCAGGACATGTCAGTGTTGGTGGTGTGGTATCAGACGTCCATGTGATCACCTGAGAACAAGACACGGAGTTTCCGCACGCATCGGTAGCTCTGTAGTAACGCACCAATGTTGCAGTGCATCCGAAGACAACGACATCTGACGGCAACAATTCTGCAGTGATCACGCCATTACAATCGTCGACAGTGGTAAGCATTGCCGGCGGAGGCAGATCATCCGGGAATGTTGGATTACAACCAAGATCCACCGCAAGTGGACATTCCAGAGGAGCAGGAGGCGTATTGTCCTGGACATCTATATACTGTGTACAGGTAGCTACATTTCCACAATCATCCGTTGCATACCATGTGCGGGTAATCCTGTATTCATAATAGGTACAGAGATCCGGGTCGTTACCCTGAGTACTCTCATCACTGTGCGTAATAAATGGGGTATCATCTGCCGCGTCAGTTGCAGTTGCAGACCCTGTATTAGCAGGATCGGTATCTGGAGGACATTCAAGTGTCACATCCTCCGGGCAAGTGATGGACGGTGGAGTGGTATCCTCGACAGTAAATGTCCGCGTACATGAACTTTCATTATCACAAGCATCGATGACGGTATACCTTACTGTCTTTACAAACGGTGCAAATTCAGCGGGATCGCCATTCGCACATGGGAAGGTCAAGTCTGAATCTATAATCGTGATGAGTTCTCCTGTACAATTATCGGTAGCGATGAATCCCTGGAACCAGAGGTCGCACTCTGCAATTGCCAATGCAAACGACTCGGCAAGATTAGCGCCTTCCGGCCATTCAATTGTCACATTGTCCGGACACGTCAGAGATGGCGGTATCGTATCATCTACTGTGATCGTTTGTGTACATGTCGTCATGATCATACAGTTGTCTGTAGCCTTATATGTCCGCACAATCACCTTGGGACACTCTCCGCTCATTGTCTCTCTCACAAATGTCACAACCGGTATTCCGCAGTTGTCTGTCGCAATAACCTGACTTAAACCAACAGTGACAGAAGGTACTTCATCCATGCACTCATAGGTAGCATCAGGTGGACATATAATCTCAGGTGGTGTAGTATCTACGATGTCGATACGTTGCGTACAGGTGGTCATAAGTCCGCATGCGTCCGTAGCCTTCCATGTACGAATGAGATAGTATGGATTGCATGGATCTGTCTGCGGTATCAGTTCACTATCGCTATATGTCAGACTTGCTACAAAGCAATTGTCTGTCGCGGTTGCTAGTCCGGTCCCTTCGACACATGTTGGTTCTGGTACCTGTAAACAATTGCAACATTCTTCTAATAGAGCTGCTTCACCAGCACAAATACCATCCCACGCTACATCACAGCAAAATGGATCACTTGCGCAGACTGCAGCCTGACAATCCGGATCTAATGGATAGCCTGGTTGCCCAGTCGCCTGGTCGCAGAAAGGAGGCCCTACATGCCCTAGCGGATCCGGTGCTACGAATGGTGTCTCCCACTCTATTGTCGCATCTGGTGGACAAGTGATCTCTGGCGGTGTCGTATCAACGATATCTATCCGCTGTACACAGGTCGCCATCAGGCCGCACGCATCTGTTGCTTTCCATGTACGCAATAAGTAGAATGGATTACAGGGATCTGTTGTTTGCGGAATCAGATCACTATCGCTATATGTCAGACTTGCCAGTATACAATTATCAGTCGCAGTTGCACTTCCTGTCACTTGCTGATCCGGTGATACAAATGGTGTCTCCCATTCTATCGTCGCGTCCGGAGGACATATAATCTCAGGTGGTGTCGTATCTACGATGTCGATACGTTGCGTACAGGTCGTCATCAGTCCACATGCGTCCGTCGCCTTCCATGTACGAATGAGATAGTATGGATTGCATGGATCTGTTTGTGGTATCAGTTCACTATCGCTATATGTCAGACTTGCCAGTATACAATTATCAGTTGCAGTTGCACTTCCTGTCACTTGCTGATCCGGTGATACAAACGGTGTCTCCCACTCTATCGTCGCGTCCGGCGGACATATAATCTCAGGCGGTGTCGTATCTACGATGTCGATACGTTGCGTACAGGTCGTCATCAGTCCACATGCGTCCGTAGCCTTCCATGTACGAATGAGATAATATGGATTGCATGGATCTGTCTGTGGTATCAGATCACTGTCTGTATAGTTCAGACTTGCAACAAAACAATTATCTGTAGCTGTCGCCAGTCCTGTTACCGGACATGTTGGCTGCTCCAAACAGCTACAACACTCTTCCAATAGCGCCGCTTCATCTGCACAAAGAGCATCCCATACCATATTACAGCAGAATGCATCCATTGCGCAGACTGCAGCCTGACAATCCGGATCCAATGGATATCCTGGTTGCCCGGATGCTTGGTCGCAGAAAGGAGGTCCAACTCCCGGATCTGGTGCAACAAATGGTGTCTCCCACTCTATCGTCGCATCCGGTGGACATACTATCTCAGGTGGTGTCGTATCTACGATGTCGATACGCTGAACACAGACCGCCATCAGGCCGCACGCATCTGTTGCTGTCCATGTACGAAGGAGATAGAATGGATTGCATGGATCTGTCTGCGGTATCAGATCACTATCACTATATGTCAGACTTGCCAGTAGACAATTATCAGTCGCAGTTGCACTTCCTGTCACTTGCTGATCCGGTGATACAAATGGTGTCTCCCATTCTATCGTCGCATCCGGTGGACAGGTAATCTCTGGCGGTGTCGTATCATCCACTGTGATCGTTTGAGTACATGTCGTCATGTTCATGCAGCCGTCTGTTGCCTTGTATGTCCTGGTAATAATTATCGGACAGCTACCGGCTACAGTCTCACTGACAAATGTCACGGTTGGCGTTCCACAGTTGTCTGTGGCAACAATACCAATAATGGATGGCGCTGGTACATCTTCAAGACACTGATATGTCGCATCGTCAGGACAGGTAATTGTAGGTGGAACAATATCGGCCACCGTGATGGTCTGACTCACACTGCAACTATTACCACAACCATCAGGAAATAGCCATGTGCGCGTAATAATGAGTGGATCAATAGAACATCCTACACCGCCATTATCAGAATCTGAGCCTGTCACAGTGATATCACCCTGACACACATCAGTTGCAGTCAAATCACCCGGAGCCGGTACCAGTGAGATACATGTATAAAGTGTATCATTGGGTGGTGTCGGACACACAGGGTCTGTCATATCTATTAAGGTGATCCTCTGTAAACAGGTGGTCACATTGCCACAATCATCCATGACAGACCAGGTGCGATTAATTGTGGAATCGCAAGAGTCGCCCTCCCCGACATCTGAGTACGTAGCTATCAGATCGGTATCACAGTTGTCACTGATTAAGGTCGGAAACCCGGTCGATCCGGGATCAGTAGGAGAATTACAATCGAGTACCACATTGTCCGGACATGATAAACTCGGAGGAATCAGGTCTTCGATCAATACAGTATCACTACAAATGATCGGTGATGTCCCTACTTCACAGCTATCGCATTCGATGGAAATCATGACGATATACGTGATATTACAAGTATCCGGAACTGTCACAGTAATCGAATCTGTTCCCTGGCCACTTGCAATGACAGCACCATTGTTGACAGACCAGGTATAGACAGGATTCAGACATTCCTCCACACTCACAGTGAAGGTGTCTACTCCGGATGGGCAGGTCGTGAGTGGGCCATCAATCAGGCATGGACCGCAGGGTACTAAAACTTCTTCAATTACTGCCACACACGCAGAGTCCGAATCAGTTACTTCAACTTGTGTAGTTTGTCCCACTGCGGTGATGGTAGCAATATTGCATGTGTCATCCGTAATAGAAGTTTCATAGTAATATGTGATCATTTCACCCGGATCAAGTGGCCACGGACCACCACTTCCATAAATAAGATCAACCAACGCATTTTCATCTGTTTCGAGGATAGCAAGAACAGCATCACTGAATCCATCGAATTCGAGCACTTCGTTTCCGGTATTGGTTATCTTGAAACAATACGTTATCGCCGTGCCCACTATGTCAGATACCAGCTCCATACCAGGACAACCAGTACCATCATCATGCCCAACATATACTGTTTTTTCCAGTGAGACTTCCGTGATGCAGAGTGCCCTGATCAGTTGTGTACAGGTTGCAGTATTACCACATTCATCCATCGCCTGGTAAGTCCGTGTCACATCATAGGAAGTACCATTCAGTTGAGCGACATCACTAATCCATGTGACAGTGACTGTGCCTCCGCAATTGTCAGAGGTAACTACTGCATCCGGATCCGGCTCAGGTAAAACGCCGCACTCAACTTCAAGGTCTTGAGGACAAGAAATACTTGGTGGCGTGGTATCGACCACAGTGATCACTTGTGTGCAAGTCATTGAATTACCACAATCATCCGTCGCGCGATATGTCCTGACCAAAGTTTTTTGACATGGCCCTCCACTCATCACTTCACCCACAAAAGTGACGGTCACATCTGCATCACATGCATCGGCTGCTGTTGCGTCATCTGCCATAGGGGCCGGCACTTCGGACATACACATATACATAGCATCCGCAGGACATGTGATCGTCGGTTCCCCTGTATCATCAAGGTATACTGTAATCGTGCATTCATCCGTATTGCCACAAGAATCCAATGCAGTAACAATAATATTCATCCCAACTGACAAGTCGCAAGACAATGCAGGTATGTCTGCACCATTCCAATTATCAGAGATATCTACATTATCGTCACAATTATCCGTCGCAGTCACCAAAGCAACATGCGCAGTAATCTCTGCGATATAATCATCGATACCACATTCCAATACCAAATCACCCGGACAGGAGAGTACCGGATTGACAGTGTCATCGATGTAAATTAACTGGGTGCAGCTAAACGTATTGCCACAATCATCCATCACTACCCAGGTTCGAGTGATGGTAGTCGGACAGGTCATTCCGTCGGAGACATCAGAATACGTTGCCCCAAGTCCTGTGCTACAGTTATCGCTGATACCTGCAGGCATTCCGGTAAACATCGGATCCGTAGATTGACCACATGTCAGAGTCATATCATCAGGACACGTCATGGTCGGGGCTTCATCATCCACTGCCCTGAAGACCTGAACACAGGAATCTGTGAAAGAACCATCATTAACGATGTACGTCCTGGTGATATACATGGTATCCAAAAGACAACCGGTACCTGTGGTATCATCGTCCACGGTGATCGAAACGACGCCACAGGAATCGAGAATACCGATCAGATCGGTATCCGGCATCGGGATATCATCGACACATTCTACCGGTGCCGGAGAGGGATCTGGACAATTCAATATAAGCTCGCAGCAATCCAGACTATCCAGATCTATCGTGAGTTCAGCCATTGCATCAACTCCGTTCGCATCAGTTACCGTAAGCATCACCAGGTACGTCCCCGTTGTTGCATTATAGGTATGACACGGATTTTCAGCTGTTGACATACCCCCATCACCAAAATCCCATAGATACGTCAATGGAGGAGTACCGCCAGAACTCAAATTCATGAAGCATACTTCCGTAGTCATGTCATTAGCTGCACCACATTCATAGGAGAAATTCGGTGAAAGAAAATCGATAAAACCTAATTCTTTGGAACATTTTGAAGGAGGATATTCACCACATTCTGTCGTATTCGCACAAGTGGACATACTTGATGTAGACCAACCGACCCAGGTATTTAACAATTGCAATGATTGACCGCAGACATAGGTGAATACACCCAACAAGGCTACATCGCTTGTGTCCATTGGCAAAGTGTCAAATGAACATGCGTTAAGTTCAACGTCGAATATTCCATCGAGCCAAACCTCAGTTCTTGCCCGAACGGCATAACGATTGGTACCAGTATTGTTGTAAAAAGTTCCCCATAAAAAGACTTCTGCTGTGTCACCGATGGTACAGGTCGGAATCGGGTTACCTAACGAATCTGCAAGGAAGGCACCGAGCAGGGTGATATCGCCTGCCTGACAAGGATTACCCTGCTCCTCGCAGTCATCATTAAGGTAACACTCCTCAGACCATGGATCCATTCCATCATTTTGAACCGTATCGGGCACACAGGTTGAGGACTGCGCATGCACGGATGAATTCACTGCCAACATCGTTGTGAGCAGCACGAGCAGGCATACATTCAAAGGACTGACAAGCCGTCTCAAGGGATTAAGACAGTCAAAGTTCTTCATAGAGGAGACTTTAGTAGAATTTTCCGAATAAGAAGCCCGGGCATGCGATAGATCCCCATTTCTGGCTATCTGTGAAAGTTGATGAGTATGTGAAAACGGTGCGTCTGAAGGTGTAGAGGTGAAATTCATAGTCGGTTATTTTAAGGGAGCGACACAACATCGCAAATTACTGCAAATGATTCCAAAAAATAGTCCAAAACCAATAGTATGACGAGGCATGTGGGTACACGTCGTGTAGGGATCAAACCGGGAACAGAGTTCCGTCATTCTCGGGGTGTATGTTTAAAAATAAAAAATGTATAACTGCCTTAAACTAAGATTTAACTCTCAAATTTTGACCGGTATTTTGGGAAAACTGCACTGTCAAAAAAGACGGGAATGTGCAAACTCACTTTAGGATGTCATGTGTTTTGCGACCCTTGGTATTTTTGACAATGAACACCAAAGAAACAACAAATTCTCAGAATATGTGAATAAACTGTTATCTTTTTTCCAATCCTTTGCAAAGGTGATATAATGCGGGTTGAAGGATGATCGCTTTGCAGGTTTGTGCGCTTAGAAAACCTTTGTGAAAGATTTGCTAAAAGCGACATTAATCTGTTGAGCAAGAGATATTTATTAGAGAGGCAAGCATGGGTGCTGCGGCCTCCGCTGTCGCCAGTATTTCAGGCACTGTAGAGGGATTAGTATCTCCCGGATGCCAGGCCATATTCGACACGATGCA
The DNA here is from genome assembly GCA_035292505.1 of Saprospiraceae bacterium. Classification (GTDB taxonomy): domain Bacteria; phylum Bacteroidota; class Bacteroidia; order Chitinophagales; family Saprospiraceae; genus DATDQA01. The sequence continues at coordinate 40,754 of DATDQA010000228.1, read as the reverse complement.
AACTGCGGCCATCGGTATTCCTGCCTGCACCCCGGTGATGATTTCAGGCACCAAAGACATGCCGACAAGATCTGCACCTATACTCCGTAGAAAGGCACATTCTGCCTGGGTTTCCAGGCTCGGTCCCTGAAGTCCTGCATAAGTTCCGGTTTTCAATTTGATCCCGGCCGTTTGGGCGCCATCCAGGAGCCGCTGTCGCCACGCAGGATTGTAAGCTGTAGTCATGTCCGGGAAGCGTTCTCCTAATCGGGGATCCTCCAAACCGCGAAGTGGATTATCTGGCATCAGGTTGAGGTGATCTGTGACCAGGACCAGGTCCCCTGCGTGATATTCCATATTTAAGCCCCCGGCAGCAGCAGTAACGATCGCACGCGCTACCTCAAGAGCTTGCATGATCCTCACCGGATAAGCCACATGCCACATCGGATAACCTTCATAGTAGTGTAGCCTGCCACAGAACATGAGGACAGACTTTTCTCCTATCACGCCATATCTCAGTATACCTTCATGACCTGGTGCCCCACTTACCGGGAGATGCGGGATGTCTCGATACTGGAAACTGCACTGCTCATTCAGGATAGTGTTCATTGCAGTTAATCCGGATCCCAGGATGATTCCCATATCCACCTTCCCCACACCCCGCGCACGGAGGTAAGCAGCTGATTCATGCATCATGGAAAAGAGTTGATCAGTTGATGAGTTGATAAGATGATAAGTTTAAATGACCGAGATTGATTCTGTGGTAAGCTTAAATTAAATAAATGTTATTATTGAATTTAAATAAAATACCATATGATTGTTTTCTCTGCTTCCTCCATTTTCCCATTTCCCATACGACTGGCTGACACATGGGTCCGTTGCTACACATTGGTTTTATTCTTCCGCTTCCTCTCATTTATCTTTCCCATACATATGGCAGACAAATGGGTCCGCCGCTACCATTAGTTCAAACATTCATCATCAATCATTCATTATCAATCATCAATAATTAATAATTTGCTCTTCCATCACTTCCGGCAGTGGACGATACACGTATTGCTGATCACGGAGTTGCGGTGTAAAGCCGGCCTCACGGATCGCATCCTGAATACCTTGCGCTGTAAATCGATGTGGTGCACCGGCAGCAGAGACGACATTCTCCTCGATCATAATACTCCCAAAATCATTCGCTCCCGAATGAAGGCAGATTTGTGCAATTTCCTTCCCTATGGTAAGCCATGAGGCCTGAATGTTTCGAATATTCGGCAACATCATGCGCGAGATCGCAATCATGCGGATATACTCGTCACCTGTACATGTGTTTCTGGCTCGTTTCAGATTTTTCAGGATTGTGTTCTCATCCTGAAACGGCCATGGAATAAATGCAATAAACCCTTTGTTCAGGGCAGGTTTTTCTAATTGGACCTGACGGATCTTCACGAGATGCTGCATGCGTTCCAGATTTGTTTCTACATGTCCAAACATCATTGTCGCAGAAGTGGTAAGACCGAGTTTGTGCGCAGCACGCATCACGTCGAGCCATTCCTGTGCGCCGCATTTACCACGTGAAAGCAATCGACGTACACGATCGTCCAGGATTTCTGCTCCGGCTCCCGGCAGGCTATCGAGTCCTGCGTCGATCAGTGCTTTCAGGATTTTTGTATGTGTACTCTTTTCAAGTTTGGTGATGTGCGCGACTTCCGGAGGACCTAAGGCATGCAACTTCAATTGTGGATACCGCGACTTCAGTTCTCGAAACAGATTGCAATAAAATGCAAGACCCAGATCGGGATGATGACCTCCCTGCAGAAGTAATTGTTCTCCACCATAGCGAAACATCTCTTCGATCTTTTCCACATACTCATCTATTGTCGTGATATACGACTCAATATGTCCGGGTCTGCGATAAAAGTTGCAAAACTTACAGTTTGCGATGCAGACATTTGTCGTATTCGTGTTTCGATCTATGATCCATGTGACCACATCGCCAGGCACATGTCGCTGTCGTAATGCATCCCCTACGCACATCAAATCAGCGGTAGGCGCATGTTCGAAAAGAAACACACCTTCTTCGGCAGTCAGAAAGTCCAAGGCCAGCGCTTTCCTGAGGAGTTGATCAATACTCTGTTGCGACATCGTTTATAATATCAACGTAAAAGTAAGGATTTGGTTAAAGGATGAACAAATCAAGGGATCAAGGGATCAAGGGATCAAGGGATCAAAGGATCAAAGGATCAAAGGTGGAACGGAAAATGGTCATCGGTTAACGGTTAACGGCCAAAAAGTAGAAATCGAAGCACATGGAACAGAGGGCGTTCAATGGCGAATAGCTAAGAGCCAAGAGCGAATTCACGACCTTTGCACAACGTGGAAGAGATAAAGAAAGACATCCGTAATGTCACTCATGAGGAATTGCAAGCTTTCTGTAAAGAACAGGGGTGGGAAGACTATCGCATCAGGCAACTCCAAACATGGATCTGGCAGAAGGGTGTTATTTCTTTTGATGAGATGACGAATCTCTCTTTGACAATGCGCGAAGTGTTGAAGGCGCACTGGACATTTCTCCCATTGAAAGAAGATGCGGTGCAAACCAGCAGCGATAGCACGATCAAGTATCGATGGCTTTGTCATGACGGCTGCAAAATTGAGTCTGTTCTCATACCAGTAATGGACGAACAGCGCTTTACTCTCTGCGTATCCAGTCAGGTTGGCTGTAGCCTTTCATGTAAGTTTTGTGCTACTGGACAGATGAAACGCATACGCAACCTCGAATGCTCGGAAATCTGGGACCAGGTTATCATGGTAGATGGTCATTGTCGGAATGAATATGGACACCACGTTACTAATATCGTCTACATGGGAATGGGTGAGCCATTACTCAATTATCGCAATGTCCTTTGCAGTATCGAACACATTACTTCTCCAGAGGGATATGGAATGTCTCCAAGACGTATCACAGTCAGTACCGCAGGTATTGAAAAGGGTATTCGTCGCCTGGCTGATGACGGTGTGAAATTCAATCTTGCACTTTCGCTGCACGCCGCCGATGATGCAAAACGCAGTGCGATCATGCCGATCAATGATCAAAATAATCTTGCTTCACTGATGAGTGCAATCCTTTATTTCCATCAAAAGACAGGAGGCAGGATTAGCTATGAGTATATTCTCTTCAAAGGATTCAATGATACGATCCAGGATGCAAAACTCCTGGCAGGACTCTGCAGACAGTTTCCTGTTCGGGTAAACATCATTGAGTACAATCCGGTCGAAGGTGTGAATTTTTCGCGCGCGGATGATGCTGCGATAGATCGCTTTGGCAGGACACTGCGTGATCTCGGTGTGATGGCGACGGTGCGCAGAAGCCGTGGCAAGGATATCGATGCGGCATGTGGGCAACTGGCGAATAAGTGAGAGCGTGAGAACTTGAGAGATTGAATGACTCAAAAGCCACCCGGTAATATTCGATTCTTGATTTTCAATGGAATACGAAATCTTACATAGGTTGATAGAATCTATGTCGAAGCATTGTAGTAGCAAGACCTCAGAGGACAATTAATCTGCCTACACCCTTTTCTTTTCCATCAATGCTTAAGATAACCAGGAATAACCCTGCAGGAAAGTCTCTTCTTTCAAAGAGTATTGTATTGTTTTTAATGTTCGTTCGCATCAGGACCACTTCCCCGAGCATATCGCTGACAACAAGGGCTGCGGACTGTTGGCCTGGATTGTCAAATACCAACTCGGAACGATCTATCATCGGATTGGGAAAGAGTGTCCAGTGTGAACTTTGATCCATCCCAATCCCACTTGGGTCTTCAATACTGAATACATCCACACTCATCCATGTCCCTATTTGCTTACCAGCTTTGACACGGACTTCGAGAGAATCTATTTCTTGTGTGTTCTGCGAAACCGGAATTGTGATTTGTCTCCATGCCTTCGAAGTCGTCTCGTACCAGGTACCTGAGTCAACCACATCTCCTTCGTGATATAACAATACTGTTATGACTGCAGAATCCTGAGTCATAATATTTGACCTGGCAAAGACGTGTACATTGTCAGGACGCACTGTCCGTATAAATCCCGTATATGCTTCTCCGGGAATATTGGTCACATTGCTTACCTGCATAGCAAAGAAACCAAAGGGAGTCTCAGAATCCTTCACAACACCAGGTGCAATAATTTGGTTGTTATTGGTCTGCCAGTCATCCGGGTTCTCAAACCAACCACCCACAGTATGCCAATCTTCGAAATCGCCATTAGGCACGTTCTGAGCATAAAAGGGAAGCGTGAAACACATCACCATCCACAACAATAAGTCTTTCATATGTTTCTGTTTCTGATTCTCTTTAACCCGGAAAATCACGATACATGAAACGATCCAGGCATAGATTCTTATGCCTTACACCATGAGAATCTGGTTTAACAAAGGCTTTATCTCTTTTGGTAAGACAGCTCTGATGTCCTCCATTTCACCGAGCGAAACATACTTGTGCAGGACATTGAAAATGACGACCACCGCTAGCTCTACTTCCTCATCGCTGGCAAAGTCGCGTTCTGAAGCAGTCCTGTCGTGCAGCCGAACTGCAGTGATAAACTGTGAAACGCTCCGGATGCGGTCTTTCTTTGGTTTCAGCGACCAACCTTCAACATAAACCGCTTTGAGAAACATGGGGAGTTGAGCAAGTAATTCTACACTTTCTTCTGGTGAGAGAATGTCCCGTACGGTGTGGAACACCGACCTCATCACACGGGCTGTTCGGTTGTAGTCTGCTGGATAGCCCAATTCTGTGGCCAGCTCTTTTACGAATCTTTCGCCATCCGCGGCGAATTGTTTGAAATTGAGTCCCATCGTTTGTTTGATTTTAGAATTCAAAATTCCAGCCTTGGAAGCATTGAGACCTATGATATTGGTCAAAAGGTGCTGTGACTTTAGTCAGTTGAGAGGGTCCTCCTTGCAACACCGCTGACGGCTGTCGGCCACAGCCTTGCTCCTGCGTCGTCCGACGAAGGCGACTACGTCCGCCGAAGACGCAGGCGCTAGTCGATTTCGGCGTAGACATCTGGCGTTGACCCGAAGCTTTCCTTATCGGCAGACAGGAGGATGGAGAAAGCGAGATGATGCGACAAGTCTGCAATCAGTAGTCCACGATATGCAGTCAATTAACAGCTTACAACCGAGCACCCGAGAACAGAGAAGCAAGAATTACGAACTATGCACCAATATCAGAAATGCACCAACTCCCGAAATGCCTCATAGCGCTTTTCGATATTGTCTTTTGTGAGATTGCGGAGTTTGTTCAAACTGAAATCTTCGACACAAAAAGAAGCCATCACAGAGCCGTAGATAATCGCGCGTCGGAGATTTTCAAATGACATGTCGTGTGAGCTTGCGAGATACCCCATGAAGCCACCCGCAAATGTATCCCCTGCCCCGGTAGGATCCACTACTTCGAGCAATGGGAGCCCGGGCGCAAAAAACACCCGATCCCTGTGAAAGAGGAGCGCACCATGTTCGCCTTTCTTTATCACAAGATATTTAGGACCAAGCGCGTGAATTTTGCCAGCGGCTTTCACAAGAGAGTGCTCACCTGACATCTGTCTTGCTTCGTCGTCATTAATGATCAGGATATCGACCAGGCGAATAACCTCCATGACGCTGTCCCAGGCAATATTCATCCAGAAGTTCATGGTATCCAATGCAATCATTCGCGGACGGGTGGTCATCTGATCAATTACCTTCTTCTGAATCTCGGGAGTGAGATTCCCCAGCATTAGATAGTCGGAGTTGCGATAGGAATCAGGAAGCACAGGATCAAAATCTGCAAGGACATTCAGATCTGTGACGAGGGTATCACGCGAGATCATGTTATCATGATAACGTCCCTCCCAAAAAAAAGAACGCCCATGAGTGATGCATTGGATTCCGGCAGTATCGACACCACGCTTACGTAACAGATCGAGTTCATGTTCCGGAAAGTCACCTCCGATAATCGAGACAATTCTCACATCCTGAGTAAGGTACGAAGCGGCCCATGCAATATACATGGCTGCGCCGCCGATCACCATTTCAGCTCTGCCCGATGGTGTTTCTATGGTATCGAAGGCTACCGTACCTACTGTCAACAAACTCATTTATACATTGAATTTTGGTAGGGCGAAAGTATGCTAACAGATTTTTACAGGCTGGAAAAACAATATTCCCTTGTGAAAAGTTAATTTGCACGGGGTTAAACAGCAATTACCATGGCAATGCATTATTCAAAGATGAGGTCTGATAAATCTTCGAGACTGTTTAAGTCGGAGATCCTGGAGTCTTTGACACGGACACATATTGCTGTACCCCTGACAGTTTTTTATGGATCTGCTCTTGCGATATTGGTGTATTCCTTTTACCTCGGAGCAATAGCGCCCTGGTCAAACCTTTATCTCTTTGTCGGAGGTCTACTCACATTTACGCTGATAGAGTATCTGATCCACCGCTTTGCTTTTCATATCAAGATGGATACAGAAGCCAAGGTAAGATTTCAATATTTTGTTCATGGGGCGCATCATGCTTTTCCCAGAGACAAATCCAGGTTGGCCATGCCTCCAATAGCCAGCATCTTGCTTGCGGTCGGCTTTTTCGCGCTCTACAAACTTATCATGGGGTATCATGGACTTCCGTTTACCGCGGGATCCCTGTCGGGATATGCGATCTATCTGTGCATACATTATTCAATACATTCGTTTCGTCCACCCAAAAACGCATTAAAATTCCTCTGGCGTCACCATGCCATGCACCACTTTAAACAACCTGATGCGGCCTTTGGTGTGTCCTCTCCACTTTGGGACCTGGTCTTCAACACGATGCCTGAGAAACAGCCAAATGAGAAACCATCCGGGACTGCGCTGAAGTGATGCCGTTTTATCCTGTATACCTTTGGAGTGCTTAAATCATGGCTTGCAGAGCAGTTCTTCTCGAAAGCAGATAACCGATCTCGTCGATTCGGGACAGCAAAACACGGCTTCCCAACCTTGGATTGAAATCGGGCTTATTCTGCTCAGTTTCTGTATTGCCCTGATTGCTATAGGAAGAAAATTTGGACAGCACCCGCATATCTTGTTGGCTATCAAAGTGGTATCTGCCGGGTTTGCCTTCATCGTCGTGGGGCATTTTATTGGTGGTCTGACAGAATATACTGGCAGTGGCCGACGGTGGCACGATAGCGGCCACATCCTGAACTGGCGCCTGGCCTGCAAGAGCGCTTGCTGTACGCATCATTAGACAAGGCAGAACAGCAGGAAAGGCTGAAGCATGCACTGAGCGTAGTCGAAGTGGGCAGGACGGAAAGAAGGGGATTTACAAAATCGTTTACTTTTGCGGCCTTGCCGGAATAAAGCAAGAATTCTACGAACCTGCTATTCGCAGGTTTTGGTTGGTACCTTAGCTCAGTTGGTAGAGCACAGGACTGAAAATCCTGGTGTCCCTGGTTCGATTCCTGGAGGTACCACTCTTTAATTTTCGATTATCGATTCTCGATTTGAACCTAGCTGAAATGAGTTGGCCATCTTGCGGTAAGATCGTCGACACGCTCGAGAATGCAATTATGAAGTCTTTTCTCGGGATTTGATTAAAAGAAATATCGATGCAAGTGATTACTGGCCAGAGCTGGCATTCTGGTAAACACTCATTGATCTTTTTAGGGTGTGAAGATTTTTCACAAACAAATCCTACCCTTCAGTTGGACCCGGAGTCCACTGAATCTTAAAGGAGGTAAATACTCGCCGGACAAAAATAGGGGTGAGACTCACCGGAGAAGCAAAAAAGGGTTGTCAAACTCGACCAGTATGCTGAAGTGTTATCAATTCTTGCTTATGACAAAAGTCGATGTCTGCCAACCTGTTCCATATTTCGCATTCAGGATATAAATTCCCATCGGAAGGTTAGCCATATTGAGTTCGGACTGTCCACCTACTGTCATCACCGGCCGGCCATAGATATCCGAGATCATCGCCTCGCTCCAGTTGGTGTCATCCTCGTCACCAGTCAATGGAGTAACACCAGGCCGGGGATTGCTGGGGAAAGTCGGGTACGAATAAATCGGAGGAACTCCAACTTCTACTTTGACGGGATCTATCACCCTCTCACTCCCATCGCCGAAAATCAAGCGGAGTTGATAGTAATTCAGGCCAAGGGGTGCACCCACATGCCAGAATTCGTAGATATGACCCTCTTCACCGGTCAGCAGTGGAAGAACTTCGCCGACAGGCATGAATTCAACCCCATCCAGGCTGTGTTCTACAATCTGATTCATAAGTAAGGAATCCTCCGAGGCCCACCATATCACGCGCACAATTTTACGCAAAGGGTGCATGAATGCGGTGAAGTTCCGGATTTCGACCTGTCCTCCCTGTGCGTCTGCACTGGTCCAGGTAGTAGGCAGCAATAATGCTGCAAAACCGACAATCATCAAAAGTCGTTTCATAATTAAAAAGGTTTTTGGTTAACCGGGGAGAGAGCTCTAAGATAAAAAAAAATCAGTACCTGTATCCATCCACACAAATTTTATTCCAGAATTCTCAAAAATTGCTCCGGGAGCCTGAAAATCACATGTATGTATTCTCGAGATGGTCATGTTGGCCAGGATCGTCTGTCGTATAATGGAGGCCCCTGCTCTCGTGCCGCATCTGCGCTGAACGGGTGACCAGGTAGCCAATAGTGATGAGGTTACGCAGTTCACAAAGCTGGGGGGAGAGCGTCGCGGTATTATAGAGCTCTTCCGTCTCCCGGTACAGCAACCATAAGCGGTCCATGGCTCTTTTAAGCCTCACATTGCTCCGTACAATACCGACATAGCTGCTCATGACCTCTTTCAGTTCTTTCCAGCTTTGGGTGATCAAGACCATTTCTTTGGGTTCAGTTGTCCCTATTGCATCCCACCCGGGAATCCCCGATTTGATGTTCAGACCATCAATAACTTCTACCACCCGATTTGCGATGCGCTTTGCGTACACCAACCCTTCAAGGAGCGAGTTTGATGCAAGACGATTCGCTCCATGCAGCCCGGAACAGGTACATTCTCCTGCTGCAAGGAGTCCTCCGATAGATGATTGTCCATGATGATCCACAACGATCCCTCCACAGAAATAATGACATGCAGGGACGACAGGTATCATCTGCTTCAAAACATCAATGCCTTTGCTTTTGCATTTGGCAGTGATTGTCGGAAAATGCTCAACAAAACTGCATTGATCGAGATGCGTGCAGTCAAGCAGGACATAGTCATCTCCGCGTTTTTTCATTTCATTGTCGATTGCACGGGCCACGATATCCCTTGGAGCCAGAGATCCGCGTGGATCATACGCTGACATAAATTCACGTCCGTCGCGCGTACGTAACACCGCTCCAAATCCGCGTACCGCTTCCGAGATTAAAAACGCTGGATTCTCAGCGCCAGGATCAAAGAGCGAAGTAGGATGAAATTGGACAAACTCCATATTGGAAACAGTGCCTTTTGCACGATACACCATTGCAATCCCGTCACCGGTAGCGATCATGGGATTTGTTGTAGAACGATACATCTGTCCGGCGCCACCCGTGGCGAGGATGGTGACTTTCGCCAAATGTGCCTCGACGTCGAGATTATGTTTGTCCAGTGCGTAGGCGCCAAAGCACGTGATGCCCGGAGTCACGCGGGTGACATTATATCCCAGGTGATGCTGTGTAATGATGTCGATCGCAAAACGATTGTCAAGAAGGCTAATGTTCGTAAATCGTTTTGCTCGTTCATACAACGTCCTGATAATCTCGCTGCCTGTGATATCCTTGTAATGCAGGATGCGATTCTCCGAGTGACCACCTTCTCTTCCGAGATCGTAGTCGCCCTGGGTATTGAGATCGAAATGCGCTCCCCAGTCGATGAGATCCTGCACGCGTCCGGGCCCTTCCTCTACCACGATGCGCACGGTCTCAGGATTACACAGTCCATCTCCGGCATCCAGGGTATCCACGATATGTTTTTCAAAGGCATCCTCGTGATGATTCCAGACGGAAGCAATACCTCCTTGTGCGTATCGCGTGTTTGATTCTCCGACTTCGGCCTTGGAGAGCACGGTGATAGAAAGATCAGATCGCTGTTGAGCAATATAGATTGCGGCAGACAAGCCGGCAATTCCGGATCCAATGATGAGCACATCTGTTGTCTTGTGTGATTGCAAGTGCTTCGCAGGTTAAGTGCGTTAAAATTAGAAGATTTGTGCACAGAAGTATACAATATGAAGATCGGTGTGAATGCCAGGTTTTTGATAAAAGACAGATTAGAGGGGTTCGGCCACTATACCCACGAGGTGATGTCACGCATTGTACGACACCATCCTGTGGATGACTATCATTTCTTTTTCGATCGGAAATTTTCCACCGATTATCTCTACAACGACCATGTCAATGGCAGGGTTCTCTTCCCTCCGGCACGCCATCCCGTGCTGTTTTACATCTGGTATCAATATGCATTGCGCAATGCATTGCACAACATCGCACCTGATGTCTTTTTTTCACCGGACAACTTTATGCCGTTAGATCTCAGGTGTCCGTCAGTGATCACAGTCCACGATGTGGCATATCGGCGTTACCCGGAGGCGATATCCTTCGCGCAGAGAAACTATTATGCGCATTTCATGCCAAGATTTCTGAATGAAGCATCCGCGGTCATCACCGTGTCTGAATTCTCAAAACGCGAAATTTTGAAATATTATCCGACTGCAGAAGAAAAAATTTTTGTTATTTACAACGGCATTGGAACTGACTATAAACCGCTATCAGCGGAAGTACAAGATGCAGTACGGATGCAATTCACACAAGGCCATCCCTATTTTTTGTTTGTTGGTGCGATCCATCCTCGCAAAAATGTTGCGCGTCTCATTGAAGCGTACACCTTGTTTCGTAAAAACTCCGATGCGGATATGAAGTTGTTAATCGCCGGGAGAAAGTCCTGGGACTATGCTGACGTAACTCGTGTGCTTGCAGCCTGTCCGTATCGCAGCGATATTGTCTTTACGGGATATGTACTTGCTGAGACGCTTGCAAAAATCACTGCAAGTGCATACGCATTGTGCTATATTTCCCTCTACGAGGGCTTTGGACTACCCGTTGCAGAAGCAATGGCTTGCGGGATTCCGGTGATCGTGAGTCGGGATAGTGCGCAGTCGGAGGTAGCTGGAGATGCTGGACTCAATGTAGATCCTGTGAATATTGAAGATATTATGCACGGCATGCAACAGATTACAAAAGAGAATACACTCAGAAATACACTTATCCAGGCAGGATTAGTCCGTAGTCGTATATTCTCATGGGATGTTGCAGCCAAAAACACGTACGCCATCCTCGAAGCTACCGCTCAGAGTAAAGTCAATAAAAAACAATAAGTTTGATCACTGGATGCACAAATCACTCTATTTGATAATAAACCGTTTTATCGTTCTGCTTTTGTCGCTGATTGCAGTAGCAGGACAATCACAACCCAGTGCTATCACACTATTTGCGTCTGACACTGCTATCCATGTGTTCTTGACGACTGACATGCGATCGCTGATGAAGAGCAAGTATTCGGAAGAAAACCAGCCTGCAAAACTTCAGATTGTACGGATTCCAGGTGATACTACCTCCTATGATGTAGAAATCCGGTGCAGGGGAAATATTCGCAAGGAAACATGCTACTATCCTTCGATACGCATGAAGCTTCCAAAGAAAGATTTTACGTATAATAAATTGAAATGGGTAAATGTATGTAATGGTGTAAGCGATGAGGAAAACTTATTCCAGGAATATCTGGCTTACCAAATGTACAACCTGGTCACCGATAAAAGTTTTCAGACATATCTCGTACGGATACATTATAGAGATTCATCCGGAAAGGAGAAACCTTTCAACAGCTATGCCTTTGTCATTCAAAACGCAGATGAGCTTGCCGAAAAATTCTGGGGGCGCGTCCACGAACCTGTGATCCTGAAGGAGAGTGTGCTGAATCGCGAACAATTGGCGATCTTTTCATTCTTTCAGTATATGATCGGGAATACGGACTGGGCCTTTGGTAACAGGCATAATGTAGAGGTCTTCACACATCCCGAGACGAATACCGTGATCCCGGTCGCATATGATTTTGACTACAGTGGCTTTGTGAATACCAAGTACGCCACACCGCATGAATCTATGCCCATTACGCATGTCACTATCCGGCACAATAAGAGTGTCTGCCTTGACACAGAACTCTGTGAACAAACACGCCATCTCTTCCTCGAAAAAAAAGAAGCAATTCTCTCAACCTGCCGTGAATTTCAACTCATCGACTCAAGGAGCAGAGCCAAAGCCGTGGATTACCTGGAAGGATTTTTTAAGATTCTTGAAGATCGCAAAGATACCGAGCGCATATTTATCAAAGATTGCAGGCAAATGCAATAAATTCAATCAGAGGTCTGGTTTTTTTGAACGTTTGCTCAATATCTTTTATATTATATATAGTATATAGTATATGTATTCACCAGACACGGGCTCTATTCTGTTTGGGTACTGCTTTTTATTGACTCTACGGTTGACTGGTATCATTGCCATCATCTAAGGATGATATCAATAATTAAAATATAAACAAAAAAAAGCTCGCCAGGATTGAGCTCATCGGCCGCATACCCAACGCGGGCGTGCAAAACATCACTAAGCCTCTTTTCTGATCTCTGTAGGTATATTTTAAGAATATTGAACTCACAAATACACTGATTGTATATTTATCAAAGATTGATGTGCCATTACAATAATTACAATCATAGGTCTTATTTTCTTTGTGATGCAGTCTATATTTATTATTTAGTATATATATCTGCCAGATATGGGCCATATTCTGTTGAACATATGACTTTTATTTATTCTATAAGATGATTCTTACCACTCAAAACCTCCCTGGATAATATTAAAAAATAAATAAAAAAAAGTCCATAAAAAATTCCCTACATCAGAACTTAATCGTACATTAGGCCCCGTAAACTGACAATGGATACCGGAATGACCGGTTGGTGATCGGTTCTCACTTTGGACCACAAAGCCATTCGTTTTTGCCTCCTGAGTTCGAGTCGAGAGCCACATATTTACTAAGGTGTACGAATTCGGAAGGATTCAAATTCCTTGATTTATCGAGCTGCTAAGTCCGGAGCTTTGCCTGAAACGGCGTTCATCATGTACTAAAGATCAGAGTCACGTGCATTACTTCAAGATCATTAACTAGGGAGATCAGGAAGTAAACCCCATAAGCGTTTCGACTCTGTCAGCGATATTGTTTGTCACCCAAAATTGACTTTGAATTTCATGCAAAGGACGATTCCTATGCATGAGTCAATTTGTAAACCATTTAGACAAACATGCAATGTCAACGCAAAGATTTCTTGTTCCGCTGATCTTCCTGGTCAGTGGGCTATCCTTAGATGCCCAAACCCCTGACACCGATCTACGCCCCATTGCACGTCAATTGATGATAAACAAGGAACTACATAGCCTGGCACACTTAAATTTATTTGAACAAGATCTTGACAGCGAGATCAGCTCTGCCATCAGAGATTTTGTACGCAAGGCAGAGTTTTTTCATCTTAAGCCTGACGCAATTTCACCGATTCATGACATACGACCAGAATTACTTCAGTTGCCGATACCTCGTTTGGATGAAACTATCGTATTGGAACTCTATCGTGTGGAGATCTTCAGTGGCAGCTACTCCCTCAGAACAAGCGATGGACAATCGTTTCCTCGAAAAGAAAACATGATTTTCTATCGCGGTATCGTTTCCGGTGATCCGAATTCGGTGGCTACAATGAGTGTCTTAGATGCAGAAGTACGCATCCTGTTTTCTACTGCAAAAGGTAACTACCGTATTCACAAAGCACACAATGAACAATATATTCTCTTCATGGACAGGGATGTGTATCAAAAAGAATCATATACCTGCAGTGTGCCAGAAGAAGATTTAACATATAATGAAGAAGACAAAGGGAATCAACAGCGATCCATGCTGACTGGAAATTGCGTCGAGGTTTATTTTGAATGTGACTATGAAACATATCAGGACAATGGCTCGAGTGAATCGAATACCGAAGCCTGGGTTGCGGCAATTTTCAATGAAGTAGCTACGATCTATGATAATGAAGACATACCCATATACATTTCCGACATTATGGTTTGGACCACAACAGATCCCTATGCCGGTCTCAATTCAACGAGTGCCGTGTTGAATGAATTTGTGAACCAGACAGAGGAAAATGGTTATACCGGCAGACTGGCACACCTCCTGAGTACACGCAGTCTGGGAGGAGGTGTTGCGTATGTCGATGTCCTGTGTTCTGCAACACTCGCGTGCGCTGTCAGTGCAAGTCTGAGCACGAATGTTGTCCTGTTCCCAAACTACTCATGGAATGTCAATGTCATAAGCCATGAAATGGGACATAATTTCGGATCGTCACATACGCATAATTGTGTCTGGAACGGAAACAGTACACAAATCGACGATTGCGGAAGCGTATATGGAAACGTACAACCTTGCTATGATGAAGAAAATCCTATCCTTCCTGAAGACGGTACCATCATGAGCTATTGTCATCTAGTGGGTGGAGTAGGCATCAACTTTTCACTTGGGTTCGGACCACAACCAGGAAATCGCCTTCGTAGCGAATATCAAAACGCTCCCTGCAATACAGGTACCTGTACGCCACCATCCTGTACTGTGTTGTCCATGCCACTGTGTTTCTCTACCCAGGTAGATGTGGGGACGAATATTTCCTGGGAGGCGGTGATGGGTGCAGACGGATATCGTATCACGATCGGTACATCGGCTGGATTGGGAGACATTGTGGACACTCTTGACGTAGGGCAAGTCACTACTTATAATCCCTCCTCTGATCTGGAATTCAACACCACCATCTATGTCCGGATCATTGCATACAATAATATGGGTGATGCCATCGAATGTGAAGACGAATATTTTACGACCGAAGATGATGTCATCCCTGAATGTACCCTTCTCACTTCTCCCTTGAATGGCGCAACCGATGTTCTTACAGGCGCTGATCTTTTCTGGACGCACTCAGTAGGAAATCAAGAAGGATATCGCCTCACCGTGGGTACGACTCCGGAAGGAGGAGAAATCGCGGATTTGTTCGATGTTGGAAATGTGACTACATATAATCCTGGACCACTTCTGGGAAGTTCTACAATATATGTAAGCATCTTTCCGTATTGGGCAGGAGGCGATATCACTGGTTGCATTGAAGAGAGTTTTACCACTGCAGATCCTGTATACTGTGCCAGCAATGGTACTAATGTAGATCATGAATGGATCAGCGCTGTTTCTTTTGGTCCTTTGAGCAATCCATCCGGAGCACTGGTGTATAGTGATTTTACCAATCTTACAGCAGATGTCTCAGCAGGTGTCAGCTATCCCGTGAGCATCACGGCAGGATATTCCGGCCAGGCTTTCAATGAATACTTTCGGGTTTGGATTGATTCCAATCATGACGGTATCTTTCAGAATCCTGGTGAACGTGTCTTTCAGTCCGGGCCTGCAACAGGCACTGTCTCCGGCAATATTCTCATGCCTGTAACCGCTTACATTGGCGTCACCCGGATGCGTGTCTCAATGAGATATAGCGCATTCAGCAACCCTTGTCAGGTTTTTGCATTTGGTGAGGTCGAAGATTACAGCGTCAATATTCAGTGCAATAAGGTGACAAACACGCTTGATCAGGGACCCGGGTCACTTTCCTGGGCGGTCGGTTGTGTTTCGTCCGGAGACACAATTACATTCGCGTCAACCTTGAATGGAGAAACAATTTTCTTGGAGAATGCACATGTCACTCTTGACGCTCCGGTTTCGATTGTCGCAAACCCATTGAGCGATATCTCTGTATATGGTCTTTCTACCACAAGAGTATTTGAAATCAATGAAGGTGTGAGTGTTTCTATCAGCGGGTTGAATATTATTGCGGGAACTGCCATCGAAGGAAATGCAATTCAGAATTCTGGCACACTCCTACTTACAGATATTACGATTTTCCAACATCCAGGAATTAACGGTAGCATGCTTATTATGAATGAAGGATCTCTGGCCTTAGGCGGCGCCTGCAAAGTGTATTAGTGCGCTTGCGGGCTTTCTCCGCATACACCACAAAAACCAACCCCCAATAATGCAAGGATCTCCGGCTTTTAGTCGGGGCCTGCAAGGTGTATTAATAGACTTAGGGCTTTCTCCGCATACACCACAAAAACCAACCCCCAATGACGACAAAGATCTCTTGCTTTAGGCGGTGCCAGTAAGATGTATTAGTGCTCTCTGGGCTTTCTCCACATACACCACAAAACACCACCAATCCCAATGACTACAAGAAGTACTGAAATATATTCGGCTTGTGTCGCTTTTATTCCGGCAATGATGATATCCGGATTGACACGGATTTTTTCAATAAAAAATCTCTCCACACCTGTGAGGATCACATAAATAAAAAAAAGCGTCCCTGGAATATGGATACGTGGACGTAAAACCCAGAGAAGTCCCGCTATCGCAAAGGCGAACACCGTTTCATACAACGCAGTCGGATAAACAGGCTGAGCCAGTTTATGACAGTATAACCATGTACAACCTTCTATTGGTATACCTTCCTTGAGCACATTGTGTGGATAGTCAAATGTCCATGCCCAATCAGGAAGAAACCACCATGAAGGAGTGGTCAGCGTATTTACAACACCCCAGTCTCCATCACCGGAGAGTTGGCATCCAATACGCCCTACAGCATAACCGACCATGAGGGCCGGAGCCACAGCATCCATGATATGTAACGGTGGGATCTGTTTTTTCTTCACATACCACAGGACCACTACGAATGCCAGAATGAGCCCTCCATAGATTGCAAGACCGCTACCCGAAAGCAACTGGCCCAATGGGTCGTCGATAAACGATTTGAAATTCTCTACACTTTCAAAGGGTGCTGCGAGTTTTGCACCGACAATTCCTGAAATTGCTGCGAGGACTGTGATATCACCAATGCGTTGATGAGGCCACACCTCGACTGTCGTTAAGACTGGCTTACCCGTTTTTTTTCGATTGTACTCCCAATATTTCAGGTACCCGAATACTGCTGCAGCGAGGATTCCCCACAACATTGTACCCTTCGTGGAAAGGAGCACACCAGCTGCATCCTCATGGAATTCGTCAAAGTGCATGAAGAGATATGGAAGTTTAAAACCCAGGATAAACCCCAACAATGCATTACTTCCGATTTCAAATGGCGTAGCGGGACGACCGGTAATGATCGTCTCTTTCATTGGCTTCATCAGGCCCTCGCTTTCTTTTCTCTTGAGCTCATAGCGCAGAATCCATGCACTCGCCAAAAAGGCAAGGATCAGGAAAAGCCCGAAAGTCTTGATGATACTGAAGGCATTGTCGGGGGGAGTACCGAGAATGGCATGCAATATGTAAGAAAGATCAGGGTACATGGAAGTTGACTTCGCGGTCAATAATAGGACTTTTCACAGACCCTGACGGTATGTCTCAGTGGAACACATTACTTTTGCCCTCCTTTTGTATTTGTGTCTCACCCAAAGCATGAACGCGGGGCTTCATTCGGAAAGGGAACTTTAAGTTCTGCTGAAGTCGCCTTTTTTCAGTAAAAAAATACTTCATACGTACTGACAATGTATACCAGGTGGATTTTGATCGCACTCTTCTTCCTTGTCAATGGGTCCCTCCAGGCACAGGATCACCTTGACAATCTCCGTCCCATCGCGCGAGAGCTCATGGCGCGTAAGAAGATGTATCCGCATAGTTCACCGGAGTTATTCATACAAGAACGCGTCGATGAAGCATTACCGGATATGACAGATCATGTTCGCAATGCAGAGTTCTTTCACCTCAAGTCCGAAGTATTGTCACGCGTTCATGCCACAAGACCAGAATTCCTTCAGCTTCCGCTCCCATTGAGAGATAAAGGTATCCTCCTGGATCTCTATCGCGTAGATATTTTTAGTGAAGCGTATCATCTCAGGACAAATGATGCCCTGTCGTTTCCCAGGAGAGATGATCAGTTGTTCTATCGTGGCATCGTAGCAGGTGATCTGAATTCTATCGCTACTGTGAGCATGATCGGTGATGAAGTACGCGTGTTGTTTTCATCTGAACAGGGGAATCATCGGATGCATCGGGTTAATGATGCGCAATATATATTCTATAAGGATAGCGATGTCATTCAAAGACAAACCTATCACTGTGCTGTGACAGATGAGCAAGTGATGCACAATATCAGTGAGAATATCAATCAACGATCTATGCTGACGGGGAATTGCGTAGAGGTGTACTTTGAATGCGACTATAAGTCTTATCAGGACAATGGCAACAGCGTTTTAAATACTGAGGCATGGGTGGCTGCATTGTTCAATGAAGTTGCTACGATCTACGATAATGAAGAAATCCCTGTATTCATTTCTGATATCATGGTCTGGACTACCTCAGATCCTTATGCTGAGCTGGATACGATAAGTCACATTCTCAATGAATTTGTGGACCAGATTGACCAGAATGGATATGACGGACGACTTGCACATTTGCTGAGTACGCGGAATCTCGGAGGTGGGATTGCATACATCGATGTACTGTGTTCGAACTTTGTGCCTTGCGCCGTTAGTACAAGCCTGAGCACTACCATCGTTGAATTTCCAAACTATTCCTGGAATATCGAAGTCATCACGCATGAGATGGGCCATAATTTCGGATCACCGCACACGCATAATTGCGTCTGGAATGGAAACAATACGCAGATCGATGACTGTGGCAGTGAAGCGGGCGATGAACAGCAATGTTACGATCCGGATAACCCGATACTGCCTGTGGATGGCACGATCATGAGTTACTGCCATTTAGTTGGTGTTGGCATCAACTTTTCTCTTGGATTCGGACCGCAACCCGGTGATCTCATTCGCAACGAATATCAAAATGCGACTTGCAATACGGGTACCTGCACACCTCCGCCTTGCACGGAACTCTCTTCACCCGTCCATCTCTCCACATTAGTGGATGTAAACTCGAATATCAGTTGGGTTGCTGTCACGGGTGCAGATGGATACCGTCTTACGATCGGCACTTCACCTGGCTCCGGCAATATTGTAAACAATATCGATGTGGGCCAGATCACAACCTATGACCCTTCCTCTGCGTTCCCGTTCAATTCAAATATCTATGTCAAAGTTGTCCCGTATAACAGCTTAGGGAATGCTACCGGATGTATGGAAGAGTATTTCACTACGGAACCCAATGTCGCACCGGCATGCACAGCACTCACTTATCCCCTGGATGGTGCAACGAATATCCCGACCAGTGCTGATCTTTTCTGGACGCATTCTGTAGGGAATCAACAAGGATATAAAATTACCCTTGGCACGACACCCGGCGGCGGTGAGATCCTGAATCTCTTCAATGTCGGAAACGTCACTACATATAATCCCGGAACGCTTCCCGCAAGTACAACTCTTTACGTGAAGATCACCCCCTATTGGACTGGAGGGGACATCAGCGGCTGTATTGAGGAGAGTTTCACCACAGCAGAACCAGCATACTGTGCCAGTCAAAGCCTCAGCAATGCAAATGGCTGGATCAGTGAGGTGTCTCTGGGAACATTTGCGAACACCTCCGGTGCTGGTCTATACACGAATTTTACGAATCTCACGGCCCATGTCTCGGCGGGCGGTAGTTTCCCGATAAGTATTACTGCAGGATATTCAGGGCAACCGCTCAATGAGAATTTCAGAGTGTGGATAGATTCTAACCATGATGGAGTTTTTCAGAATCCCGGCGAACGCGTGTTTCAAGCAGGCGGTGTTTCCGGTACTGCGTCAGGGACAATCAATATTCCTGTTACATCTTATATCGGAGTGACAAGAATGCGCGTATCAATGAGATATGGTCTTTATTACAGTACACCTTGCCTGACATTCAACTATGGTGAGGTAGAAGACTATAGTATTCAAATCCACTGTAACCTTGTCACAAGTACTTCCGATGAAGGGCCAGGCTCACTGCCATGGTGTGCAGGATGCGTAGATTCCGGCGAGACAATTACATTTAAATCAACCCTGCATGGACAGACAATTTCGTTGGAGGCTGCTCACGTCATCATCGATTCGCCGTTGTCCATTACTGCGAATCCCGCAGACGATATCACGGTGTATGGATTGTCTGAACCGCGCGTATTTCAAATCAATGACGGAGTGAATGCATCGATCAGTGGATTATATATCATTGCAGGTAGTGCCGCGGAAGGCAGCGCAATTGACAATTTCGGTACGCTTACACTTACCGACACGCAGATTTATCCGCATCCCGGAATCAGTACAAGTAAGCTCATCAGGAATACCGGTACACTCATCCTGGACGGAGACTGCGCCGTGCATTGAAATTCAACAACCTGTTTAAGGTTTATATTTTCTTTTCCTGCTGGTTTGCATCTTTGTATGCAGATGCAAGCATATGATATCACCGGCTTTGTCAGAGAGACCGAAATTAAATGCAAGCGCAAGTTCAAATTCAAATGGGTTTGACGCGCTCACTACAAGTCACCGGACGATCTCTATAAGATTGAGAAAGCATCGGTGCTTAAAGTGATCAGCGAAAAGCTAACACAGTATGAAAATTAAATTCACGTGGAATGGAGATGAATACACTGCGGACTTATCTGTTCCGATTGATATTTCCATTCCGTTGATGAATGGTGAAGACAATCAGCCGAATGCGTATGGTGCCCCTCTTTATGAAGCTACACCTGTACGATCAGGAGAGTTCATTGGTTCACTGGAAGCCGGTGCGCCGGTCAATTTTTTTAATATCTCAGTCAATCCTCATGGCAATGGCACACACACAGAATGTGTTGGTCATATCCTGCAGGGTCCCTATTCGATCAGAAAATGCATGACTGCATCTCTCTTCGTCGCAGAACTAGTCACTGTCCAACCGGAAAAGAGGGAAGGTGAAGGAGCGAGAGTTACCAAAAGTCAACTCGAACCATTAATCGAACACCATGCTGATGTCTTAATAGTGCGTACACTTCCCAACCAGGAGGATAAGAAGCGTCGTCAATACACAGGTACGAATCCACCCTGGTTTGATGTTGCGGCGATGGCGTGGATCGCGGAGTTGGGCTATCAGCATTTGTTAACGGATTTGCCCTCCGTGGATCCGGAAGCAGACGGAGGGGCTTTGGCAGGTCACAAAGCATTTTGGATTGTGAACGGTATCATAAGGTCAGCTTGTACGATCACAGAGATGATCTATGCACCGGAGAATGTTCCGGATGGCTTATATTTACTCGACTTACACACCGTAGCCCTGGAGCTGGATGTGAGTCCCTCAAGACCGATGCTCTATGTAATTGAGAAGGCAGAATGAAAACTGATCTGACAGCACATGCCGAAACGGCATATCATGGCTTCAAAGCGATTGATTCCGGCGAGTACCGGGAGAAGATCTCCTATGTGGACAGGAACAGAACCGTCATCAGGGATCTACCAGTAGTGGAATATGCCGAGGTGATGGATTCCTATGCCGAAGCGCTCTTTGAAACCGGTAAATATCATCAACACATCCGGCTAGCCGACCATCTTACGGAGCTTGCCATCGAGCATAACCTGGAAAGGATCAATGGGCGCGATCTCTACTTCGAGACGTTATTTCAAAAGGCTGCCTCCCTGTACAATCTCGATCGCCTTCCCGAAGCGGTATATGTCCTGCAGGAACTGATCAAAATCAATCCCAGGCATGAATCTGCACGCCTTTTTTTAATCAATTGTCATGTCGAAAAGCAGAAACGCAAATTGCGATTCATACGCACGATGAGTATGGTATTGATTTTATCATCGGCGGTTGTCATTGCGATAGAGCTGCTCTTGATCCGTCCCTTGCTGCCGGATTCGGTACATGGTGTTGAACTCACCCGCAATACCCTATTTATCTCAGGTGCATCGATATTAGTTGTTGGTGAGCTTTGGGTTAGATATCGTGCAGTCAGCCAGGTCTATGACTTTACAAAGGGCAGCCGCAAAGGTTAGCGGCCGAAGATTATATCTCTCCTCTCCGTCACAATTTCTCCAACCGGACATGGCGTCATAAACCTTAGTTTTGCAACTGTTTTATTTATTGTATCGTGGAATTCATCGACAAAATAGCCTCCATCCGGAACCGTTACAAGAACCTGGAAGAACTTCTCACTGATCCTGCAGTGATGGGAGACCGTAAGCGTTATGCCCTTGTCAACAAAGAGTATGCGGACCTGAAAGAAATCGTAGAAACATTCAGTGAATATGAAGCTGTTCTCCTACATGTGCAATCTGCCCAAAGTCACTTTAATAGTGACGATGATCCTGAAATGCGCTCACTTGCGAAAGCTGAAATAGAAACACTCGAACCACAACGTGAACAGCTCGAAGAGAAGATCAGACAATTGCTGATCCCCAAAGATCCCGAGGATGAACGGGACGTCATTTTTGAAATCCGTGCCGGTACCGGCGGTGATGAAGCGAGCATCTTTGCCGGGGATCTCTTTCGCATGTATTCAAAGTATTTTGAGTCGCAAGGATGGGAAGTGGAAATCGATACTGCGAATGAAGGTACGGTAGGAGGATTTAGTAAAATCGTGATGGAAGTTTCAGGGACCGATGTCTATGGCAAACTCAAATTCGAATCAGGTGCGCATCGTGTACAGCGTGTACCGAAGACAGAATCACAGGGTCGCGTGCATACTTCTGCGGCTACTGTCGTCGTGATGCCTAAACTCGAAATGGAAGATATCAACATCCGTAAAGAAGATTTGAAAGTCGATACCTTCCGGTCAAGTGGTGCCGGTGGACAGCATGTGAATAAGACGGAATCGGGAGTGAGGTTTACCCATCTTCCTACAGGTATCGTTGCGGAGAGTACGGATGGAAGATCGCAGATCAAGAACCGGGAGATCGCGATCCAAAGGCTCTATTCAAAAATTTATGATGCCCAACGTACCCAACATGATAATAAAATTGCTGCTGCCCGGAAATCTCTCGTTGGTACAGGTGACCGGTCTGATAAAATCCGCACATACAACTATCCACAAAACCGGGTGACAGATCATCGCATCAATCTCACGCTCTATAATCTCGATCGCATCATCCTCGGAGACCTGGATGAAATCATCGAAGCACTCATCGTCGCAGAAAATGCCCGTAAACTGAGCGGAAACAACAATGGAATTTGATGTGGACATGCATACCCAACACCGTCTTGCATGACTGAGCAACCGGCATCGCGGAGCAAATGGGATGAGTGGACTGAAGCCATCAGGGCAGCCCTGACAAGCGAGGGCGTGTTATTTCTGGTTTTTGCAACAGGCATGGTTGGCCTCTTTTATGCAAAAGCATTACTCTCTATTTTTTCCGGGGTGATTTTCGGAGTAGCCATCCTCAATGGTGTGCTTGATCGTACTGCGTTTCGTGAACTCCGGGCGTATCGCGCATTTATAGCGCTGATGTGCATTGTGCTCTTGTATGTCATATCAGGAATACATTCGGATGACACAGGTAGATGGGCGAAGCTTACCTGGGAAAATATTCTGTATGCTGCCATTCCAATTGGATTTTACGGGTACAGGAAATTATCTTCAGAAACCTGGAGGCGATTACTTTTTATGTTCATCGGAATATCAGCAATTTCAGCATTAAGCCTTATGATAGACTATGCTCTGCATTTTGAAAGTTATAATGCGCTGTATAAATTCGGCAAAACGATACCCACACCGATCACACATGTCCGTTATAGTTTTTTTATGGCACTGGCTGCGTGCATCGCATTTGCATTAGCATACGAAGACAGCGAGCAGAGGGCAAAGAACAAAAAGCGAAGAGCATTAATTATTATGGGAGTATTTCTGACCATCGTGGTGCATGTGTTGGCGGTACGGACAGGATTGCTTGCTTTATACGGTGGCCTCGTCACGATACTGACTTTCGTGGTGTTGCGTGATGGAAGGTGGAAGCTTGGTATTGCATCTGCTCTCGGGGTATTGCTTCTCGTTTTAATTGCCTACAATACATTTCCGAGTGTGATGAATAAAATCGGTTATGTACTGTACGATCTCAGGATGCTGAAAGAACAGGGTGCACTTGCGGAATATTCTGACAATGTGCGTATCACATCGATCAGGCATGGTCTTGACCTTGTGAAAGAGAATCTCATTACCGGTACGGGTATCGGAGATCTGCATACGGAAATGCGCCGGATGTATGCTGAGAAGACTCCTGGTTTCCCGGAAGAGAGCCGCTACCCGCCGATCAGTGAGTTTATCTTTATTCTTACCGCCTTCGGTCTTGTTGGTGGTGCACTTTTTTTCTTTCTTTTACTCTATCCATTGTTTCGCACACCGTTCAACTATGTTCTGCTTGCTATTTACGCAACGACGTTGTTTGCGATGATAGGTGAAACGAGTATCGAACAACAACTGGGTAAGACCTTATTTATTACCCTGGTGTGTATCGCTGTCCTGCTTGCGAGAAGCGTTGTACAAAATGCGAGCCCGGGATCACCAGCAGGGCTTTCATCTTAAATGACAAATGGCAATATCGCCTTTCTCCCGGCTGGATACACACTGAATTTCTTCTGATACCATTTGTGATGAGCGAGTGCACGCGGAATCAGGTTCGCCGCCGTCCAGATAAAAAAGGCCAACGCCGGTAGATTCCAGCAGAGAATTGCAAAGCCAAGCCATTCAACGAGCTCGCCAAAGAGATTCGGACAACTGATTTTCTCAA
Source organism: Saprospiraceae bacterium (assembly GCA_035292505.1). Lineage (GTDB taxonomy): Bacteria > Bacteroidota > Bacteroidia > Chitinophagales > Saprospiraceae > DATDQA01. The sequence continues at coordinate 15,952 of DATDQA010000228.1, read as the reverse complement.
ACAACCAACTTCGCGGGATGACATAATGCGTCTCTTCAGGTTTGCGCAGACCAATCAGCATATTATCAGCCTTCCAGTTGATATACAGACCTGTAAAGAAGATCAATAACCCGAAGATAAACCGGATATCCGCAAACCAGTACAACGGATAGTTTTCGAAACGGGCAAAGAAGTAGCCCAGCAAGAATCCACTCACCATATTGAATAAGATACCTGAACCAACAATCACCAATGGCATGGTTTTACCTTTGGTGCGGAGTCGAAATGGATAAATACAGGTGCGATAGATATAGTGTAGCGTGAATAAACCTATCATGATCCATGCTTCAAGAGCTATTGTTGCATAGGCAGGTATGATACACAGGTAAAGAATGATCAGAACAGGTAATTCCATGATCAACCAACCTATACGATTACTGATTGTTGGTCCCCAGTGTGCAGCGGCGTGCCTGCCATACGGTGCGGGGATTTTTAACAACACAAAGAAGATGACGACAGCAAGGACTATCCAGATAAAGATAATTTTCTGATACAGTGAAAATGAAATGGCTGTTTCAACCATGGAAGTTTTTATAAACAGATTATCAAACTTCAGATCAATTCATCAATCTTTACCAAGGTATCCTGATTCCCGGAACCACTGAAAGGTATCACGGAGGGTCTCATGCAATGGTCGTGCACGGTAATTTAAATCACGCATTGCTTTAGCACTGCTTGTGCATTTGTTGCCTGTACATATTGCCGCCAATGCTTCATTTGTGTATAAGGGCTCTTTGTTGCCAATCCAACCCAGAAGTCTCGCGATCGGTAGACCGGCTTTTGCAAGAAATGGAGGAACCGAAAAAACCCTGATACGACGCCCTGAACTGTCAGATAGCATGGAGACGATTTCCTCAAGGCTGCACCATTTCCCGGAAAGCACATAACATTCTCCCGGTGAACCTTGTGTCAATGCATTCACGATACCATTTGCAACATCACGACAATCACAGAAATCAAAACCACCCTGGATCACAAATGACAGACGCCCTGAAAGCAAGTCTATCATCATCTGACCTGCTTTTGATGGTTGAAAATCAAAGGGTCCAATGATTCCAGTGGGATTCATCACAAGGACATCCATCTTTTCCTGGTTCATCGCAAGGGCAATCTCTTGTCCCTTTCTCTTTGAGCGGTCATAGGCAAATGCATGTTCATCTACCTGCTCGCGCAATTCATTCAATATTGCGTCCATAGGCGTCTGCTTGTATGCATGAATCGAACTGATATGAATCACACGTTTTACGCCACATTGTTTTGCAATTTCCATTACATTCCTGGTTCCCTCTACATTCGTCCGATGCACAATGCCTTCCGGATCACCATTGATAGAGATGACCGCCGCCGCATGGATGAGTGCGTCGCAATCCTGCATCAAGGGAACAAGTGTATCTCGTTTCAGAATGTCACCCACGACCTGGTCCACAGGAATGCTGGTGAAACCCGGTCGATTTTCGTTTCTGACTAAAGCCTTGACCGTATAATTTCTCACATGTAATTCCCGTAAGACTGCGGAGCCAAGGTGACCTGTCATACCTGTAAGTGCGATTTTCATTGCAGAGTTAACCCTGAGAGTGAGGTACAAAGGTGCCCATCTGAAAGAACATCCTTCATCTCTGGCGGTTAACTTCGTATGTTGATCTACAAAATGTGCAGAGTGTAACTTGAATGCTCAAATTCCACGCATGATCAATCATCTCGTCACAATGATCGTGATGTCCCTGATGGCTTGTATATCACAGGCGACACACTCTGATTCCGCAATTGCCTACCCTGCTGAACTCCCTCCACTGCGGATCATTGCTGATAGTGTGAAAACTGATCAAGGCACCCTTGCTTTTACAGCTGTAGATCGCCAATGCGGTTCCTGTCATCATGGCGATCGCTCGACAAACGCCGGCGCACTTGCCATCTTCAATCTTAAGGATGATTACTGGTATTGTACGTTGACGGTTGAGCAAAGTAAAAGTCTTAAAAAACGTATCTCAGGTCCGTCTTTCACAGATGAGGAACGCGATGCGATTTTGGCATTAATTGCGCACCTTTCGACGGAGAATGAAAGCACAACGCATTAAACGTCTCATCGGCCTGATTTTACTGGGGGCGTTCTTAGCCTATTTTGGAAATAAACTTATCAACTCTGTGGATAATACTTTGCTGGTCATTTTGATCCTGGCGATAGTTGTCTTCGTGGTATTGCTTGTGGCGTATGTCTTGAACGCATGATACCGCCTCATGGACTTCGTATCTTGCAGAGGTGAGAGAGTATTCCAATAAAGACATGATTGCTGCGTTCATGCAAGCATTTGGATCTGCAATCAGAGCATATACCAGCGTCTACTTTAGTGGAGGCGCGACTGCAGTACTTTACAATATCCGTTCTTCGACGATTGATATCGATTTGTTTTTTGAACCGGATAATACTGAATGCTACCAGGTCCTCCGGCGTTTGAAAGACACTTTGAATATCAATCTTGAAATCGCAGCTCCACATCATTTCGTTCCAGTTTTACCAGGATGGCGGGAAAGGAGTGAATTCATTGAACAGATTGGATCAGTGAGTTTTTATCACTATGATCTCGTCTCGCAAATTATATCCAAGATTCAAAGAGGTTATGAACAGGATATGTCAGATGCAACAGGATTTGTAACATTGATACCGAAACAGGTGAAAATGCTGGAATTGATGGAGAGTGTGAAAGAAGAATATCTCCGTTTTCCCACCGTTGAGTTTCAAGAATTGAAATTTAAAGTTGAGCACTTTTTGAATGAACATGGTTCACATCCAACTTGATCAACTTCCCGGCTGGGAACTCGTGCGCAAAGGTCTTGACGACCTAAGGCAGGGAGATACTGATACCATCGAGGCGATCCTCGTGATGATGGCAATGCCACGGTTGCGTCCGCATACAGAGATTTTGCTTATCCCTGCATTTCCCTCCCCAGACCGCCCGCTCAATATTGCGTTGTACAAGAAACTTGAAGATTTCGGAAACAGCGCCCATGCCAGATACAATGCACTACGTCGTCGGGTGCTCAAATTTTGCACCGCATTGGATCAATATGATCAGATTTAACTCACCCCCTTCTGAACACCCTTCATCATTTCGGGAGCTGGCGAAGAGAAGGGTGATGGCTTGTCATTGATCCATTGACTAGTTTTGAACTTGCAAAATCAGTTTATGCGATAAAATTGTTTTGAATATCACGGCACCTCATATCGAAGCAGCAGAAAACAGGATCCGCGACTATATTCTGGATACTCCCTTGTTGCATTCTACTCAATTCAGTCAGCGGACAGGTGCAGACATCTACCTGAAGCTGGAAAATCATCAATATACGGGATCCTTCAAAGCGCGCGGTGCGATGAATAAAGTTCTGTCTTTCATGGATGAGCAACGCCACATCAGAGCGGGAATACCTGCTCGAACGATTCGATCGGGCGAGAATCCCACCCTTCCCGTCATCATCACGGCCTCTACCGGTAATCACGGATTGGGTGTGGCACGTGCAATACAACTTACCGGCCTGTCAGGAAAAATCTATATCCCAGAAAATGCTTCTCCTGCTAAAGTCGCAGCGTTGAAACAATATCCCGTTGAACTCATCACACATGGCAGGGATTCACTTGAAACCGAACTCTATGCTAAGCAGATGGCACATGATCAGCATGCAACATGGATCTCGCCATACAATGATCCGGATATCATCGCCGGGCAAGGAACGATTGGTATTGAACTCACACGTCAGTTAGAAAATATCCGTGCTGTGTATGTCACAGTAGGAGGAGGTGGATTGATCTCCGGTATTGCAACCTGGTTTGCAGAGTATTCTCCGCAAACAGAGATCATCGGATGTCTTCCTGAGAATTCACCCGAAATGAAGTTGAGTGTGGAGGCCGGGCACGTCGTACATTTGGATGAATCTAAACCTACGCTATCCGATGGTTCGGCAGGAGGGATGGAGAATGGTTCGATCACCTTTCCGATCTGTCAGAAGTTGGTGAAGCGATATCTCCTTGTTTCAGAAAAAGAGATTGCCGATGCGATACATGAAGTCTGTGAAACACATGGAGAGCGTATCGAAGGCGCAGCAGGAGTAGCTGTGGCGGCAATGATGAAGGATGCAGGCAAGTATAAAAGTCAACGAGTGGTGGCGATTGTGTGTGGAGGGAATATTGAAAAGGAGAAGTTTTGGGATGTGGTGAAACACGAAGACATAGCCATTTCGATTTCGGATTTCCGATTTCGGATTTCGGATATCTGCTCGGATTAAAACGAATTATCTGGGAAAACTATTCGATTTCGGATTTCCGATTTCGCCGCCCTCAACGACATTCAGTCGGGCGGGGATTTCGGATATTTGATCGGAATAAAACGAATTTATGGGACAATTGAATCTTGAAGGCATGGCATTCTACGCACATCACGGTTACTACACCGAAGAGCGCAAACGTGGGAATAACTACCTCGTCGATGTACAGATCTCTTATAATATGGAGCAAGCCGGTGCCTCCGACAATCTGCACGATGCAATCAATTATGAAACCGTGTATCAGGTCTGTCAGAGGCAGATGGACAATCCACGACATCTCATAGAAACTGTTGCTAAAAGCATCGCAGAGGAAATCAAGAACGCTTTCCCGGACACGGAGTACGTGCGGATAGAGCTCAAAAAACTTAAGCCGGAACTCGGAGGTCCCGTGCATCACGCGAGTGTGGTGTATGTGCTTTGAAGAGGGTGAAACCAGGGAAATCGGGAAAACAGGAGAAACCGGATCAAAGGGATCAACCTCCTTCGCGCATCGCTACGGCGGTCAAGGAGGGATCAATCAAGGGCGAATCGAAGGACTTTATTTGTGTTCCCGGGTTATGCCAAGAAAATGAATCAGCGAACAGCCAACAGAGAATAGCTAGCAGCCGGTTTTCAGTCCTGCTTCGCGAAGACCTTCTTTAACAAATCAGTGGTGCGCTGTGAGACATCGGCTCGGATCTGTCGCTCTTTCAACTCTACCATACTGAACATTCCATCTAAGGCTTTTTGTGTGACATACTCGTCAAGGTTGGGGTTCGCCTTTTCTACGAATGGGATTTTGTTGTATGCATTGACTGCATCTGCCCAGTATTCTATCGCATTGAATTTGTTGAGTGAGTTTACGATCACGGGATGAAACTCTATATACAATGGTTCATAGGTTGCCTGATGAAGATATACTGTTGCTGCATTCTTTTCTCCCAGGAGAATACCTGCCGCATCCTGGAAGGTCATCTTTCGGATAGCATCAACGAAAATCGGCTTTGCACTCTTCGCGGCATCTTCTGCACCCCGATTGATTTTTTCAAGAATGATTTCCTCTGCTTGCGTGAAACCTGGAATGAACTTGAGTCTGTCCGTGACCTTTCGCGCTTCAGGTGGTAGGAGGATTTTGTACGGACCTTTGAAATATCCGTCGACTTGCGAAAGTGCATTCGCTCCCTCACCCACCCCGATCTCGAGGGCCTCCTTGAGACCTCGGGCGATTTCTTCTATGGTGAGCGTCTCACCTGTCAGTTGCCGAAGCGCATCACATCCGGATGTAAGTACACCTAATGACGCGACCAGAAGTATAGCAATCTGTTTTTTCATCTCCTGAAGAACGTGCATATTTCTTAAAATCGTATGGATCACCTGTCGCTTTTCAGATAAGTTGTATATCTTTCTTTGCACAACTTAACCACCACATATGGCATTTACACAAAAAGAGAGATTTAATCTGCTTCCTCAGTTGGTCGCTGAGATGTCGAAACCAATGAGTCATCCAGCGAGGGTGAAGATCATGATGTACTTATTGAAACATGGGGATACCCGTTTTAGCGAATTTCTCACGCTGTTACCGCTGTCAGGTCCGACGATTTCACAGCATCTCCGGGTATTGCGGAGAAGCAACCTGATTCTTGTACATGAAGAAACCCCACATACGCTTTATGATGTAAACATGAGGCAGTTGCAAAAACATATGGCGGTAATGCTGGAGTTTCTTACTCAATTGAGACAAAGCGGAGTAGGATTGAAGGATTTAATTCCTGCGGAAGATTTGAAATACTGGGTGTCTTTATGGGTGAAGGAGATAACTTAGACATAACATAGAAAGCTGTCATGTGTTAGTATATTCACAATATACTCAGCATCCCTTTCAGCAGGGCACATAGGATTTTTTAAAAACAATCATTCTTCATTTCCTTCTAAATCTGTGATTAACATAGATGCATTAGTATCATTTGTTTGTATATTCACAATATACTTTTCGAGGTTACACTTAGTCGGGTGTATAACAATTGCATGGGAAATAGCGCCATCACTCAGACGCCTGGAGCCCGAATGCCTGCGAGACATGGTTCTGAGAACACCTCTTGGGTACACGGAAGAAGGGCAATATGTTATACACACCCCTCAGGGCCCTAACCTGTATTCTATTTGGAAACTTGGTTACTTTGTGATGCACAAATGATATGCTTGATTATGCCGGTGAGTACATTGACTCTTCCAAAGAAATCGTTTCTCTCCACATTACGTACCGATCGATGGTGGGTAGAACCATTGCTGGTACTCTGTGGACTTGGTGCATTTATCTTATATGCTACATGGGCTGCTTTTCAGGGAACACACTACTGGTATGATGGAGGTGTCAGTGGATTTGGTGGATATCTCTCACCTTTCTATTCTCCGGTCGTCTTTACCGACCCAGCTATGGCAGGTAATGTGCCATTGTACCATGCAATATTGGGCTCCTGGCCCTCCTGGTGGCCTGCATGGCTCCCTGCTTCTCCCGCACTCCTGATCCTCATTTTTCCGCTGTCATTTCGCTTTACCTGTTATTATTATCGTGGAGCTTATTATAAGGCTTTCTCTGGTACTCCACCCGCATGTGCTGTCGGGTCAATACCAAGAAAAGACAAAGGTTATCATGGCGAGAACTTCCTGATGATCTTTCAAAACTTGCATAGGTATGCTCTGTACGTCGCAATTATTTTCATACCAATCCTTTATGCTGATGCGATTGCGGGATTTTTCAGGGGAGGGAAATTTGGAATCGGAGTTGGTTCGTTCGTGTTATTAATCAATGCCACTCTTCTGGCACTTTACACTTTCGGTTGTCATTCGTGGCGACACCTGATAGGTGGGCGTAAAGATTGTTTCTCCTGTGCCGGGATGGGCAAACTGGAATTTGGAGCATACAAGAAAATATCCTTCCTGAACCAGCGCCACAAGCTTTTTGCCTGGTGTAGCCTGATCTGGGTCGGGTTTTCAGATCTCTATGTCAGACTGATAAGCTACGGTGCCTTTACGGATCTGAATACGTGGGGGTAAGACAGAGGGTGAGAAGGTCCTCCTTGCTCCTCCGCTAAAGCTTCGGCGGCACGCGGACGCATTGCTACGGCGGATAAATGAGAAGGTGAGAGGGTGAGAGCCAGAACTCTATTTGTACTTCTTTGGTTGTTAGTTTTATTCGCATAACCAGTCTCACCACACGAATTAACTTTAAGACTATGCTCCGGGCGTTGATAGTAGAAGATGAACATTTGAATCGTGAGGTGCTCAAAAGCCTTATCAAGACCTATTGCGAAGGCATTACGATTGTCGGCGAAGCTCAAGATGTGAAGACTGCCATTGATGCAATTAAGTCGATGCGGCCGGAAGTGGTCTTTATGGACATTGAGCTCGGCGATGGTACGGCATTCGATGTGTTGCGGGAGATCGGAAAGCCAGAGTTTCAACTTGTATTCACCTCTGCCTATGATCACTATGCTGTCCGTGCCTTCAAGTTCAATGCGCTGGACTATCTGCTCAAACCCATAGATCCGGATGAACTGAAAGCTGCCGTGCAGAAAGTAAGGAAGGCAGGTACACCCCAACATCGCAACCTGGAGCACTTCCTGACCAATATTTCCAACACACGGAATGAGAATCCGGTCATCACCTTATCCACCAGCGAAAGCTTCGAATACATTCCTGTCCGTAACATCGTGCGCTGTGAGGCACAGGGTGCGTATACCAAATTCTATATGAAAAATAAATCATCGCTTCTGGTCAGTAAAACCCTAAAAGAATATGAGCCATTACTGCAGCCGTATCATTTCTTCCGAACACATCAATCTCACCTGATTAATCTCCACGAAGTCGAACGCTATCTGAAAGGTGATGGTGGTTATGTTGTACTTAAGGATGGTATGAAAATCGGTGTTGCACGCACACGCCGGGATGAATTCCTCCGTGCAATGCGCTCTCTGCGCGAGATCTGAGTCATTCTGAGTTCCCCATTCTCAATATCATGACCACTCAGTGCGGGTTTTGCCTTTATCAGCGCACTCGATACACATTTAATCATAGCTGACGTACACTTAATCATTCCTGATTGGCAATCGAACATTGAGAAGAATCTGGTGCGGTGACATATAGTACCTTTGTTTTAGATGTCGGGAAACCTTAAACACATTGTAATCCTCACAGGCGGCCCTTCGGCAGAACGCAGCATCGCATTGGCCAGCGCTAAGTTTGTTGCACAACACCTCGATCCCATAAAGTATACGAGCAAGACAATTCTTCTTGAACCCCATGGCTGGATAGAACAAGAGACCGGTCAACCGGTCGACCTCAATGATTTCAGTCTGAAAGAAGGACTGGACAAGGTGCATTTTGATTTCGTCTTCCTTATTATTCATGGCACGCCTGCAGAAGATGGTAAAATCCAGGGGTACTTCGAAGCCAGAAGAATTCCACATAGCACATGCGACACATTGACATCTGCTCTCACCTTTAACAAGCAATGGTGCAAAGATTTTCTGAAAAACTTCTCCGTGCCCATGGCTTGGTCGACTGTGATCGCTTCTGAAGATATGGAAGACATTGACGTGCAGGTATTTCAATATCCCGTATTTGTGAAACCCAATAACAATGGTTCGAGCTATGGTGTGTCGCGGGTAAATACCTCTGATCAGATGCGTGCTGCATTACAGAACGCGGCACAATATGATCATGAAATCATCATCGAATCTTTTATTGAAGGACGAGAATTCTCCTGTGGTGTTGTACGCGAGGGAAAGCAGGTCCATGTCTTTCCGATTACCGAGATCATCCCGAAAAATGAATTTTTTGATTACCAGGCGAAGTATGAAGGTGCAAGTCAGGAAGTAACACCCGCGCATCTCGATGCACAGCTGACAATCATGTGCCAGGAACAATCCCGGAGAATTTATCAGGTTCTGAAATGCCGTGGTCTTGTGCGTTGTGATTATATCTTGAAAGACGGCACATTCTACTTGCTGGAGGTAAATACGATTCCCGGTCTTTCACCGGCAAGCATTGTCCCTCAGCAAGCGAGAGCATATGGCTGGTCTATGGAGCATATGCTGGATGTCGTGATTCAGGATTGCATGGCGCATTAATCAGGTTTCGTCAGGTGCTAAAGCCTCCGAAGTATGCTCGTTTAGACTACACTAAGGCGCAGGGTGTCCTAATCAGCTGGTTCGGTATCCCATTTTTGGGAATTATACTTAGACGGAGAATACAGCTTTTCAAAGAGTGCAGGTATCTCCTCATGTGTATGCAGCAGGGCACGTGCCTCTGCCTTCAGAAAATTTTCCTGTACCATGCGACTGAGCATTTGAAGGAGCGGATCAAAGAAACCATCTACGTTGAGTATCCCTATCGGTTTTCGATGCAAGTACAATTGAGACCATGTGAGTGTCTCGAACAGTTCGTCTAATGTCCCAAAGCCTCCAGGTAGACAAATAAAGGCGTCAGAGAGGTTGACCATCGTGAGCTTTCTGGAATGCATGTCTGGTACGACGATGAGCTCCGTCATTCCGAGATGCGCGACTTCCCGCACCTTCAGACTCATCGGTATCACACCGATAGCCTCACCTCCAAGTTCAAGGATGCGGTTTGTCATGACTCCCATGAGACCAATGCTCCCTCCCCCATTAACCAGACGACAACCCTCGGCGACAAGGTATTCTGCAAGCTCTATGGCTGCCTTTGTAAAAGTGCTTCCTCGACCGGTGCTTGACCCACAATACACACAGATACTTCTGAACTTTTCCATACGACGAATATAAATACTAAGTGGCTTCTAAGTGGTTTCTAAGTAGCTGTTAAGCTTGCCCTGAGCTTGTCGAAGGGTGGCTGCTAACTGGCAGGTCTGATTGGCCTTTGGCCGATATTAGATTCTCATTTTCATTTCCATTGATCCCTGGATTACATTTGACATCAATAAAAATCTTTCGAAAATGAAACTAAAGACATTAAACCTTCTCGCAGGAATCTGCCTGCTTGTGGTTACCATCATTGAAGTGTTTGAAGAGCGGAAAACGTTGGAAATCGAAATCGAACACGGGCTTTTGATCTATGCGATTGCGCATGTCTTGAATGGCGCAGTAGAGATGTATGAAGGGATCCGTAAAATTAAAGAACATAGATCGCTTAAAGAATAGCATCCTTGGTAGATACCTTCTTCGGAGATTGTACTTCAACTAAATTACTTTCTCTACCATGCCTACATCTGTTCCTCACCTGGTCGATATCTTCGATTCTACCTCCACTGAAATGCACAATTGTCAATTGCCCGCTGCGTTGCAAGAATACCATTCAAGTGATCCACTTCATGTTGCAACAATTCTGAAAGATCGTCTTTGAGATGCCAGGTATGCTCCTTCCAGTCCAGATCACGAAATTGCAATATGCAACTCCGGTGTCGTTTTACTCTCACGAGAAGATTCGGAAAACACATACAATCATCCCAGATCTCAAACATTTCCGCACTCATCTCAGATAAAATGGGATTGATCATCACCACAGGTGCATCGATATGCATACACACCAGCCGCTTGAAAATACCCATTTGCGGTGCTGCTACTGCACGACCAGCACCATAACGACTTCGGAACTGCAGGATGATGCCATCTAGCCCAATTGCCCACTCCTGTACATCTTGTACGTCTTCCGGTTGTAATTCCATTGATACCTGATACAATCCGGGATCACCGAGCATCAACATCTCTGACAAGTCCATAATGTAATTCTTACTTTCGAAATTCCGATGACCCTGAAAAATACGCGACAAAAATCAGTTTCATGGTATAGAAAGCCTTCTTTCTCATGGCCCATCGGTATCGTGTTATTTGTCCTTGCAGCATTTTGGTCTGTGGTGCAGCATGGATTTTTCAACATGGATGATCTGCCTTTGATCACACGGAATCGTCTTCTGCTCCAGCATGACATCACAGATCTCCAGGCAATCTTCTCTTATCAACTCTGGACACCATACTATAAACCACTCGTTTATCTCACATGGATGATCGAACGCGATCTTTTTGGTATTACTGCATCTCTTTTGCACTTCGACAATGTGTTGTTGCATGCATGTAATGCGGTTTTGGTGTTTTTTCTGATCGCACGTCTTATACCCAGGATATGGCCTACAGAAACGCAAAGTCGCTATCTGATCGCCGGATTTAGCGCAGTGATCTGGGCCTTCCATCCATTTCGTGTGGAATCAGTGGCATGGGCAGTAGAAAGGAAGGATGTTTTGTTTGCTTTGTTTTACTTGCTTGCTTGTCATGCGTGGATATCCCATTGTACAAATAAGAAAGAATGGAAATGGCTTCTGATGGCAACGTTTTGTTTTGGGCTCTCCTGCATATCGAAGTCAATGGGTATTACGTTTCCTGCCGTCGCCTTCTTGATAGACTATTTTCTGCGGCGATCACCGCGGATCGTATTGTGGGATAAGATACCCTTGCTTCTGGTGATGCTGATCATGCTCTATTTGTACGGCTATGGTTTTACACAGGGATCAGAGGCGACAGGGATTGATCCCATCCGATCTGCCCAGGCAGTGACGGGTTTTTTCTCCGGATTACCGTCCTTCATTCAGCATGCGTTGATAGCAAGTTTTCGCCTGTGTCTATTCATTGCACATACCCTTGTTCCTCTAAAAAGTGCGATCGTCTATCCGCGTGAGGTGTTCTTGAAAACAATCGGTTGGGGGATTTACGTACTCCCTATGATAGTGATACTGCTTATCACCTTTGGACTCAATAAGAATCGTCGCAGATCGCCTTTTACCTTTGCGCTTGCATGGTTTATCATCACGATATCCCCAATCCTTTCAGGTGAAGGGGTGGGTACGAATTTTATGTCGGACCGATACACTTACCTTCCATCTATTGCTCTTATCCTCGCTCTCGTCATCGGTATCACCCGGCTCTCTGCACGATTCATGAATACAGAGCGAGGGACGGCTTTGAGCAACCTCATAACAAACCCTGCAATTATTGTCCTCTCCGCAGTCAGTATCACGGGACTGTGGGCGACACGACATCAGATACGGGTTTGGCGCACAAATCTTTCTCTTTGGCAACAAGCTATTGACAACTACCAAGGCAACTGGTATGCGTTATATAATCGCGCCAAGCTTATTTCCGGTGAGGATCCACAGCATGCGATAGCTGATTTGAATCAGGCATTGAAAAGAATGAATGGCCTCACAGCGCTTTACTTCGCAAGGGGTACAATATTGATGCAACAAGGGAAGACACAAGAAGCAATTATCGATTTCGATAGAGTCCTTGCACAAGAATCAGATCATGCCGAAGCGCGCGTCAATCGCGGCAACAGTTATAGAGCTCTGGGTCGTCTTCAGGAGGCCATTACAGACTATACCGTCGCATTGCATGTGCGTCCAAGGTTCTGGAAAGCATTTAACAACCGTGGCCTTACATACATGGATCTGGGACAATTCGATAAAGCTGCACTGGATTTTACCGTGGCAATAACGGGTGATCCGACCTATCCGCATCCCTTTCTCAACAGAGGAAATCTACGCCTGCGACCTGAGGTTGGAGAGTTTTCCGGTGCGATAGAAGATTTCACTGCATACCTGAATCTCCTACCTCAGAGTCATGAGGCACTGTTACGGCGAGGCTATGCACGACTTCATATCGGACAAGGAGCGGAAGCCTTGAGGGATATGAATGAAGCAATCCGTTTACATGCCAGCGAAGGATTTTACTATATAGGCCGGGCACAGGTCCATGAAGCACTTGGAAATCGCGATGCCGCGCAGCGTGATCTTCAAAAAGCCCGAAGTCTGGGTGTAAGGACATCTGAATAATAGGTGATGCCTCCGACCGGATGACCTCCCGACCCCATATCTATTTGGTATGGTAGTCGATGAGGACCATTGATCAGACGGGGATATGGACAAAGAAGCGATATATCCGATCTTTAGCCATTCATTAACTTCGCCGTACGAAACAACATTGGATCCTGCACGTTTTGTTCTACAACAATTCAGTCAATACTTATGCGCTTACTTCTATCGATGATACTGGCTTCAGCTTTAAGTGCTTCTGTGTGCGCCCAGAGTACAGAGAATATCTGGAAAACGTTATCGCGCATCACCTATGTCAAGGAGTACGATGAGATCATGGGCTTCAAGATCGATAAGCCGGTATTTTCTGATGAAATCAAGGCATTAGAAGGCATTGTGGTCTCTGTGCGCGGGTTTGTGATCCCGACGGAAGGATATAAAAGTCATACAGAGTTTATTTTCTCTGCATTTCCTTATAGCATGTGTTTCTTTTGCGGTGGAGCAGGTCCTGAGACGGTGATGGAGGTTGTAACGAAGACACCTGTGAAATATACTGCTGAAGCGATTACACTGAAAGGGGTATTGCGGCTGAATGCAGATGATATCAATCGCCTCATGTACTTCCTCGAAGATGCGGAACCGGTGGAGACACAGTAGGATCCGATCCTAATGCTTAAGCCACTTGTGTATCCACGTATGCGCATCGCTTTTCACCACCACAACATAAACTCCAACCGGAAGCATACGAGTACCCTCAATATCACTATAAGATTCATCGATATTCTGTCTTGTGATGATACGACCATCACTGGAATAGACGAGGACCCCCGTCTGACCGACATCGCCATGGAATATGACAGCTAACCCCCCACTGGCATGCGTGTATATCTCCGTTGAAATTTCATAGTGACTGCGATCGATAGTCCGCACTGCTGAGATTTGCGCGCTCCCATCAAATAACGTATACACCAGCCTATAGTAGTTGATCGTTGATCCGGGCACAAGATCGGTAAAGGTGTAGTTCAATTTGTCCGGCGCTGGTGTAACTATTCCAATGGGTCTAAAAAAAATACCGTCCGTACTGCGCTCCAGCGTAAACATCGTAATGTCTGCGACGTTCTCCACCTTCCAACGCAGATCCACTGTTGTTTCACCAGGAATAAGATCAAAGTGTGTCAGATAGACCGGCAGAAATCCATCCGGAACCAGGCGATAAAGTTGATCCTCTAATGTAGCCGCATACAATTCTCCATCATCATCCTCACCAAACGTAGTCAACTGATTGAACATACTTCCTCCAGGTTGCATGGTGATCTCCGTATTCTCTCCATCATGTGTTATCAGCCAGATATTTTCGGAACCGTAATCAACACAGATATAATATCCTTGCATCGACGTGAACTCGCTGCCGCGATAGACAAAACCTCCTGTGATGCTATTGCCTGTTCCATATGGGCATGGTCCTTGCGAACAATTATGGGGATAAACAAAAATGGGGAAGTCGTAATTCGAAATATCCAGACAACCCGCACCTTCATAGGTCGCATTGCCCTCATAGCAATCCCATCCGTAGTTGCGTCCGCCGCCTGAACCTGCCGGTTCGAAGTCAATTTCTTCCCATATTCCCTGACCCACATCACCAATCCAGAGATCACCGGTCTCACGGTCAAAACTCAGCCTCCAGGGATTGCGCATACCAAGCGCCCATATCTCATTAAGCACATCCTCATCATCGACAAATGGATTGTCTGCAGGAATACTATACGGATTGCCATTGTCAATATCGATACGCAGAATCTTTCCTAACAGCTCTTGTCCATCTTGTCCATTTTCACCAGGATCACCCGCACTTCCTCCATCGCCAAGTGTGATATAGAGATAGCCATCTGGGCCAAAGGCAAGGTCACCTGCTTTGTGATTGTCGAAAGAAGGTTGATCTACCTCGAGGATGATAAATTCTGTATTCTCCTGGGCATCATCGGGATTGTTTGGATTGACATCGAAGCGGGCAATACGTGATACAGGCCCTGATTTTATATAATAAATATAGATGAACGGTTTGGATGGAAAGTCCGGATGAAAAGCAAGCCCGAGTAATCCACACTCACCTGCTGTATAAATGCCAAGTGGCCTGACATCGAGAAAATACGAAGCGCGTACAGTATCGTTTTCGATGATGCGCACCGTACCTCGTTTTTCCACAATGAACAGTCTCCCACTGCCATCTCCGGCGGAGGCAATATCGACCGGATCTACAAGTGCAGGACCTTCAGGAGTCTGAAGCTGAAAATCAAGCAGTGGAGGTTGTGTATACCCAGTCCAGGTCATGAGGGTGATTGAACTGAGAAAAAGAAGATCTTTCATAGTCTTCAGTATATTGAAACAAATAAAAATGCTTTCGCATCAGAGGTGAGATCCCGGAGAAGGGATTACCGAAGGTAGGAAAAAGTCCTTGTAGTGTTATTTCAAGATCTCAATCTCCTGATTCCGACAATTACTACGAGCATGATCAACAGAAACAACGCCACGATCCAGATAAACGGAATGAAGGTGATCGCAAAGATGCGCATCCGGTCGAGAATCCAGAACAATGCAATTACCGCTGTGATGATCAACAACAAACCTGAAAGTTTACCGAACCCGGGAACGTCGTCCAGAGAAACATTCCGACGAATCAGTATCAATGTGATCACCATGGAGATGACTGGTACAATCTGCGTAAAAATATTCGTCTCTAAGATGCTGCGCCGCTCGAAAAGAAAAAGATAGATACTGAGGGTCATT
>DATDQA010000227.1:0-22680 GCA_035292505.1 Saprospiraceae bacterium | reverse complement strand
GATCTCTATTGTCAATCAATTGATAAAGTAAATACCAGAATATTCAACATTGCTGATACAATCAAAACTACGAAATAACATTAAAACGCATTCACCTACTTTTGTCCCATGTCAACTGGCAAAAACGACGCCTCACCAGCGAAGAAACGCTATTCGATTACAGAGCTGAAAGAGTCCGCACGCATCTTCCGATTCATCCGCCCATACCGATGGCAGTTTATCACCGGGATGCTCCTGTTATTTCTGTCCAGTATGGTGTTTATGGTGTTTCCCTATCTCGCAGGGGAAGTAGCAGATACTGCAATAGGTCAATCGAAACTTGGGTTTAGCCTGAACAGGCTGGCATTGATCATGGGCGTTATCCTGGTCGCACAGGGATTCGTCAGTTACTTCCGCATTTATCTCTTTGCCATCGTAAGCGAAAAGGGTATGGCTGATGTGAGGAAGGCATTGTATCAAAAACTCATCTCCTTACCTGTCTATTTTTTTGAAAAGAACAGGGTCGGAAATCTCACAAGTCGCATCACAGATGATGTCGGCAACCTGCAGATGGTCTTTTCCATTACCCTTGCAGAATTTGTCCGCCAGGTGCTGATCCTCATCGTGGGTATCGGAATCCTGATGTTTACGACACCACATCTGAGTCTTATTATGCTTGCTACCTTCCCGGTCATCGTGATTGGTGCCATGCTGTTCGGTCGTTTTATCCGGAAGCTATCAAAGCAACGCCAGGAAGCACTTGCGGATGCGAATGTGATCGTCGAAGAGACGCTGCAGAATATTCATACCGTGAAATCTTTTGTCAATGAGCCGTTTGAATACAAGAGATATTCCCGCGGTATCGGCAAGGTTGTTTCAGTGGCATTGAATATGGCAGGCTACAGAGCTCTGTTCAGTACGTTTATCGTTGTGGTGTTATTCGGAGGGATCTTCTTCATTCTCTGGTGGGGAGCACGCATGGTTCAAAATGGAGAAATGACGATTGGCCAGCTCGTAGCCTTTATTGTGTATACTGCGGCGATTGGAGGAGCCATCGGAGGGTTGGGGAATTTTTATTCTCAGTTGCTCACGGCAGTAGGTGGAACAGAACGCATCCGTGAGATTCTCAATGAACCCTCAGAGGTCAGCACAATTGACACCGGACATATGGCACATGACCTTGCAGGAATTATTGAATTTCGCGATGTGCATTTTGAATATCCATCCCGTCCGGACATTCCGGTGTTGCGTGGTGTGAATATGCTGATATCAGAGGGGACAAAAATTGCGCTCGTAGGTCAAAGCGGCGCGGGAAAATCTACCATTGCCGCGTTGCTGCTCCGGTACTATAATGTCACTTCAGGAAATATCTTTATCGATGACATTGATATCAGGGAGATAGAGATCTCTGCGTACCGACATAGCATCGGATTGGTGCCGCAGGAAGTATTATTGTTTGGGGGTACAATCAGGGAGAATATTCTCTATGGCAAACCTGATGCAACTGAAGAAGAACTCGTCCATGCGGCTCAAAAGTCATATTGCCTCGAGTTTATTGAGACATTCCCGGAAG
Organism: Saprospiraceae bacterium; assembly: GCA_035292505.1. Lineage (GTDB taxonomy): Bacteria > Bacteroidota > Bacteroidia > Chitinophagales > Saprospiraceae > DATDQA01. Next base: position 21,128 of record DATDQA010000227.1, on the reverse strand, counting down.
GCTTTGAGACCATCGTCGGTGAGCGCGGCATCAAACTCTCAGGTGGTCAACGTCAGCGAGTGGCGATCGCCCGTGCGATTTTAAAAGACCCGAAAATTCTGATCCTGGATGAAGCCACGTCATCACTCGATTCGGAATCTGAATTCTATGTGCAGCAGGCGTTGGATGCATTGATGGAAGGACGGACATCGGTCATTATTGCTCACAGGCTTTCTACCATTAAGAGCGTTGATTGCATCTATGTCATTGAGGAAGGGAAGATCGTCGAGGCAGGCACGCATGATGAACTCTCCCGCCTTGAAGATGGCCGTTACAGCATGCTTGCTAAACTACAGTTCACATCAGCAATGCCAGCGCCTTCCGCATAATGATGAAGAGAGATGTTTCACTGAAGCCATTCAATACATTTGGTATTGACGTCCATGCTGCGCAATTCGACACATTTTCAAATGCGCAAGAACTTAAAGACTGTCTGGATCAGGCTGCATACACATCCTGGATACTCGGTGGAGGGAGTAACATACTCTTCGTTGATGATCTCCAATTGTGTGTGCTGAAAAATGAAATTGCCGGAATACAAGTGCTCAGTGAAACAACTGATGCAGTCGTCATTCGTGCAGGAGCAGGTGTGGTATGGCATGATCTGGTGACATGGTGTATCGCTCAAAATCTTGGGGGGCTTGAAAATCTGGCACTGATTCCGGGTTCGGTAGGCGCGGCGCCGATACAGAATATCGGTGCATATGGAGGAGAGCTTACACAAACATTTGTTTCACTGCAGGCGATGCGATTACATGACCGGCACATGGAAGAGTTTTCGTTCGACCAATGTGAATTTGGCTATCGTGATAGCGTGTTTAAGAATCGTCTGAAAGATCAGCTCTGTATTCTTTACGTTGACCTCCGGCTTTTCAAATCACCTCATCAGATTGACATTTCATATGGAGCATTACAACATGTACTTACGCAGCATGATATTACAGATCCCACGATCCGCGACGTCTATGACGCAGTGATCGAAATACGAAGTTCAAAGTTGCCCGATCCTGTCAGGATTGGAAACGCGGGAAGTTTTTTTAAGAATCCGATTGTGGATGAAACGGAATATCAGGAACTTCGCAGGGAATACACCCAAATGCCGGCGTTTGAGACTGAAGATCATCACTATAAAATTCCCGCCGGTTGGTTGATAGAGCAATGTGGATGGAAGGGGAGGAGAGAAGGCAATGTCGGATGTTATGAAAAGCAGGCATTGGTGATTGTAAATTACGGAGGTGCATCAGGTCGTGAAGTCTATGATCATGCCATGCGTGTAAAGGATTCTGTGAAAGAGAAATTTAATATTGAACTGTCAACCGAAGTCAATGTTGTCTAGCCGTTAGCTGTTAGCTGTTAGCTGTTGGCTGTTAGCCATTAGCCCTTGATCCCTTGATCCGTTGATCCCTTGATCCGTTGATCCCTTGATCCGTTGATCCGTTGATCCCTTGATCCCTTGATCCCTTGATCCGTTGATCCGTTGATCCTTTGATCCGTTGATCCTTTTTCTATCTTTCGCCATGCCAATCAATCTTCCGGAAACCGGCCAGAAACGGGTGGTCATCGTCGGTGCTGGTTTTGCAGGGTTGACGCTCGCCCGCAAGCTTGTCGGCTCGGGGTATCAGATTGTACTGATCGACCGTAATAATTATCATCAGTTTCAACCACTCTTCTACCAGGTTGCCATGGCTGGACTGGAGCCAAGTTCGATCTCATTTCCCCTCCGGAAAATGTTCCGGAAAACGCCGCAGATGTATATCAGATTGGCAGATGTTCAATCCGTGGATGTAGGACAAAAGCGTTTGTTTTCAAACGCCGGACATGTAAACTATGACATCCTCATCCTCGCAATGGGTGTCACGACTAACTATTATGGGAACCAGGAACTTGCCAACCGTGTGTTTTCTCTGAAATCAGTATCCGATGCATTATACCTGCGGAATGCGATATTGTCGGATTTCGAAAAATCACTCATGGTGCGTGATTATCAAAAGAGGCAAGGCTACCTGGATATTGCGATCGTTGGTGGTGGACCGACAGGAGTTGAACTGGCAGGTGCACTTGCAGAGATGCGCAAATACATCCTCCCGCGTGAATACACCGAGTTAGATTCAAAAGAAGTGGATATCTACCTGATCGAGGGAAGTCCGCGTGTCTTGAATGGTATGTCAGAAAAATCCTCGAAAGCAGCCGAAAGATTTCTCAGGGGATTAGGAGTCCAGGTCAAATTGGATGTGCGTGTCACCGACTATGATGGCACGACATTGATGCTGAGCGATGGATCTACAGTGCTGAGTAAAAAGGTGATTTGGGCTGCAGGTATTACAGGATTCTCACTGAAGGGAATTCCGGATGAAAGCACGGGACCCGGTCGTCGTCTGAAAGTCGACCAGTACAATACTCTTACAACTTCTTCCGACATCTATGTGATAGGGGATATTGCTTACATGGAAGAGGGAGAGTACAAAGGTCATCCGCAGGTAGCGCAAGTGGCAATGCAACAAGCAAAACATCTGGCTAAAAATCTCAAGCGTCAGCAGTCTGGGAAGCAAATGTTGCCCTTTCACTATCGGGATCTGGGTACGCTGGCGACTATAGGCAGGAACAAAGCGGTTGCAGATCTGCCTGTTGTAAGGTTTCAGGGATTTTGGGCATGGGTACTGTGGCTGATCGTTCACCTGAAGAGCATTCTGGGTATAAAGAACAAGCTCTTTGTGATGCTGAACTGGGTATGGGGTTATATCACGTATGACCAGAGCTTGAGAATTATCATCCGGCCAAAGTCACAACCTGGTCAGGAGAATACTGACATCAGATGATTGATGCGGCTGGCATCACCTCGGTGTATCGCCTGTCTGCCGTCATAGGGTGGCTTCGGATTAGGTAGAGACTAAAGTCTTTAATAGCTACGCTTTTCGGGGGAATAAACAAAAGAGGCATCCGGTATGAATGCCTCTTGTCTACAAGTTCAAAAATAATTATCGACTTCTGGTCTTTACGCAGGGTTGAGGGTAAGTTGTACCACGAGATCAAAATCGTCATGCAATGCCTTGTCACCCAGATCATCGAAAAACGAACCTGATCCATAACGGACATCGAACTCCGAGCGATCGATCGTGATATCGGCAGTTGCTGTCAATATGCCATTTGTATTTGCTACGTGCGCCATGAATTTGATAGGCTTCGTAATCCCTTTTATTGTCAGATCCCCGGCTACGCGATAGTCACCTGCTGTGCCATAAGGGATCACTTTGGTGATCTTGAAACTGGCTGTTGGATGATTTGCCACACTGAAGAAATCATCTGATTTCAGATGTCCTTCGAGTTTCGCAGCGCCACCGCTGCCGGCCATGTCATTGTTTTTGATCGTCGTCATGTCGATGGAGAATTCACCACCAGCAAGGACATTGTCCTCGAATATGAGGGTTCCACTTTTCAGTTCTACTGTGCCTTCATGTTGTCCAGTGACTTTGTAGGCTTTCCAGATGATCTCGCTTGCAGTCACATCAGCGACATACCTGTCATTACTTCCGTCGTTACCCGTTGCCGATACAAACAAAGGCATCACAAGTGCCGCGACAAGTGTCAAGAGATAAATAGACATTGTTTTCATTGTTTTTGATTTTTTAGTTACTGATGAATAAAAGAATATTGGTATTTAGTTTCTGAGTTCGTCAAGTAAGTCGTTCAATTGTTTAAGCTTTTGGTCTGAGATATGTTCAAAACGTCCTTGCATATTTTGGTCAATGACCTCATAAGCTTCCTTTACTACCCGTTCTCCTTCCGCGGTGACGAGGAGGTCCACCTGCCTGCGATCATTAGGACATTCCCTGCGTTCCACCAGACCTTTGTCAACAAGCTTGTCGATCAGGCGTGAGGTGTTTGACATTTGATCAATCATGCGGTCACTCACCAATCGCAGGCTCGCCGGCTTTCCCTGCTGTCCACGCAGAATGCGCAGGATATTAAACTGCTGCCAACTGATGCCAAAAGGCTTCAATATGCGCGTCAGGGCATTTGTAAACCATGAAGCTGTGTAGAGGATGTTAATCGTCGTTTTACTCCTCATGCTGTCAAAAACTTGTTGCTGGATGGCATCTTCAATTCTCACGAACCAAAAATAGTTGTATATACAACAAATGTCAAGACAATTAACTTATACTTAACTCCCGGACTAGGTTTTCTTAAGGTCTTCTGAAATTAATCGTTGGGTTAATGAACAGACTAATTTCGACGAAATGCGAACAGTCGATATATGTAAATACCTGAAATAGAACAGTATATATGAATGTATGACCTGTAAAGACAAGCAAAATGGGACTCCCTTGGAGCTGATTACTCCTTGGATGAATGATTTGTGTGAGAGCCTATAAGATCAATTACAGACCTAAAAGTCAAACAGGATAGGCAGTCTTGCCATTGGCTCGGTATAACTCAGGAGCGATTTCAGCTCCCGGAAATGTGGAATATGTTTGGCCAACCTGGCTTCGAGATAGCGATCATATATCGATACTTCCTGTCCTGAAATTTGGGATATGAGTCTATTCAACGGATTGAGGACGCGAGGATACTCGCTGGTTCTGTAATCGTCGATTTTGGCAAGTGTTGCCGTAGATGAGATGGCATCATTCAGTGATCCAAGTCTATCAACCAAACCATTGGCAAGAGCCCTGTCGCCGGACCAGATTCTACCCTTGGCTATTGTATGTACTTCTTCTTTCGTCTTGTTGCGGGCTTTACTCACATGTGTGAGAAAGAGATCATAGTATTCATCGGTACGCACTTGCATCGACTCATGCTCGGCATCGGACCATTCGAAGAATGGCGTAAATGAAGCACTGTACTCACCGGTACGAACAGTATCAAAACGGACACCTAGCTTATCATTCAGTAATGCATATGGATTCGGTATCATTGTAAAAACTCCTATTGATCCGGTGAGGGTGGTAGGTTCTGCGAAGATCGAGTCTGCATCAGCGGCGATATAATATCCACCTGAAGCTGCATAATCGCCCATCGATACCACGACTGGTTTACCTGCTTCTCGCAGGAGTTTGACTTCACGCAGGATATTCTCTGAAGCAAGAATATTGCCCCCCGGTGAATTGATCCGTAAGACCACACCTTTCACGCGATCATTCTCCCTCAAATCAGCAAGGATCTTCGTATACCGCTGATCGCCGATATTTCCATAACTACCCTTCCCCGGAATAATTTCGCCCTCTGCATAGACTATTGCAATTCGGTTCTTAGATACTGACGAGGACCGCTTCCATACCAGATGATACTCTTTTGGTTCAAGCATCGTGATATCATCCTCTTTTGATAAGCCCATCCGGCGACGCATCCAGTCATCAGCCTGATCGCGATATGCAATCTGGTCTACCAATCCGAGCGCAAGTGCATCTTCGGCATTCTGCGATCGCATCGTATTCGCGATTTCATACAACCGGGCGACCTCTATCTTACGACCTTTACTGACTTTCTCCAGGTAATGCGTGTATGCGTCGTCCAGGTACTCACGCGTCTGAAGCTTATTCTCCGGACTCATCTCAGTACGCCGAAAAGGTTCTGTGGCACTCTTGAAATCACCCGCATAGTAGATCTGCATCTTAATGCCCGTCTTATCCAGGAGCTCCTTGAAGAATGGAACATAAGAGGCATACCCACGGAAGTCCACACTCCCGATCGGATTGAGCATTACAGTATCGGCTTGTGCTGCCAATACGTACCCTCCCTGGGGATAATATTCTGCATAAGACAGTACCCATTTACCGGAAGCGCGAAAATCCTGAAGCGCATCGGCAAGTTGTGCAGTTTTGACAGTACCTAGCTCTACATGAGTGGGATTCAGATAGATCCCGCGGATTTTAGCATCATCCTTTGCGGCATGAATCATATCGAGGACATCATGCAGCCCGATGACATCTTCTAGTTGAAATTGGAAAGAGCTTTGGGCTACATTATTGGTATGTTCGGGAACATAGTAGTCAAGAGTCAGCTTGAGCACGCTGTTTTCCTCTATCATGGTACCCTTACCCGCACTTGCGGCGCCGATGCCGATGACCAGTAGAAGACCAAATATGAGCCCGATTGCAATGAACACGCCAAGGCATGAAGCGAACGTAAACTTTAAAAACTGTCCCATGTCGCGAAGGTAGGATGTTCAGCCATCATCTGATTGTCTGTTTTGATACTATGGATGTTTGCACGCCGGGTCAACGACGAAAACGCCTGACTCAACGACAAAAATTGCACGCCCTCTCGGGGTAGAGCATCTTTGTCCTGAATTAAATTCCAGAAATATGAAATACCGGATATGTTTTACAATGGTGGTCATCATGATGTGCATGTCCTCCTGCATCTTTACTTTTTATCCACTCTATTCGGAGGATAAGCTCTCAGATATGCCAGGGCTTGAAGGTAGCTTTCAGGCTGATATGTCAGGCTCAGAGGACTCTGAAGTATGGACATTTACACGTGATAGTAAAGGAATCTATCAGCTTATGATCACTGAGGGGTCTAAAACGGGCACACTGGAAATCCATGTGGTGAGACTGGGCGATGAATACTTTATCGATATTCTACCTGCGGAGTTTGAGAGCGATCGGATACCAGATTTTGTTCTGTGGAACCTCATGCCTGTCTATACCATCGCCAAACTGGAATCTTCAGGAAATAATCTGAAGATGTTGTTTTTTGATCCGGCATGGCTTGAAGAAAAACTGTCTTCACACAAGATTCGGATTGCACATGAAGTGCGCAGGCAAGATGGGAACACGGGCGATATCGAATTTATACTGTTGACTGCACGCACAGGTGAGTTGCAGAAGTTCGTGGAGAAATACGCCAGTTATAAAGAGGCATATGATGACGGCACATTCCTCACAAGGCTCACTGCACGCTAATGCTGACATGGTTCAACAAACATGTGCAGTTCCGATGGCTGCAGCATACCGGATTCTGGCTTCTCTCGCTTGGTGTCCTGACAGTGGGGTTTTCGATGTCGTGGCCTGTCACAAAAGCTGACCTTGTCTATACATTATTGTTTCATGTTTCACTGATCAGTGCAGTCTATATACATCTGCGCGTGCTGGTGCCCATATTTTTATTGCGTCGCAGATATGTTTTCTATGTTCCATTGCTCTGCGTGCTGATGTTGCTTGCTGTCTTATTGAATGAGTTTACCTATCAGTATCTGTCAGACTGGATCATCCCCGGCTACTTTTTTATCTCCTACTATACTCGTTGGCAGATCGCGCTCTTTGTCGGTATATATCTCCTCATGACAACATTACTTAAGTTCTCAAGGTCATGGGCTGAGTTACAAAAGATGAAGCTGGCATTGGAAGAGACGCGGCGCAGAAATGTGGAAACTGAGTTGCAGGCCTTGCGTGACCAAGTGAATCCGCATTTTCTGTTCAACAGTCTGCACAGTATCTATGCACTTGCCCTGGAAAGGAATGCGCGGACAGCGGAGCTCGTATTGCGGCTTGCTGAGATCCTGAGATTCCTGTTGTATGAAAATAAAGGAGAGAAAATTTTCCTTACAAAAGAAGTGGAGTGTATTGAAGCGTTCATTGCATTGCAGCGCGAACGATTACCTAAAACAGCGCATGTGCAGTTTGACAAGGTGATTGAAACAAAAGATCCCGAGATCGCCCCGCTCTTGCTCCTGCCGCTTGTCGAGAACGCATTTAAACATGGCGTGATAGGCGGGGCTACTGATATTCGAATGGATTTAACACTGAGGGAAGGTCAATTGAATTTTGATGTCCGCAATCATGTGCCTTCTGTCGATAAGAATAATGTGCCTGGTGGTATTGGATTACAGAATCTCAGGAGACGTCTTTCATTGTTATATCCGAATCATCACAGTCTTGAAATAAGTCCTGCTACGGACACGTATCTTGTCCGACTCTCAATAGATTTATAAATGCGGATACGCACGATCATCGTGGATGATGAACCTCCGGCACGGAGGGTATTGGAAAAATTCATTGCGCTGACTCCTGGTTTGGAACTCATCGCATCCTGTGAAGATGTTTCCCATGCGCGGGAGGTGTTAAAGAATCATGAGATTGATCTTCTCCTGCTTGACATCCGCATGCCTGGTGAAACAGGCCTGGAGTTTGTGCGGTCTTTGGAGTATCCGCCTTTAGTTGTCTTTGTGACAGCGTTTCCGGAACATGCGGCTGAAGGCTTTGAACTCGAAGCAGTGGACTATCTCGTGAAGCCTTTCAGTGAAGAACGCTTCAGAAAAGCAATCAGGAGAATAGAATATCTGAGAACTGTAGAACGAGGTCACGCGAGCAATGATGATCCAAATGCCATCATCATGATCAGGTCAGACAAAAAGCTCTATCGGATGCCTTGCCGGGAGATCCTCTATCTGGAGAGTATCGGTGACTATGTCAAAGTACACAGCACGCGCATGAAGTCCCTTGTACCGAAAATTACTCTGAAGCGCCTGCTGCAGGATCTTCCTGCAAGCAAGTTTATACAGATTCACCGATCATATGTCGTAGCGATGGATGCAATACAGTATGTAGAAGGGAATCACATTTGCATCAACGACACCTTATTGCCGGTGAGCGATTCCTTCCGGCCGGCACTTATTGCCAAACTGAACGAAGGCATTTTGGTGAAAAAAAAGTTGCCATAAAGTATGTACATACGCTATGGCAACTTCGGAACGCGTTACTAACCTTACTTCGAGGTGAGAGCTGCGTTGATCGGTGCACGGTCTATGTACAGGATCGTTTGGTCAATCTTTCCATTGACATCGATATGATGATCCATATGAGCCCAGAAGGCGAGCTTCTTCCCATTTTTGTATTTGACGTCCACCTGATACCAGCCGAGCAACCAGATGCCGGGTGCTTCAATAGATTGAGGTTTGTTGACTTTTACAGGTAACCAGATCTCGTTGTTGAACTTCAGTGAATCGACGACATTGGCGAAGCGATCTTTCCAGTATTTGCCGATTGCTTCTTTGCCCACCAGACTATCACCACCAGACCAATTGTATCTGGCATTATCGGCATAGTATGAGAGCCAGCCATCTACATCTTCACTCGTAAACCGGGCTGTGATCTGTTTACTCAAGTCCATATACTTCGCATCAGCGAATTCCGCAGGTGGAGCTTCGACAGGTGCGGATGTTGTATCTACCGCAGCTTCATCGGTTCCGGCGGGTTGCCCTGCATCGCCACAGGCGATCAGGCTCAGGGAAATGACCCCTCCAAAAAGTAGCTTGTACATAAGAATGTGTTTTTAAGATGAAAATAAAGAGGTATGCAAAACGTCCGGGGGAAGACACGAGGTCTTCGGATTTGAGAAGGATAGGGGGTCATGCTTTTCATTTGACAAGCATGATTTTGGGGAATTCACACCTCAATGTAGGAATAAAATCCGCATCAGGCTTTAATCCTACGCTGAATCTGACGGAAGAGAAACCTTTAACGCATGAGTTGAATGGCTTCTTCGACCGTCTTTACCGGAAACTTACAGACCTTATTTCGACAGACGTAGATAAATGTCTCCCCAGGCTGGAGTTTGTTTTCCAGCAGTTGCAGACTTCCTTCAGACTTTCCTCCCAGGAATAGCGCTTGTGGCAGGTAATGTTGCATCATCTCACGATTTCTTGCATCCGCTTCCTCTCCGACGATGGCGACCTCGTACGGGGGCTTCACCTGGTACAAATTGAGATCACACCAATTCGAATAAAAACCCGGTTGACTGCTCGTGGTGATCTGATCTATCATATTGTGCAACATCTGTGCGGCATGATCGAGATACTCCTGTTTGTAGAAATACAATCCAAGTGTATACAGCGCTTTTGCCAGAATAGAATTACTTGCCGGAATGACGTTGTCACCGAGTTCTTTCTTGCGGGCAATCAACGGCGGATCGAGATCGGAGGTATAATAAAACATCCCGGACTGCGCATCGAAGAAATGTGCAAGGACATATTCTGCAAGGCCGTGCGCTTTGTCCAGCCATGCCTCATCAAAAGTCACCTGGTAAAGTGCAATCCAGGCTTCAATCACAAGCGCATAATCATCGAGAAAAGCATTGATACCGGAAGTGCCGTCCTTATAGTTGCGGTTCAGCCCCCCGTCTTTTCGCCACATCTGCTTTTCTATAAACTCTGCGTTCGTCAACGCGATCCTGAGATAATCTTCATGTTGTAATGCACGATACGCGTCCACATATCCCTTGAGCATCAGGGCGTTCCATGACGTGAGTATCTTATCATCCAGGCCTGGTCGTACGCGCGATGCACGGGCAGAAAACATGCACGCTCTACCATCTGCCACAATCTTTTCACATTGCGAAGATGATAAGTCATTGTTTGCCGAAACCTCTTCCAGTGGTTTAAGAATTTGCAGGACATTCTTATTGTGTTCCCAGTTCCCTGCTGATCTGATATCAAAATAATCGCCAATCACTTTGCGTTCTGTCGGTTCCGGGATGAGTGAATCAATCTCCACTGCGGTCCAGACATAGAATTTTCCTTCCTCGCCTTCACTGTCTGCGTCCAATGAGGAATAAAAGCCACCGGATGCGTCAGTCATTTCTCTCTGCACGAATTCGAGAGTTTCCCGGATCACCTTCGCATAAAGAGGGTTTTTCGTCCATTGATACGCCTGCGCATACAGCGAAACCAACTGTCCATTGTCATACAGCATTTTCTCAAAGTGTGGTACATGCCATCTTGCATCCACGGAATATCTGGAGAAACCACCTCCGATTTGATCGTAAATGCCCCCATTTGCCATTTTATTCAGAGTGGTCAGCGTCACTTGTTTCGCTTCAGCATCACCGGTGAGGTATGCATAGCGCATCAGAAAATGGTAGTTATTAGGCATCGGAAACTTGGGAGCTCCTTTACGTCCTCCCCATTCCGGATCAATGCTTTTTACAAAAGTGGCACCGATGTCATACATGACTTCTTCGGTAAAATTTTTTTCACCCTCCAGCAGTTCGATGCGTTCGCTCTGCACAATTCCATGCGACAGGGAATCAGCATAGTTTTGGAGTTGTTCCGGTTCCGTGTTATTTAATTTGATAAAATACTCAAGTACACGGATCCATTCTTTTTTCGGGAAATAGGTTCCTGCCCATACCGGTTTGCCATCGGGCATCGCAAAAGCATTCAACGGCCAGCCGCAATTGCCTCCTGACGCAAGATGACATGCAGTCATATAAATGTCATCAATATCCGGTCTTTCTTCCCGATCCACTTTGATACTCACAAAATTGTCGTTCATGATTTTTGCGACCGCGGTGTCCTCGAAGGACTCATGTTCCATCACATGACACCAGTGACACGCAGCATATCCGATGGAGATCACGAGCATTTTATTTTCTGCTTTGGCTTTCGCAAGGGCTTCCTCTTTCCATGGGTACCAGTTCACAGGATTATGAGCATGTTGAAGAAGGTATGGACTGGATTCCCTGGCAAGATGATTTGTGTAGCGATGCTGGGAGAGAGGGGCATTCCCTGGTGTATTGCATTCCATGAACAAGAGTGATAAGAGTGTGTAAACAACCGGGCGAAAGTACATTTGCAAAATTTGTACAAAATTAAACCTCAGGATTGGCTTGGTGACTTCGAAGTTTTAGCACCACTTGCCCCCGACCCCTAAAGGGGAGACCATCCGCGGGTTTGGGGTTGTCCCTTTAGGGATTAAGGGTGCGGGAGGGTTGTGGGAATTTCAACACTAATATTTCAAAAGCAGAGATATTCTGAAACACTACTTTCGGGTTTGACCCACGAAAGGTCTGGAAAAATGTAATTATTTTGTGGCGCGAAGTTTATGTATAACAACAAAATATAATCCCGATCATGTCACTTTTACTGCAGCCTCAGCAATGGCGTCGACTGGATGGTCAAAAGATCAATCTTCCTCTCAAGACCGCTGTAGAAGAAACGATCCGTCATGAATATGCCCTTGGGCATAAGCTCAAAGTTTGTATCGGTACTGATTCACAAGTGCGTGGAGAATATGTGGAGTTTGCAACGGTCATCGTATTCCTGCGTGAAAAGAAGGGCGGCTTTATGTATATCCATAATTATAAATTACAAAAACAGGTTGGACTCCGGGAACGAATGATTCTTGAAGTGGCAAAATCGGTCGAAGTCGCCTATGCCTTATGTGATATACTGGATGCACATGATGTCGCGCTGGAGGTACATGCCGATATCAATACAGATCCGCATTTCAAGTCCAATGAAGCACTCAAAGAAGCAATGGGTTACATCCTCGGCATGGGCTTTGTGTTCAAAGCCAAACCAGATGCATTTGCTTCGTCCTATTGCGCAGATAAAGTTGTCTAAAAAGGATCAAAGGGAAATCCCTTGATCCGTTGATCCGTTGATCCCTTGATCCGTTGATCCGTTGATCCGTTGATCCCTTGATCCGTTGATCCGTTGATCCGTTGATCCCTTGATCCGTTGATCCCTTGATCCCTTGATCCGTTGATCCGTTGATCCGTTGAACCCTTGATCCGTTTATCCTTCTTCCGTCCATCAGACTTCAATGATCGTCTAATACTCAGGTGCGTTGGGTGGAGCCGAGGCAAGTGCCTGAGAAATAATCTCTATTTTCGCGCGGAATTCACACCTCTCTTAGTCAAAATCCTAATAGTCATGAGAAGATTGTCAGCTCTTGTAACGCTGTTATTCACAGGAACATTTCTGATCGGTCAGTCTGGGAAGATTGAGTTTGTCGAATATGATCTGCCCAATGGTCTACATGTCATTTTACACCAGGATAAGTCAACGGCGATTGTGGCAGTCTCCGTGATGTACCATGTCGGATCGAAGAATGAAAATCCCAACCGTACGGGTTTCGCACATTTCTTTGAACATCTGATGTTCGAAGGCTCAGAATATATTGACAGGGGTGAGTATGATAAATATGTCCAGAAAGCCGGCGGTACGCTCAATGCAAACACGTCTTATGATAGAACCTATTATTATCAAATCCTGCCATCGCATCAGCTTGCTCTTGGCCTTTGGTTGGAATCCGAAAGAATGCTACATGCTAAAGTCGATATGAAGGGTATCGAAACACAACGTGAAGTGGTAAAGGAAGAGCGTCGTCAGCGCGTCGACAATCAGCCCTATGGCAGTGTCCTTGAGGAATCCATGTCCCGCGCGTTTACAGTTCATCCTTATAAATGGCCTACGATAGGATCGATGACGCATCTCGAAGCAGCAGTAGAACAGGACTATGTGCAGTTTTATAAAGATTTCTACGTTCCAAATAATGCTGTTCTCGCTATTGCCGGAGATATCGATATTGATGCGGCCAAAATGCTCATCGATAAATACTTCAGTGGTATTCCGAAGAGTACAAAACCAGTGTACCGTCCGAATATCATCGAACCATCGTTGAAAGGTGAAGTGCGCGATACCATCCTTGACAATGTCCAGTTACCGGCCGTGATACAGACATATCGCATTCCGGCTCAGGGTACAAAAGATTACTATGCAGTGGATATGCTGGCACGGTTACTTTCGACAGGAGAAAGCTCAAGACTATACAAGAAGCTCGTGGACGAAGAACAGAAAGCGCTTTTCGTGGGAAATTTCCCGTTGCAAATGGAAGACCCTGGTGTTGCGCTGACGTTCGGCATCTGCAATGTTGGTGTTGATCCGAAAGACCTCGAAGCATCTGTCGATGCGGTGATCGCCCGTACAAGAAGCGAACTCATCAGTGATCGTGAATTTCAAAAATTACGCAACCAGATCGAGAATGAATTCGTCTCCGCAAACAGTCGCGTTGCAGGCCTTGCCGAAAATCTGGCCACATACTATATGTTTTTCGGTGACACAGGTCTTGTCAATTCTGAAATAGACAGATACATGGCCGTGACACGTGAAGACATTCGTGAAGCTGCCCGCAAGTATTTCAATGAATACAACAGGGTGTCTTTGTATTATATGCCTAAAACAAAGTCTAAATCTTAAATCAGACGGTGAGAAGGTGAGAATGTGAGAGAAGAAACTCAAACTCAAACTCAAACGCAAATTCAACTTGAAGAAATGCTGTTTAAATGTGTAGATAACCAAGCAACCCTTCGACACCTCGACAGGCTCGGCGCAACGCAGCTCAGGGCAAGCTTACAAGCCACTTAACAGCCACTTAACAGCAACTTAGATTAAAAACAGACTATTTCAAATAAAAAAACATCCATGCAGCATATAAAATATTTCATCGTCTGTCTGGCGGTACTTTCGCTGAGCTATTGTGCACCGAAAGTTGGTGAGCAGGTCGGCAAGGCTCCGCAAACTGAAACACCACAAATCACTGATTTCAGAAGCCAGGCTCCGGAAGCGGGAGCTGCGCGTAAAATTGAGATTGGTACCTATGAAACCTTCGCCCTGGACAATGGTCTGCGCGTGATTGTGGTTGAAAGTCATAAAATCCCGCGTATCAGCTATCAGATTTTTGTAGATCGCGACCCATCATTGGAAGGTGATATCGCCGGTATGACGGATATCGCAGGAGATCTCCTGAACAAGGGCACGACCACAAGGACTAAGGCACAAATCGATGAGAGTATAGATTTTGTGGGGGCATCGCTGAGTACGCATGCGCAGGGTGGCTTCGCAAGCGCTCTCACACGACACAGTGAGACTGTTCTGGCCATTTTTTCGGACGTCATCCTCAATCCCGGTTTTCCTGAAGACGAATTCGAAAAAGCGAGGAAACAGACCATTTCGGGGCTGCAGACGGAAAAAGATGATCCGAATGCAATCTCTGCGAATGTCTCCAATGCGCTTGTCTATGGAAAAAATCATCCGTATGGCGAAATTACTACAGAAGTATCTGTAAGCAACATTACGCTTGATGACTGTAAAGGGTATTATCAGAAATACTTCAAGCCGGATATTACATACCTGGTGATTGTCGGTGACATCACACTATCCCAGGCAAGAGTCCAGGCTGAGAAGTACTTTGGTTCCTGGAAGCGTGGTGTGGTCGGGGAAATGACATATGAAATACCTCAGCAACCTGCAAAGACACGTGTTGAATTTGTTGACAAAACAGGTGCAGTCCAGTCGGTGATCAATATTGTATATCCCGTAGATTTAAAACCTGCCGCCCCCGATGTCATTCCATCGCGCGTGATGAATACGATTCTCGGGAGTGGATTCAGCGGAAGATTATTCAAAAATCTGCGAGAGGATAAAGCATATACCTATGGCGCATATTCGAATTTGTCATCCGATGAAATCGTTGGTGAGTTTTCGGCGTCAGCCTCTGTGCGCAATGAGGTGACGGACAGCGCTATCGTGCAATTCCTCAATGAACTCAATACGCTGCGCACGGAAGAAGTCTCAGACCTGGAAATAGAACTTGCAAAAAATTACATCGCCGGATCGTTTGCAAGGAACCTCGAGAGTCCTCAGACTATAGCCGGTTTTGCATTGAATACTTTTCGCTATGGTCTTCCACAGGATTACTATGTCACCTACCTGGAGCAACTCGACAAAGTGACCAAAGCGGATGTCCTTGCCATGGCTGCAAAATATATTCGTCCTGAGAATGCCCACATTGTTGTCGTAGGTAATCAGGATGCAGTGAGTGAGAAGCTGGCAGTCTTTGATCAGGAAGATGGCAAGGTGGATTATTATGATATCTATGGCAATAAGAAAGCTGCGCCTTCAACTTCCGCAGTGAACGTGAATGGTCAGGATGTCATCATGGGTTATCTGGAGGCAATTGGCGGCGAAGAGAAATTACGCTCAATAACATCGATGAAGATAGAAGCTATAATGCCTATCCCGGGCATGGGGGAAGTCTCAGTTTTGATCGAGCAAATGGCTCCGGCAAAGATGCATATGACTATGGGTATGCCTGGAATGGTGATGATGAAACAAGTCTGCGATGGAGAGAAAGGATATATTGAGCAAATGGGACCAAGGCAAATGCTCGAAGGGGAGACGTTGGAAAAAGCGAAGCATGAAGCGCAGATATTCCCGGAGATGGCCTACCTCGGTAATAAATTCAAGATTGACGTAAAAGGAATGGAAGAGGTGAATGGAGTAAATACGTACAAAGTGATTGTCAATGGTCCTGTCGGTGTGTCCACTGAATACTATAGTATCGATCACGGCTACAAGCTGAAGTCAGTTGTAGTAGAAGAGGCTGGCGAACAGGCACAGACGGTGATCAGAGAATACAGTGATTACCGAGAGGTAAGTGGCATTTATGTTCCATATAGCGTCAAGATCAGTGGCATGGTGCCATTCCCATTAGAAATGAAAATCTCGCATGTGGAAGTGAATCCCAAGATTGATCCCGGTGTGTTTGTGGTGGAGTAGGGGACACAAGAAATAAGTCAAAATGTAAAATGCAAAATAAGAAATGTAAAAGTGAGTTCACATTTGACTTTTACATTTTACATTTTACATTTTACATTTTCTTAGGCCAATTCTAATGTAAGTCTCTTATTTCGGCCAGGAGGCTATCACATACACTATCTCTTCGTTCTATCCAGATAGCAGTCATTCCTCTTCGCCTCACTGCGATAACGGACAAAATACACAACACAATCTGCCTCACTTCGGTATCGCGTCCAATAGACTAACCAATCAGCCTGACTCCTGTACTTCACTTCATAAACCATTCCCTGCCCGGCATCTGCCTGTGATGCATATTGCGCTTTGTAAAGAATGATATCCGCCTCGCTGCGATACTTTGTTTCGTAGAGAATGACATTGGCTTGAGTTCTGTATTCCATGATGAATACTTTCTGGGATTGAGCGACTTGGATAAGGCCAAGTATGAATATGACTGTGATAAGGAATTTTATCATATCCTATACTTCTTCTCCATAGCCGTCAATAAGTTGATTTTTCAACATCAAGGTTATCCGGCTATGGTTTAATTTCTATCAATAAGTCAAAATGTAAATTGCAAAAGTCAAAATGTAAAAGTGAGTTCACTTTGGACTTTTACATTTTACATTTTGCATTTTGACTTTTATTTGATTTCCGGCGGAGGAACAATCCCCCCACTCACTTTCTCCCCTTTTTTATACACGTACTCCAGGTCCATCACGCCTTCTTCATTATAGTGCCGGTAATATCCATCCTGTACATTGTCCTTATACTCTGCTTCCTCCATCAGTTTGTTGTTGGTATAATATTTCTTCATCACTCCATGGATTTTCCCATTCACGTATGGAATTTCTTCCTGTGGTCTGCCGAATTTGTAGGAGGCCTTGATCCCATCTAACACCCCATCTTCATACTCTGCCTGCGCGGTGATCTGACCCCTGTTGTCCAGATTGAGAGAAGGGCCATGTAACTTGCCGTCGACGAAATGCTGTATCAATGAGATCCTGCCATCCACATAGAAATCGGTCCATAGCCCATTTTTCCGGCCGTCGAGGACATAGCCCTCCTGGATCTTCATAGTGTCTTTCATTTTTGATGCGATGTAGAAATCACTCCCTTTTACTTGTGTCAATTCATAACCGATGAGATCGGCTTCTACAGACGGTGCAGACTTACCGCAGGAAAGGGCCAGAATCGCGCATGCAGGCAGGATCGCAAACAAAATGCTCTTCATGAGTAAATGCTTTTAGATGTTTTCAAAATTATCAATCAGACGCTACAAAGAAAGGGAGTAGCGCGGTTACTTGCAAATGCACATTCATAGCCATCAAGGTCAAGGACCAAAGATTCCAGAAAAAACTAAGACGGAATACAGGTATTTCGGAATGTCTTTTTTCATGACAACGAGAGGTCTAGCACCATGCCATAGGCTGTCAGGTACAAGTACAACCCTAAGTAGCGGCGGACCCGAGTGTCCGCCATGCATTAGAGAGCGCCATTCAGAAATACACCAGGAGAAGGGTGTATGACAAATTGCACAAAAACAACCAAATCTCGCGGGTAGACCCTTTAGGGGAAGGGGTGCGCGCTGGCAGTAAACGAAGGTTAGTGCAATTTGTCATACACCGCCAGAAGAAAGGTATTGCAGGAAATAGGACGCATTTGATATTTTTGCGCCCGCGTTAAAGGTAAAGCCAGGCCATACATACGCACGAACTAATAAATTCTATCATGGATATCCATATTCAGCACCTAACAAAGTCATATGGCATGCAAAAAGCCGTGGACGACATATCCTTTGACGTAAAACCCGGCGAAATCCTTGGATTTCTGGGTCCCAACGGGGCTGGGAAAACCACGACGATGAAGATCATCACCGACTTCATTGAAGCTGATTCCGGTGAAGTGTTGATCGGTGGCCGGTCTGTGAAGGAAGAGCAATTGCACCGTCATATCGGCTACCTTCCTGAGCACAATCCACTGTATGAAGAGATGCCCGTGATCAATTTCCTGGAGTTCTGCGGAGCCTTACATGGCCTGGACAAGTCGAAGATTCCGGCGCGTATCAGGGAGATGGTTCGGGTTTGTGGCCTTGATCTGGAGAAGCATAAGAAGATCAATGAACTTTCAAAGGGATACAGGCAACGGGTGGGCCTTGCGCAGGCGATGATTCATGATCCGGAGGTTTTGATTCTGGATGAACCCACCACCGGTCTGGATCCAAATCAACGGGTTGAAATCCGCGAGCTTATTCGAAGCCTGGGAAGACAGAAGACGGTAATCCTGAGCACCCACATCCTGCCTGAGGTAGAAGAGACTTGCGACCGCATTGTAATCATCAACCGTGGAAAGATTGTCGCAGACGGAACAGTCGATATGTTGAAGAAACAAAAGACCGGCCAACAGATCATCAATCTCCAGGTGGACGGCGGTAATCATGACGACATCTACAGTGCACTACGCACCTTACCGACGGTGTACGCAGTGGAAATCATGAATCCAGCGGATCGGAGATACTCGGTGACAAGCAAGCCCGGTGCTTTAAGCAATCATGGACTTTTCCACTTATGCGTACAAAGAGGATGGATTCTCAACGAACTAACACCGATCGAAACAAAGCTGGAAGATATTTTCCGTGATCTCACATTGAACTAGGACGAGTTTTATTAATCATAGAATAAAAGAAATGAGAGAGATATGGATTATTGCACGACGTGAATTCGGATCCTTTTTCGATTCCCTCGTCGCCTACATCTTGTTGATTGCATTCCTGGGGTTTACGGGTTTTTTTACCTGGCTTTGGATAGCGGATGTCTTCTTCCGCAAGCAGGCTGATTTACAGGTGTTCTTCAATGTGGCCATGTGGACCCTCTTCATCTTCATCCCCGCTATTACAATGAAGCAACTTGCAGAAGAAAAAAATTCAGGGACGATTGAGTTGTTGTTAACCAAATCAGTCACTGACAGGCAACTTGTGCTGGGAAAATTCGTCGCTTGCTTCCTGCTTGTCTGTGCAGCTTTAGCGTTAACAATACCATACTATATCACTGTTGCGAATATTGGGAGCATTGATCATGGCGCAACCATTTCAGGGTACTTCGGACTGCTGCTCATGAGTGCAGCCTATATCGGCATCGGTTTATTTGCAAGTAGTGTCACTAGCAATCAGATCGTGGCTTTACTTCTTGCCTTACTGATCGCCATCTTTTTTCAGTTCCTGTTCAATGCAATCGGATCCAATTTTACCGGTTGGCTCGGGGAATTGATTTCAGGCCTTAGTGTAACGCGTCATTTTGAATCTATCACGCGGGGAGTTATTGATACAAAGGATATCATCTTTTTCCTTTCGCTCGCCTTGCTTGGAATTTTGTTTGCAGAACTCATGATCTCCAAAAGAAAATAGAACGATGAAAAACAGAGGTGTTTCACTGTTGTTGATTGCAGGGATCATTGTCGTAGTGAATTTGTTGTCCAGCCAGTTCTTTACGAGGCTGGATGTGACAGAAGATAAGCAGTATACTTTGAGCCCAGCCACAAAAACGATCCTGCGCAATCTTGAAGAGCCGATTTCGGTAAAAGCCTATTTCTCAAAGAACCTCCCCGCAGATTTTGAAAAACTGCGGAGAGACTTCCAGGACATGCTTATCGAGTATAGGTCTCTCAGCAAAGGCAATGTAGATTATACATTTATAAATCCTGGTGAAGATCCACAGATCGAACAAGAAGCGCTTCAGAGCGGAATTCGTCCCTTGCTGATCAATGTGCGCGAGAAAGATCAGGCTACGCAACAAAAAGCCTTCATGGGTGCAATATTGACACTTGGAGATCAGCAGGAAGTGATACCATTTGTCAGCGAAGAAACGCCGATGGAGTACACACTTACGACCAGTATTAAAAAGATGTCCGTAGTTGATAAGCCGGCAGTCGGTTTTATACAGGGGCATGGCGAACCGCCTCTTTCTGATTTAGGTCAGGTGATGCAGGCGTTATCAATAGTCTTCGCCGTGGAGAATGTAGATCTGAATGCGGAACCGACAATTCCAGATCGCTATCGCGCTGTGGTGTTACTCAGCCCTACGGATAGTATTCCACCCGATCACCTGAGCAAAATTGATGACTTCTTGTCCAGAGGTGGGAAGATGGTTGTAGCAGTAAATGCAGTGACCGGCGATTTCAGTAGTGCACAAGGTACTGCTGTAGAAAATAATGTCTTTTCCTGGCTTGCTGCCAAGGGTATTGAGGTCGAACCGAGTTTTGTGATTGATGCAAATTGCGGATCGGTAACCGTACAGCAACGGCAAGGCTTTTTTACGATCAATACACCGGTACAGTTTCCATTTCTTCCGGTCGTCAATGCATTTCCTGAACATCCCGCTATGAAAGGTCTTGAGCAAGTGATTTTACAGTTTGCCAGTCCCGTCATATATCAGGCAAGCGATGGCGTAGGAACCTTTACGACATTGATGCAGAGCTCTCCGAAATCCGGTATCGTACAAGCCCCCACATTTTTTGATGTAACCAACAAGAAATGGACAGATGGCGATTTCCCGCTGTCCGGTGTTGTTCTGGGTGGTGTATTGGAAGGTACTGATGCCGGCGGAATATCAAAGCTCGTGGTGTTTGGTGATGGTGACTTTCCGATATCAGCCGGAGGAAGGGGGATCAATCCGGATAATGTGAACCTGCTTGTCAATACCATCGAGTGGCTGAGTGATGACACAGGTCTGAG
>DATDQA010000226.1:0-2623 GCA_035292505.1 Saprospiraceae bacterium | reverse complement strand
AAGACATTCTCACAGTGGTGCATTTTGAAAACTGGCATCGCGCGATGACACGAGATGAAAAACTAAATGCCCCGGTATCAGAAGCGAATGTGAGCAATCTGCTCTGTCATATCGGGAATATGGCCCAGGATGTCGGCAAGGACCTGAAAGTAGACCCAAAAACAGGAAGGGTAAAAAGTGCGAAGGCGATGAAGAAATGGCACAGAGAATATGAACCCGGTTGGGAAATAGAGTAATGCAGTAATAGTCAAAATCTTTAGATCGGACACTGATGTCTTTGACAGATGATCCGCGATTCCTGTCATGCACGGGTCATAATGTTCCGCGAAGAAAAAGCGATTTCTTTAGATAATACTCCTTCTACCCATCAACCGGGGCATCCATTCTACATCCAGATGTAAAAAACTCATGATTAGCCCGACCATCGATCTAAAACGCCATACATACATGCCCTGAGCGGAATGTCCGATTGCATTGAGAAAGTCCTTTCGCGCACGGACATATTCTCTCCGGATCAACCGGTAGCGACCTGAACGCACGTGCATAACCAGACAATGCCGATGATAGTGTCTGATGATCATTTTTCTTTTTACTGCATCGATACCTGTGACTTTGTGCAGATGATATTTTACCAATTTCTGTGCACCCAGATGGATTTCGACCTGGTGCATTTTGCTGGTTTGTGTTGGATAAATACGCCATTTACCAAACACTTCCGGAACAAAGTGAAAGCGTCCATGGAGACTCAATGCGAGTATTGTTGGAAAATCTACCAGCGGCATACCAAACATCTGCTGAAATCCGCCAATCTCTGTCAGGTTCTCTTTGCGTATGATGATAGTCAGGGCTGGCAGCCATATACCGTGTAAGCTCAATTCAATGACAGATCCGGTTGGAATATTATGATAAAGATGAAGGTGCCGGGTATTCACAACAGGTGAGGTACGGTAGATCATCGAAAGATCTTCGTGGACGAGATGCGCCTGACCCCAACAAAGGATTACTGAAGGGTCCTGTTCTAATACTGCAACCTGTCGCTCCAGTTTGTCCGGCATCCAGAGATCGTCGCATTCCAGGATCGCGATATATTTTCCCTTTGCCAGGGATACTCCTAGATTATATGTTTCTGCAAGTTTGAAGACACCTTTGTTGGGTTGGGTGAAAACCTTGATCCGAAAGTCAGTCCGTGCGAAAGACTGCGCAATGAATGCCGTCTGATCAGTGCTGCCATCATTCAAGATGAGCATCTCCCAATTGAAATACGTTTGCGCTTGTACCGATTCAATGCATTGCCGCATATACTTTTCGTGATTGTAAGCAGGAGAAATAATCGAAACAAGCGGTGTGTCCATTCTGAATGTATCTGTTCTAATAATAATTATGCCGTACGTCAGGAGTTTTCACATCAAGATGATAAGATACCGGCATGTAAAGTGTTCTGTCAATTTGAATGCCTGTCCGGAGAGAAGAGCGTCATATTCAGCGAAGACCGAGTGCCCTGTGCAATCTCCGAAACCAACAATCCCGTTGCCGGCCCGAGACTCATCCCAAGCATTGCATGTCCTGCAGCGATGATCAGATTTCGATAACGCTGCGGACGCCCGACGTATGGCAGACCATCTGCAGATACCGGGCGATATCCATGCCATATATTGACCGAACCCGTATCGAGCATGGGAAAGTCCGGATAATACTCTGTCATCGCTTTCAGAATGGCTGACACTCTTTTATCGTTGATTTTATCAGAAAAATTACTGACCTCCAGGGTGCCCCCAATGCGTAGATCGTCGCCCATCGGAGTCACTGCGACGCGCACTTCAGTAAGAATACTGGGAATTGCCGGTCGCATTACGGGATTCTTTAGCGTGACTGAATACCCTTTGCCATCTTGTATCAATAGAGGGATACCGAGTTGTTTTGCAAGCTTACCTGACCAGGCACCGGAGGCAAGGACGACTTCTTTGGCTTCTTCCACTGAGCCGTCTGCAAATCGTATTTGTGTGATCCGGTCTTTTACAGTTTGAAATCCAGACACTGCATGTGATGTCAGAAATTTAACTCCAAGACCTTTCAGCGCCTCTTGCAAGTGCAGTACAAACTTGCCTGGATAGAGATGCGCATCGTCATGATAGAGTATACCACCGAGCACATCACATTGCGTACCGGGGTCCAGTTCTTTGATTTGTGCTGGTGACAATAGAGATACGTGCAAACCCAGCGCATACGCGCTTTCAGCACCATCCTTTTCTTCCCGCTCCGCCTTCGGTGTACGATAAAGCATCAGTGAACCGCGTTCTTCCAGGTCAAAGGCAAATCCATGTTTAGATGCAAACTCCTGGTATAAGGATTTGCTCAACAAATGAAAATCGCGCAATACAGGCGTCGCTCTTTCTACATGTTCTTTCGTGCACGAGCGATAGAATCTCCACAGCCACCGCAATAAATCCGGATCCAGTCTTGGCCTGATAAAAAACGGACTGCTCGCACTAAACATCCATCGGATACCTTGAGCAATGACACCCGGAGAAGCCAATGGCACCGAATGGCTCGGCACGATAATCCCCGCATTGCCAAAAGAGCAGCCATCCTTCATCTCCGTTTTGTCAATGATGGTGACCTCAAA
>DATDQA010000225.1:0-9431 GCA_035292505.1 Saprospiraceae bacterium | reverse complement strand
CAGAACAAACAAGGCTATTACTGGACGCTGGACGAAGTGAATTACCGTCTGAAGGTTAAAATGGTGGAGGAGATGAACAATATCTGGGCCATTGCACAGGATAAAAAGATTTCCTACCGGACAGCAGCATATGTACATGCTCTGAACCGTATAAACGATGCCGTTGCTGCGAAAGGTGCAAAGGATTATTATGTAAATGGTAATAACTGATGACTCTTTGAGCTAGCCGTATGGCGTGAAAATTGAAAATCCAGCAGGCCTTATTCTTTTACAATTTTACCAGACTTCAATACCCCGTTTTTATCATTGACACTATAGAAGTAGATACCGTCCGGAAGTATGCATGTGTTAATCGTAAGCGTGTTGATAAATTCCTGATGAAAAACCGGTTTTGAAACGAGATCATACAGCGTAAAGGCTGACCGGATTGAAAGCTTTGTAATAACAGTCAACTCAGAGCTGAAGGGATTTGGATAAATACAGATATCCTCGTTTTCATTTACGTTGGATGTCGCTGTCATGCAGTCTGGGACGGTACCAGACAATTCTTCAATCGTGTATAATCTCACATCATCCAATACAAGCTCGGTACAAATGCCACAAATATGTCCCCAGTTCGTGAACTTAATTTGATGGCTAGTAGCAATGGCATTAAACACAACAAGGTATCTCGTACCAAAGGGAAAATCAGGTGCTGTATCATTACACTCTAAAAAAATCTTTCCAAAGCCCACGTCTAGAGCAAAAATGCCTTGACCTGAAAGTGGTCCGAAGAACGGTTCACCACCAGCCCAGAACTCCAATACATACGTCTGTCCGACAATCAATCCGGAAACTGTTTGCTCTAAACTCACGCCGGTTAATTCTCCATAGCCTGGATCACTCTTCGGAAACCCTGTAGGAATCCCGGTGACAATGCAGGATTTAATGGATTGGCATGTGGAATCACCCCAGGCTTCGGAACAGGTATAGGCACTTCCGTTTCCGAAATAGGCAGCATTGTTCCCTTCAGGAATAAAGGATAGCGTGCTGTCGAACACACTTGGATAAGAGTTCGTGCCGCCTCCTATGCACGTCCAATTGGAGAGATCACAATTATAAAACAATGAATTTGGACAAAAACAATCCTCGAACCATCCAGGAGCGCAGCTTGTATTCTCAAAACCTCCATTCAACAACAGGTTATTAACTCCTGAGCTGACTTCTTCGTTTTGCTCAAAACAAAGCACACAAATCACCTGTGCTTTTCCAGGAAAGTAATGCATGAATTGAAATAGCGCTAAGAGTCCAACGTTTTTCATAACCTGTCAGATTAAATTGGGTGAATAAGAGTTTTAGCAATGAATGATATGCCCATTTTTGAAACGCAATAAAAATACTGATTTCGTGCCTCATAAGGCATTGTTGAGACAATAACTTTTAGCCAGGTCATCCTCATATGATAGCTACCAACTGGCCTTGTCAAGGTTGATGATCATGGCGTCAAACTTATCGAGGAAATACTTTCAAAGAAGATTTAGATAAATCACCATTTATCCCGATTGTCAATCCTTTCGCTTCTAGCCATGTACTGTGGGAAAACTCTTCGTGTAAATCGTATTACGACAGCCTGACTGTTTGAGAAACTCAGCCAAATTCGTCGTAAAAATATGCTCAACGATGGCATCATCAAAGGAAAAGCCGCAACACTTGAACACTTTACACAGAAAGAGAATGACAGGCATTCCGCATCTGCTGCGAGGCAGCGTTCCTCTTACACATCCACCGGCATGGAAAGAAGGATAGGCTCCTTCACAGTGTGACGGTCTTTCACCGCCTGGATAGTTGGATCAGTCATGAGAGCAGCAAGTTTCACCATATCCGTTACTTCCAAAACCAAAACCACGGAGTTAGTGTCATCCTGATCCTGAAACGTTTTAAAGCTGGATATGGCAGGAGCAAATAGCCGTACTCTGTCATCATGACCTTTCAACCATGTTTCAAAATCACCCACTTTGTGTCGAACTACTACTGTTGGCATGATTACTTTTTTAGTTGTTAAATGATTTGATTATCCCAGGCATTGATTATTGCATTGCATTCCGCTTTACCTGGCTATACTGATTTTTCTGGAAATCGTTTCATTATCAATGAAAAGACGAACGAGATAAGTTCCTGGTTTTACGTTATGCAATTCAATGGTTTTTTGCGATGTATTGATTTGACGTTCCTGGAAGACAATTTCCCCAAGAATATCATATACTGCGATGTCATAAGATGTATTCTCAGGCACCTGCACTGTAAATTGTCCGTTGTTGGGATTAGGAGAAATCTGAATTTCGCTGCTTAATGGATCGGTTTCAATTCCAACAGAGCCAGAGTAAAGGTCAGAGTTCCAAAGTCCGCGCCCAAATGTTGCAGCCCAGAGTTTATTGTTGTTGTATGAAATTTCAAGTTCGGTTACCACGACATTTGGAAGTCCTGTCTGATATGGTACCCAGTCAGCCAGCGTGCCATCTGTATAAAATACACCGACATCCGTTCCCACATAAAGCCCTTCGTTAGTTCCTTGCTGATAGATGATACAGTTGACCGGAACATTTGGCAATGTCCCTGAATAATTATGCCAATTCAAACCATTGTCAGGAGATACGAATACTTTGTTTCCTGCAGAATAACCTGAAAGAGTGACATATACTCTTTGCGCATTTGTGGGATCAACAGTGATGTAGGAAATTTTGGCATCAGGAATGCCTGCAGGAACAAAATACCAATTTGTGCCGCCATTGGTTGTTAAAAATAACGTGTCATACGTTGCCACATAAATGGTATTCGGATTGGAAGGAGCTACGGCAACAGAACGCAGGAGATCGCCTGTCAGCACGGGCGAAATGGCAGTCCAGGAATCCCCTTGATTCGTAGTCTTGTAGAGTCTATCATAACCCGCATATAAGATATTGGGATTCGTGGGATGTATGACAAATGGGGTAACCCAGGCTCCGTTTGGTTGACCTCCGGGAATGTTTTCAGAAATCGTTGTTTGATCTTCCCAGAAATTGAATGTCCTGTAAATCACACCATTCGCATAGCTTGCATATTCAGTATCAGCGTCATTATAGTCAATTATGCATTCCATGCCATCACCTCCGGTCTGCTCATACCAGTCGCCATCATAAATTTCCCTTGAGCCATTGTCCTGCAAACCGCAGATAATATTGTTTGAAATTGTTTGTGAAACTCCGATTTTATAAATCTGGCTTATCTGCAAGCCATTGCTTAAGTCCGTCCAACTCACACCTCCATTTGTCGTCTTATAGATACCGCCATCATTGCAATCAAACATGGTGCCGTCCTGGAGGGGATGAAAGGCGATAAAGTGTTTGTCTGCGTGGACCACAGGAGTGCCGTTAGGATTTTGACCTTCAAAGGGCGTCCACATTGTTTTCAAATAAAACGTACTGCCTGCATCAGTGGAATTCCAGGTATTGACTCCGCCCAACCAGATATCATTTGCATCATTTGGATTAAGTGCATACGCTAAATCATAATGCCCCTGACCTCCTTCGCCAGAAGCATTGTAAGAATTGTGCAAGAGATTGTTTGAATTTGTACCATAGAAATATTGATCAAAAGAGGCGCCGCTGTTTGAAGAGTACCAAAGGCCTGCCAGACCAGCTTGTGTATTCGCGCACAAGGCATCTACCAATTCCGGTAAATTTTCAGAGACCGCCAGATTTATTCTCATCACATCGGAGAGTGTGATTATGGATGTCCAGGTAGAACCTGAATTTGTCGAACGATAAATCTGGGCGCCGCCATTCCAGGAAGGAAATGTAGAAGCGTACACGATAGATGGATCTGTGGGCTTGAATTCCAGATCCATAAAATAGCCTGCTTTAGCATTAGTCCAGGTCGTGCCGCCGTTTGTTGTTCTCCAGATTCCATCCGAGGCTGCTGCAATCAGTATTTGCGGGTCATCAGGATTAATAATCAGTCGCCGGATCACTTTTTGGGCAGTCACATTCCAGTTCAAACCTGTTGTGTTCCACGTGTTGCCACCGTTGGGAGATTTCAATACGCCAATACTTTTTGTATCACCATCAAGATATAAACTACCCAAATCACCGTCCCCGGTTGCGATGTACATAATGTTCGCATTGGTCGGGTGAATTGCGATGTCGCTCACTCCCAGCACAGGAAGGTAGTCTGTGTTGGTCGTCCAGCTATTACCGCCGTTTGTCGTTTTCCACAAACCACCAGCCGGTGTACCCACCCAAAACGTGTTAGAATTTGTGGGATGGAAAGCCATACAATTAATTCTACCGAGTCCATTGTATCCTCCAGGCGTAGTTGAAGGCCCTTTAAATGTCCAGTTTGCTGAAGATGGACTTCTATCAGCGATATCAGGATGTGTTTCAAGATACTTTTGATATTCATCCCATGTAATGGAAGAACCGGGAAATTCTCCAAAAGGTAAAATTCTAGGCTCCCAATACCATTCCCAACGCTTGAACTGCTTGTAACCTTTGCCTTTTTCAACGGGCTTCCCTTTCCAATAATTATAAAAGGCATTCTGAACTTCTTTGAAAGTCGGGTCATCCGATTTGATATTCTTCATCCAGGGTTGTGCTTTTACACCTTGAGTAAAAAGAATGACCGCGATGAACGCAAATAGCGCAGGAGTAATTTTCAATTTCATCATGCTAATTTTTGTTGGATATCATTGTCGATTGAGTGAAGGTAGTCTGGTAATTTCTTTGATGATAAAGTAGGCTGGTTTGTCTTTGACCATGTAACTCAGCAATGCGGCACCAGTGAAGTTGATTGGAGGTTTTGCACTTGTGGTGTGCGTATTTTGATGTATGAGCTCCGAAACACGTAAAGTAATCGTGTCCCCTTTGCTAAATGTGATCGGTTCACTTGAAACAGGTGTTTTGTCTTTTGCAAGGAAAATCTTAAACGCGCTGTCGTTAATCCAGGCGCTGTCAAATAGGAGCTGACGCGATGTCTTAATTTTCACGTTAAAGTAATATTCGGTACCACTGCCACCACCTGGTATGCCTGCCGTCCAACTTTGCGATGTAGCACTGAGTAACGTAAACGAATCGTTTGTCATCGAAGCGTTGTTGCCTGTTTTAGTTACTGACTTACACGCAAAAGTGAACACCGTGAAGAGGACTATTATGCATAAGGTTGTTTTCATGGGTTAATCAGTAATTTTTTGTGTTTGTCAGACTGGACCAAATCAATTTGGGCCATATTTAAACCAGACAGAGCATTGGATGCAAGTTAAATCATTTTCTTTTCCGCGAAAAGGGAAGCATATGCAAAGGCATGTCGCGGATTTAAAATAGCCGGGGCGGACACCACGTCTTTTGCGTGGCAGGTTACGGGTCCCGCCCGGCAGTCAAAGAAGGGCGCGGAGAAGACGCGAAATGAAGTGCCATGGTGAACGGATGTAACGGCGATTAACATGAACTGTAGTGTTCAAGGTATTTAGTTTATTATTTGCTTTGGTCCATGGGACTTTTTGTAGAAGAAAATATAGTAAACTGACAACATCAGGAAGGGAAGTGTCGAAAGGATAATTTTCAATTCGAAGACTAAAATCCCAACCAGTAAAATGACGAGTACCAGGACACTGAGTAACAGTATGCTGACATTCACGAGACGTCTGTTTGGATTTCGCAGAAATACAGCAATCAGGAGAATTACTTGTCCGGCAAATGGAAGGAGTATTAACGGATGTACGATTGAGCTGAGTGACTTGTTACCAGCTGAAATCACTGAGTATTCCAATTGAAAAAGAAAGCCAGAGTTATCCTGCCCCCATTCCAGATAACAGAGCAGGAAGGTGATAAGCAATCCGAGATGAATCAGTCTTTGCATTGTGCGTTCCTTTACAAAGTCAGTCAAGATACTTTTGAATGTCGGTATGTAACCAAAAAGATATGCAAAAGGTGTCAGGAGAATGAGGATAGCTTCTGCACTACTAAGGGGGGTTTAGCCGAACTGACGTTGATCTCGTCATCCGATCTCGATTCTGATTTTTGAGTGAACCGGCATGAGATATCTGATGAGGTCAAATTGAGTGAGTCTCGTCGCTATTGAGGGTGTTTGTACATTAATAGCGGCAGGAAAATAGAAATCATGGTGATCCAATATCTCATACACTCACCTGGCTTTTATTCTTTTATAATTTTACCAGACTTCAATACCCCGTTTTTATCATTGACACTATAGAAGTAGATACCATGGGGAAGTGTGGATGTGTTGATCGTTAGTGTGCTGATAAATTCCTGATGCAGAATCGGCCTTGAAACGAGATCATACAGGCTAAAGGCTGACTGTGATGGTATTTGTGTAATGAAAGTCAATTCAGAACTAAAAGGATTTGGATAAACACCGATATCAACGTTTTCTTTTACGTCAAGAGCTGCTGTCATGCAGTCGGGAACAGTGCCGGACAATTCTTCAATCGTGTACAAGCTCACATCATCCAGTACAAGTTCGGTGCAGATGTCACAGACATGTCCCCAGTTTGTGAATGTAATCGTATGGCTTGTGGCACTGGCAATAAATTCAACCAGGTATCTCGTCCCAATCGGAAAATCCGGATTTCCAGTCGGCTTACATGTTAAAAACGTCTTGCCAAAACCCACATCCACACTAAAAATGCTTACATCTGAAAGTAATCCCAGCAACGGCTCGCCGCCAGCCCAAAACTCTAAGACATACATATGTCCGACAGTCAATCCGGCAACTGTTTGTGCTATACTCACGCCGGTGAGATCACCATAGCCAGGATTACTTCGCGGATAACCTGCGGGAATCCCGGTGACAGTGCAGAACTCAAGTGATTGGCATGATGCATCACCCCATTGTTCAGAACAGGCAAAGGCATTGCCATTTCCGAAATACGCTGCCTTACTCCCTTCCGGAATAATTGATAACGTGCTGTCAAAAACACTCGGATAGGAACTTGGACCGCCTCCCGTACAGGTCCAACTCATCAGATCACAACTATATAGTGCAGAACTGGGGCAATATACATCCTGAAACCAGCCTGGAGTACACGTTGTATTTTCAAAACCACCATTCGCCACCAGGTTGTTCACGGCAGAACTAATAGCTTCATTTTGCTCAAAGCAATGCACACAAATCACCTGTGCTTTTCCGGGGAAATAAAGTACGAATGGGAGCAACGCAAGTATGCATACGTTTTTCATAACATGTCACATTATCATGGTGAACAAAAAATCAACTATTTGTTGTAAAAGGCCGGCATTTGGAACACAGTAAAAATAAAGATTTTGGTCTTATAAGATATCGTTGTGGGGGATTAACTTTTGTTCTGGTTATCCCCATCTGACGGGCTACCGCCCGACCTTATATCCTGACTGATGAAGCATGGCCGTCGAACTTGCGAAAGAAATATTTTCTCAGAAACATTTGGCAGTGCAAATTCGAGTTTGCTCCGAAAAGTGTAGGTCTGCCTGTCGCGCCTTCAGTAAAGAATTTTTCTTTGAGCAGGTGTAAATATACTTCCTTCGGGGATGCTGATTTCCTGAAGGATTGTAATAACGGTCAGAGAGACGGCCAGGAGTCGGCTGCCTGGTATGAGGCACAACGATTTAGGTAGTGGGAAGTCTTAATCCGGCAAAGCAAAAGCAACATAAGCATCCCCGGATTTCGTCTTGAGTTTACCTCCACCGCAGGCTATTACAATAAATTGTTTCCCGTTCAGCTCATAGACAGCAGGTGTTGCAAACGCCGATGCCGGGAGTGTATATTCCCACAATATCTGACCTGTTTTTTTATGAAAAGCCCTGAACTTGCTGTCGCGCGTGGCAGCAATAAACACAAGTCCTCCCTGTGTCACTACGGGGCCTCCGTAATTCTCCGTACCGGTGGGTGCAATGCCTTGTGCTTTCAGTTCTTCATATTCTCCCAATGCTATCTTCCAGGCAAACTCACCACTGTTGAGATCAATGGCGTTAAGTGTTCCCCATGGAGGACTGATTGCGGGGTATCCCTCCGGGCTCAGAAATTTGGTATAGCCAGTGAGTGTATAAGGCATATGATTGACTGTATCCGCAGCACTTAACACGGCCAAAAACATCTTATCCTGATCACGCCTGAGATCCAAAATAAATGCGGCGATGGCATTTTTCTCATCGTCTTTGAGATGTTTATAGGCAGGCATCATCCTGCGTCCATGGTCAACGACAGTCAAAAATTCCTGCTCGCTGTACCTGGATTGCATATTGATCAACGGTGGATTATTGCCGGTGCCTTTCAGATCGGCACTGTGACATGACATGCAATGTTTCTGATAAAGGCGTTCACCGGCCAGAAGCCATGGCTCCGCTTTCGGCTGTTCCATGATATTTTCCCGCATCTCCATGATCCACGCCATTTCATTTGCATTCACATATAAGATACCGGTTTGAGGATCAAATGCCGGTCCTCCCCACTCCCCACCTCCATCATAGCCCGGAAGGACAAGTGAAGGTTTTTTACCAGGTGGGATGAACATGTCGCCATAGCGATAGCTTTTAAGCGCTGCCTTCAACCGTTCCTGAATGCTATCGGCCACATAGGGGTTTACATCATGTTCCGATAAGCGCTGTCGTGAAAACGGTGCGGGCTTTCGGGGGATAGGTTGCGTGGGCCATACTTTTTCTCCGGCCAATTCTGTCACTGTATCAACACGTACTTCGTCGATATCAAATAAGGGTTTGCCTGTCTCTCTCTCAAAGACATAGATCATTCCATTCTTAGTTGTTTGCGCCACGGCATCGACAAGCTTACCATGCCGCTTCAGCGTAATCAGTGCAGGAGGTGTTGGAACGTCCTTGTCCCAGAGATCATGGTGCATGAATTGAAAATGCCAGATCCGTTTACCTGTCCCGGCATCGAGTGCCAACAGGCAATTGGCAAACAGGTTGGCACCCTTACGTTTACCTCCATAAAAATCATATGTTGCCGATCCCGTTGGCGCAAAAAGGATCCCCCGCTTCTCATCCAATGAGAACCCGCTCCATACGTTTGCACCACCAATGTGATGCCAGACGCTAGAATCCTCCCACGTCTCATGTCCCGGCTCACCCGGCTGAGGGATGGTATGAAAAATCCAAATCAGTTTACCGGTCATGACATCATAAGCGCGGATATGCCCCGGTGCAGAAGGAGGTGCTTCATCGACGCGCGTCCCCAGGATAATCAGGTTCTTATAGATAATTCCCGGAGAAGTGTTCACGACAAAAAGATTCCTGACATCGCGTCCCAGGTCGTCGTGCAGATCGACGGACCCATCCTTGCCAAAAGAGGGGATGGGCATTCCGGACGTAGCATCTATCGCATAGGTATGCGAGCCTGCTGTAAAGAAAATCCTCTTATCCTCTTTTCCATCCGACCAGTAAGCTACTCCGCGACAGTTGATCAGGATA
>DATDQA010000224.1:0-6055 GCA_035292505.1 Saprospiraceae bacterium | reverse complement strand
ATTCCTGATCAGTACCTGGTAAAAAGCCGGGGACATCGACAAAGACCAAGAGAGGAATATTGAAGCAATCACAGAACCGGACGAAGCGCGCTCCTTTCTTACTGCTATTCACATCAAGTACACCGGCGAGATGAAAGGGTTGATTCGCGACAATACCAATACTCTTTCCGGCTAAGCGTGCAAATCCAATGATGATATTGCTCGCAAAGTGTTCCTGAATTTCAAAGAAGCTTGCTTCATCGACTGTGCCATTGATCACCGTCTTCATGTCATAGGGTTTCTGTGCGCTATCCGGTATGATATTACCTAGCCCTGGCCTGATCTCATCACTTAATTCATATGGCAGGTTTGCAGGAGTTTCTTCACAATTTTGCGGAATATAACTGAACAGTTTTTTCAATAATAGAATGCAGTCGTAATCATTTGTTGCAGTGAGATGGGTAATACCAGACTTGTATGCGTGCGCACTCGCGCCACCGAGATCCTCCGAAGTCACATCTTCATTCGTGACGGTCTTGACTACATTCGGTCCAGTCACAAACATGTATGACGTATTCTCTACCATAAGAATAAAATCCGTGATCGCCGGTGAATACACTGCACCTCCCGCACAAGGACCCATGACCGCTGAGAGTTGAGGAATGACGCCTGAAGCAATTGTATTGCGATAAAAGATCTCTGCATATCCACCCAGTGATCGCACCCCTTCCTGGATACGTGCACCACCTGAGTCATTCAAACCGATGACCGGTGCTCCATTCTCCAAGGCAAGATCCATGATCCGGCAGATCTTCTCTGCATGCGTCTCAGAAAGTGAACCACCAAATACAGTAAAGTCCTGTGCGAAGACATAAACCAGTCTTCCATCGATTGCGCCATACCCTGTGATCACACCGTCACCCGGAAACTGCTGTCGTTCCATTCCAAAATCAATAGACCGATGTTCGACAAACATGCCGATCTCCTCAAATGTCCCTTCATCGATTAAAAGATGAATGCGTTCACGTGCCGTGAGTTTTCCTTTTTCATGTTGTTTCCGGATACGATCTTCCCCACCACCTTGCAATGCTTCGGTGCGCCTGTCGGCCAGGGATTTGAGTTTGTCCTTCATGAGCGGAAAAATAAGAGGAAATAGAGGAAGTAGAGGAAAAAGGGAAAAGCCGGTAAATCCGGAGAAACAGGTAAAGCAGGTAAAACCAGAAATCAAAAGACATGTCATTCCCGACGGACCGGGTTAACCGATTTAATTTTTGCATGTTTTTTAATAGCTGGGCGGACACATGGGTCCGCCACTATCATCATTCTAATAATTCATATGAACCGGTTTTACCGATTTCACCGGCTTTACCTGTTTCACCCTCTTTTCACTTATTTTCGCGCCAACGAATGAA
Organism: Saprospiraceae bacterium; assembly: GCA_035292505.1. Taxonomy (GTDB): domain Bacteria; phylum Bacteroidota; class Bacteroidia; order Chitinophagales; family Saprospiraceae; genus DATDQA01. The sequence goes on along the minus strand of DATDQA010000224.1, from coordinate 4,664 downwards.
CTCCCCGATGACACACACGACAACAATCCCGACTCTCTCCGATCGAGTCATGCAAATGGAAGAATCCGCCACGCTGATGATGGCACGCCTCGCACGTCAACTCTCATCACAAGGACATAAAGTGATCTCATTGAGCCTGGGAGAACCTGATTTCGATACGCCGGTGCATGTGCGTGAAGCGGCAAAAAGGGCATTGGATGCAGGATACACGAGATATACACCGGTTGCCGGGATTCCCGAACTCAGGGAAGCGATCAGCAGAAAATTTATGCGTGAAAATGGACTCGAATACAGCTCAAGTCAGATTGTAGTATCAAATGGCGCAAAGCAGTGCATTGCAAACCTTTGTCTCTCGCTGCTGAATCCGGGTGATGAAGCGATTCTGTTTTCACCATACTGGGTGTCGTATCATGATATTGTCAGGGTTGCAGAAGGCGTGCCTGTTCCGGTTCATGCAGGAATAGAACATGATTTCAAGATCTCTCCGCAGCAGCTCAGCGACGCAATTACTGATCGTACACGATTGGTCATTTTTTCATCTCCGTGCAATCCTACGGGTTCAGTTTACACTTATAATGAACTGCGTACACTTGCAGACGTGATCGAACCCCATGAACAGATCATTGTGGTGTCAGATGAGATTTACGAACATATCAATTTCACAGGCAAACATGTCAGCATTGGAATGTTTGCAGGAGTAAGGGATCGGACGGTCACGGTCAATGGATTTTCAAAAGCCTTTGCGATGACCGGATGGCGACTCGGATATATGGGCGCACCACAATGGATCGCAGACGCCTGTGTCAAAGTGCAGGGTCAATTTACTTCCGGTGCAAACTCCATGAGTCAGAAAGCAGGTGCAGAGGCTCTTGATGCAGATATGACTCCAACGGTGGAGATGACGAAAGCGTTCAGCAAGCGTCGTGATCTTGTGATTCAATTGTTGGAACAGATTCCGCTCTTTCTCGTCAACAGACCGATGGGTGCGTTTTATATTTTTCCGGATGTGTCTGCGTATTTTGGAAAGAGTTATGAAGGCATGACCATTACCAACTCAGATGACTTTGCAATGTTTTTATTGGAGTATGCGCATGTGGCAACGGTATCAGGCTCTGCTTTTGGAGAACCTAAATGCATCAGAATCAGCTATGCGGCGTCTGAAGACAATATCCGTGAAGCGATCAGGAGGATTGGGGTTGCTGTAGGGCAGTTGTCCTAATTGGCAGTTTCAAACTGCCGAAAAGTATTGATTTAATACGGAAGAAGTATATGGCGAAGTTGCAAACTTCGCCAAGGGTGTGAATTGGAGAGGCGGTGGGGATGTTAACTTAGAGGTTAGTCTTTTCTGCTGAATAAATATTTCTGAGCCAGAAAGAAGTTATTTTTGATCAACAGAATTAGAAATACCAGAAGAATGAAAACTTCAGACGTAAATACTGTCATTGAAAAGTTCAATTCTCTTCAATTAGAAGAAAAAGAATTTGCCATAGATATCATTAAGAAGGCATACGCTGAAGCACTACGAGCAGACATAGCAAAACGCGCACACAAAGCAACTATAAACTACCGGAAGGGAAAAGTAAAGCGCGGAGGTGCTGACGCGCTTTTCAAGGATCTCGATGGAGCTTCTATGCCCAAAAAATAGAGTGATCCCTTGTCTGCATTACAAAACCTACGGTTTTTGCATCAGTTGTTTTGAAACAAATTTCGGTCTAAGGGGCAGACCATCTGTTTGAAACTAAGAAACGATGAGTTTAAAGCGAAACCACCCCAGAAAGGTAGCACCTTCAAAGACTGTTCTTGTTTGGGATTCGTCCTTCAAACGGGCCTATAGGAAACGTGTGAGTTCTGATGATATTTTAAAGAAGAAGTTCTGGGAGGCCATCGAAGTGTTTGTAAATGATCCTTTTGATAGTCGTCTCAAAACGCATAAACTGACAGGAAAACTCAGTGGGTTGTGGGCATTCTCAATTGATTACGATTGCAGGGTAGTCTTTCAATTTCCAGATGAAAAAAATAACGTTCTTCTTATCGATATTGGCTCACACGATGAGGTGGTATTAAACCACAAAATACATCTCCAACTTCCCCTTATCCTTTGTATCGATCTTTCCGCGGTACTCGCAAGAGAAGTTTTGTTTGATCAATTCATAAGTATAGGCTGATAGATTGATTCTACCCGCGACTGAAGCGCTCTCCATTCTACTGGCGAGATTGACGGTGTCGCCCCAGAGGTCAAAATTCAGTTTCTGAGTGCCTATGATACCGCCGATGACGGGACCGGAATGAATTCCCGATCGCATCTCCCATTTCAGGCTCGACGTTTCATTGTATTGTTCGATCCACGCGTGCATTTCTTTAGTAGCGCGGACCATGAGCGAAGCATGATCAGAGTTACCCGCCAGTCCGCTGGCAGCCATATAGGAGTCGCCGATCGTCTTGATCTTATCTACATGATAGCTGGAAATAATTTCATCGAATGCCGTAAAAATCCTGTTCAATTCATGGACGATCATCTTTGCCGGCATTGTAGAAACCATGTTGGAGAACCCTACAAAATCAGTGAAGAGCACCGAGATCTCCTCATACCATTTTGGCTCTCCCAACCCGGGCCAAATCTCAGAATCAGAACTTACATCCGGTACTGAAGCATGCCAGTGTACGATCTCCATAGGTTCACCTGTATCCCGTAATACACCGGTGACCCTGAGTGGATCGATGATAATAGTTCTTGATGTATCAGGAATAGTCACGACGACTTCGGCCCAAACTGCGACGAGGTCATGAGCCAGGGTAAAGGCTTCAATCCATTTAGTTTTTACAAGAAATCCTGTGTCTCTGGCTTTAAATACCCGCTGGATGTACGTATGCATGTCTTCTCTGCCATGCCAAACCTCTGACCTACCCGAGCCGAAACCTTTGAAGTCGACGCCATAGTGTGCAAGGTATTTCTGCATGCGAAAATCTTTTGTGTCCATGAGGTAGGCCCACATCAGCTCGAATGACTCAATCGCTCGTTGCTCAAGTTTCGTCATGCCCTGAATTTAAAGATCAATCCAACTCTTCCACTTTCCCACCTTCGCACTTATACACTCTCCCTGGAAACCGGTCTATCATCGCATAGGCATGTGTCGCCATGAAGATGGCTGTATTGTACTGCACAGCAAGTGAACGAAGCAGTCGCAGAAGTTCGACAGAAGTATCCGGGTCGAGATTACCGGTTGGCTCGTCTGCGATGATGATTTCGGGAGTGTTGAGAATTGCACGTGCTATTCCCAGCCGTTGTTGTTCGCCACCAGAGAGCTGACCTGCGATGCTCTTTTCGGTATTACTCAAACCTACATCTTTCAATACCTGCTCAATACGTTTTTTTCTTTGTTCAGCATCCGGCCATCCGGTCGCCTCAAGCACAAATTGCAGATTGTCCCATACTGTCCAATCTTCAAAGAGATAAAATTCCTGGAAGACAATCCCGAGCTTCCGTCTCAGCGCTCTGACCCGATCCTGGTCGAGATGTGTAAGATCGGTACCTGCGACTTTTCCCTTTCCATGCTGTAACGGAATCTCACCCCAGAGAGTCTTGAGGAGACTGCTTTTACCGCTACCTGTCTTTCCGATCAGATAGACAAACTCTGCCCTACTCAGGGACATGCTGACATCACCGAGGATTTTACGTTCTCCGTGATAGATATCGGCGTTCTGGAGCCAGGCCACGTATTCCATCTCTAAATCTGAAAGTCAAAATGCCCGCCTGCCGCGCCCGTACCGTTCGGGCGGGAACGAGTTCAGCTCGGGCAGGTAAAATATCAAAGGCAAAATAGCAAAGTAGAAAACAGAAGGCTATTTGGCGAACTAGTTCCTGTTAACTCTAATGGTGGTATTTTTGTCCTGCAAAGAAACAACATTAGGCCGTTCGATTGTTGTACTTCATTCAAAACCTGATTTAAACGATGAAACGCATCCATATCATCTCTATCCTCCTGATCGCAGGAGCTATCGCACTGCTGATCTCAGCCTCCGGAGACATGAGCACATATAGCACCTTCTCTGATGCCCGAAAATCAGAAAAGAAAGTGAAAATCGCAGGTCAATTGGCAAAGGATAAGGACATGATTTATAATCCCGATAAGGATCCCAATCATTTCAGCTTTTACCTCAGTGACCAGGCAGGTGAGGTAGAACAAGTCACTTTGCTTGCTCCAAAGCCACAGGATTTTGAACTCTCAGAACAGGTCGTCGTCACGGGCAAATGGAAGGATGATACGTTTGCGGCTTCATCGGTACTCCTGAAGTGTCCTTCGAAGTATAAGAATGAAGAAGTTTTTTTGAAAGGGTAAACGGATCAACGGATCTACGGATCAAGGGATCAGCCGCCTACGCGTAGCTACGGACGGTCGAAGAGGGATCAACGGATCAACGGATCTACGGATCTACGGATCAAGGGGTTAGGGAGTCGTGGTCTGCAGTACATAATCGGTGGCAGGGACAAGCCAACAGCAAATAGCTAACAGCGAACAGCATTTTTTTGGACTCCATTCAATATATCAATGAACTCCAATGGCCTGGTATCCTGGGCAGGCTTGCTGTAGTCGTATGCTTTGTAGCCGCCCTTGCAGGAAGTATTGCATTTTTCAAAGCGAGCCAACGGGATAACACGCATTGGA
>DATDQA010000223.1:0-4782 GCA_035292505.1 Saprospiraceae bacterium | reverse complement strand
GTTGAGGTCTCCCATCACGATTGTCTTGACTCCAGTTTCGGTATTCGCATCGACGATACGTTTGTTGATCTGCGCAGCCTGATTGCGCAGTGGAGCAGTTGCGCTTTCACCTCCGCGTCGCGAAGGCCAGTGATTCACCGTGATGCAAACCCTTTCGCCATCCATTAAGCCGTAGACGACGAGGATGTCCCGACTATAACTTGTATCACTGCCATCGATATAAGTCGGCATAGGTAAGATGCGTGAAGAATCATACCTGAAATATTTCTCCTGATAGAGTAATGCGACATCAATACCACGACTGTCGCGTGAATCGTAATGGACGATCTTATATTTACGATCCCTGACCTTCGGCTGGGCAACGAAATCCTCCAGCACTTTCCTGTTTTCTATTTCTGCAGTACCGAGCAGAGCAACGCCATCCGGTGTTGTTTCAGTGCCAAGCTGTGAGACCACTTCTGAGAGGTGGTTGAGTTTTTCGCGATAGATCACTTCAGTATAATGGTTTATGCCGTTTGGAGTAAACTCAGAGTCATTCGTTAAAGAATCATCTTCGGTATCAAACAGGTTTTCGAAGTTGTAGAAGCCGATGCAGACGATTTTGTGTTCGGATTGGGCAAATGCGGATACATGAAGAAGACTCAATCCACAAGCGACTATGATGGCGATTTTTAACAAGGCGAGATTTGTTCGGCAATGGCCAAAGATAGTCAGAAGGGGATGTAGAGAAATGAGTGCCAATAGGAGAATGTGGAGGATTGACAGGGTGGTTGTTCTTTTTTCGTGAGGGAACTTTTTATTATTAGGGAAACAGGTAGACTACTCGCAAAACGTTTCTTATCAGTTAGGAAACAGATCGGTAGAAAGATCCGGAGTCGTTTCTTATCAGTTAGGAAACGGATCAGCTGTCCGTAGGAGACCGGTTAGTTATGAGTTAAGCAATGGTTCCCTATCCTCTCCTTATGTATGACAGCGATCAGCTCCAAAAATCACATTCGAGTATCTTCGCGCAGGTGAAAAGGCAACACTTTGAATACCTGCACAAAGGGCTTTTAGCTCTCTGTATATTTTTCTCCTCTCATCATATCGCCGCTCAAAAAGTAACAATCAGTGGTACTGTAAGTGATGAGGTGGGCAGTGAGCCAATCGCAGGGATGGAAATCAAAGTGAAAGACACAAATCTGCTCGCCGTCACAGATTCATCAGGGGCTTTTAATCTTGAAGGGCATATTCCGAAGTCATTTATTCTTATGCTCACCCTGCGTGATGTGAGCGTGGAACGTGCATATTCACGTACTTCCCACACCCTGGATGTGGGTAACATCCATATAAATATGCAACGTGGACGACCAGGTGAAGAAGGATTCACGATACAGATCTCCGAAGACGATGATGAACAAGGTGGGGGAGAGAACATTTCAGGACTGCTCTCTGCTTCACGGGATGTCTTTCAATCAACAGCAGCATATACATTTGGGCCTATGCGCTTTCGTCTGCGCGGCTATGCATCAGAAAATGGCTTGCTCTACCTGAATGGACTTCCATTCAACGACCTCGAAGTCGGCTCTGTATTCTGGTCAAACTGGGGAGGACTTAATGATGTCACGCGCAACCAGGAGACACATCTTGGACTTGAAGCTGCTCCGTATTCATTAGGTGGTGTCGGAGGTTCATCGTTTCTGGATCTCAGAGCCTCATCACAATGGGTACAAAAGAGATTCTCGTACTCATTGACAAATAGGTCTTATCGGAATCGGGTAATGACAACAGTCTCCACTGGTCTCAATGCAAAGGGATGGGCTTTCACCTTTTCAGGATCCAGAAGATGGTCAGAGGAAGGTTATGTGCCCGGCACATTTTATGATGCCTATGCCTACTTCGCATCCATTGACAAAAGGCTTTCGGACAAACATCAGCTCAATCTTGTGGTATTAGGTGCACCGATCAAGCGTGGAAAGGAATCGCCTTCGATACAGGAGATGTATGATCTCGCGGGGACGAACTACTACAATTCATACTGGGGATATCAGAAGGGTGAAAAACGCAATTCAAGAGTGTCAGATATTCATCAACCGATAGCGATGCTAAGACATGACTGGACCCTGAAAGAAAACTCGATATTGACTACGACAATCGGTTATCAATCAGGAAAAAATGCCAGTTCGGCTCTTGAATGGTTTAATGCGAATGATCCAAGACCTGATTACTATAGACGACTGCCAGGCTATATTGAAGATCCTGCGCTTTCAGCACGTGTCAGGGAGGCATTGATTGCCGACGAGACCTTGAGACAAATTCGCTGGGACGATCTCTACCAGGTCAATTATTCAAGCAATGTGACCCTTCGCGATATAGATGGTATCACGGGGAATGATTTGACTGGCAAACAGAGCCAATACATCGTTGAAGACAGGAGATATGATGTCACGAGGTTGATCGCGTCAACAGGACTTCAACATGTCGTCTCCGATCGCATTTCAATACATGCAGGAGCACAATACAATTGGCAGCGTAATGAGAACTTCAAGGTCGTGAGTGATCTCCTCGGCGGAGAGTTCTATGTAAACTTTGACAAGTTTGCCCTGCAGGATTTTCCCGGGAATACCGACGCGTTGCAAAATGACCTCAATCATCCGAATCAAATTGTGCGCGAAGGGGGAGTTTTCGGTTATAGTTATGACGCGAATGTGCGTGAAGCTGAAGGATGGGGTCAGATTGTCGTCACTCTTCCTCACTTTGATTTACACGGTGGACTAACTTTAGGGACAACGTCCTTCTGGAGGACGGGGAACATGCGCAATGGAAAATTTCCCAATTCTTCATTCGGGGATTCGGAAAAGCAGAATTTTTTCACCGGAGGAATAAAAGGAGGAGCTACATGGAAGATAGACGGAAGAAACTATTTCTCCCTGAATAGCATGTATCTCATCCGCGCACCCGTATTCCGCAATGCAATGGTATCACCGCGCATCCGGAATGAATTTGTCGAAGGGCTTACCGAAGAGAAGATCTTATCGGGAGAAGCAGGCTATACATTCAGGGCTCCGTATTTCAAGGCCCGTTTGACAGGATACCTTACCCAGTTCAGGGACCAGGTTTCTTCGCGAAGCTTTTATCATGATGATGCACAGAGCTTTGTCAATATCACAATGACCGGCATCGACCAGCAACATATCGGTCTCGAGTCATTTGTAGAATATACGGTTAAGCCGGGATTGAAGGTACACGCAGTTGCCGCTGTTGGTCAATATATCTATACCTCGAGGCCTACGGCGGTGATCACACAAGACAATGATGCAAGTGTACTAGGACGTGCGACGGTGTTTGGAAAGAACTTTTACGTCTCCGGTACTCCGCAATCAGCATTCACTGTTGGCCTGAGCATGCAAACGAAATACTATCTCTCCGCCTATCTCAACCTTAATTATTTTGATGATCTCTGGATTGAGTACAATCCAATACGGCGCACAAGACAAGCGATCGATCTCGTCGAAGAAGGATCTCCTCAATGGAATGCGATCATCGGGCAGGAGAAGGCGCCGGGAGGATTCACAATTGATGCTTCGGTGTACAAGAGTTTCAAGATCGACTGGTTTAAAGAAGATGTATTCTTCGCGGTCACCTTCAACGTGAGTAATGCCCTTGATAAACAGGATCTCATCAGCGGTGGCTTTGAACAATTGCGGTATGATTACCTGAACAGAGACCCTAGTACATTCCCATCCAAATACTATTATTTCCCCGGTCTCAATTATTATTTCAATGCGAGTATTAGATTTTAATATTCAGTCTCATCCGAAAAAAGAGGACATGACCTCGCAGCGTTTCAGTGCAGAAGGTTTTGACTTTTTCCAACTACTTCGGAACATGAGAGCGTCATCCCGTACGACTTTTTGGAACACACTTAAAGTAAATGGCTTCGCTTTTATCCTTAGCCTTGCATTCATCTCCTTCACCTCATGTGTGGATCAGGACTTTGATGCACCACCTGCAGGTGGGTTCGACCCGAATATCACACCGACCCTCACCATTGCAGAGCTCAAGGCATTGCATACGCTTGAGGAGTATGAGCAAATCACCACAGATGAGATTATTCATGGCTATGTGATCTCAAATGATGAAGCGGGTAATTTCTTTCGTCAGCTTGTCATTCAGGACGAAACAGGGGGAATTGAAATTCGTATCGACGCGACAGATCTCTTTGCTGAATATCCCCCCGGCCGTCATGTGTATGTTCTTCTGAAGGATCTGTGGTTGGGAGATTTCAACGGCCTGATCCAACTCGGTGCTGCTGTAACAGGGCAGGGAAACAACAGGGAGTTATCACGCCTGCCGGAATCGCTTCTCGATCAAACAATTCTGAAAGGCACATTTGGAAATGAAGTTGTGCCCCAGGTGTTGACTATTGATGAATTTAATTTATCGCATGTGAGTACACTTGTTCAACTCAATGATGTGCAGTTTGCTGAAATCTATGCGGGCGTCACCTATGCCGATACTGTCAATCAGCAATCTCTGAATTTGGAGATTGAGGATTGCAATAAAGACCGTCTTATTGTACGGACAAGTGGGTTTGCCACTTTCGCCGGTAGCCTGACCCCTGAAGGAAAAGGTAGCATCACCGGAGTATTCGGTGTCTTCGGAACGGATCTGCAGTTGATCATCCGCGATCTGGACGATGTCAATATGACCGGTGAGCGCTGTCAGCCGGGTGGAGGGGTCACTCTTGCTATCCAATCATTGCGTGATACCTTCAACGAAGGACAGGGTATTGCTCCGGAC
>DATDQA010000222.1:0-7602 GCA_035292505.1 Saprospiraceae bacterium | reverse complement strand
GCGTGGACTTCCCCTTCAGGGGATCGAGGGGTGAGCGTGGGCAAAAGATGACTTTTCGGAGTAGACTCAATATTAACTGGAAAGCAACGTGAATTTCACAGGAAGAATGAAAATCACGCGCACTGGTGATCCTCTTTGCTTGCCTGGTGTCCAAAGCAGGTTCTTGACATTCATCAAGTCGACTACACGCCTCACCTCCTTACCACAACCGGCACCGATATCCCTCAGAACCTGGGCATCCTGGATGGTTCCGTCCCGGTTTACAACAAACTGTACGACGACTGTCCCCTGGATGTTGTTTTCGCGCGCATATGGAGGATATTCTAAGTTGGCATGTATAAATTCTAATAAGGCCTTATCGGCACATGCCTTCTTCTCGCTTATACTTCCTGCAATACCCTCGCAACCCGGAAACCGCGGCATCTCCTCCACGACTTTGAAGATTTCTTCGACATCCTCCTTTGGTGGCGGAGGAGGAGGTGGGACTATCACTGCAGGTGCCTTGGGTTCAGGAGCAGGTGGCGCATCAACGATAGCCTCAGCCTCTATAGATTGATCCATGAATTCCACGGACTCTTCCATATCTGCAACTAACTCATCAGGCACTTCGATCACGACCGGTGGGGGAGGTGGCGGGGGAGGCAAAGGCGGTTCCGTCGTTTGCGGAGGGGTGATTTCAATATCCGATTCAAAGTGGGTTGCGTACTCGAAATCACTTGCGACAGTCTTCTCTATTGTCCAGTTCATCAAAGTCGTCGTAAGAATAAGTGAGCAGGCAATGCCAAAAAGAAATCCAAACCGCCGAAACCGGAAAACCTCGACATCCGGATATTTGGTCCTGGCTTCAAGCGGAGAAGCCCAGACCTTATCCTTATATTTTGAACTTAAGTCCTGCTTTGTTGCTCTATAAACTCTTAACCGTCCGGCAATGATGATGAGAGTGACAATAACCAGAACTGCCATCGCTATCGCAATTACGTCGTTTGTGCTGAATTCCGGATGCAAATTCATGATCTTGGAGTTTTAATACCTGACACAATTTATCATTGTATTAAAGTTATCCCGCTCGTTGTGTGATACAGATGATTTATGTCTTTGTCCCGGATGACTTTCATCGGACACCTCGAAAATCGACGAAAATGAAAATACCGGGATGCAAGGAAACAAAGATTATTCCTTGAGTATTAGCAAAATAGGCCGTCAATTTTGCAGACAACTACTCGACTTTTACTATTTTGGTTGGAGAACGTCTTGTATTGCGATCAACGACACTTTCTATGACACGTTCAGCGAGATTTAGAAATGGTGTGCTCACCTGAGGATCATCGGATAAAACACTGGGGGTTCCCTGATCACCGCTCTCACGAACGGATTGAATCAATGGAATCCTACCCAGCAGCTTCGTCTCGCCCATCTGGGCGAGTTTTTCACCTCCGCCTCTTCCAAAGATGAAATATTGATGATCTGGGAGTTCTGCAGGTGTAAACCATGACATGTTTTCGATGATGCCCAGTATTGGAACATCGATATTCTCCATCCGGAACATATTCAGAGCCTTGATGGCATCGGCTACTGCGACATCCTGTGGGGTGGTGACGATCAGTGCCCCCGTTACTGGTACAGTTTGTACCAGCGTCAGTTGAATGTCACCGGTACCCGGAGGCAGATCAATGATCATATAATCGAGGGGTGGCCAAAGACATTCGAACATAAACTGTTTGATGATCCCGGCGAGTCGTGGTCCCCGGAGGACAACTGCTTTCTCGGGTTCAACAATAAATCCAATTGAGATGACGGGCATGTCGAATGCAATAGGAGGAATGATTTTCGGCTGGCCGTAATGATCAATCACTTTTGGCCTTACATCATGAAGGCCAAGCATTCTGGGAATCGATGGACCGTATAAGTCAGCATCGATGAGTCCTACTTTAAATCCCATATGTTTCAAACCCAGAGCGAGGTTTACGGAGATGGTAGACTTCCCAACACCGCCTTTTCCTGAAGCCACTGCGATGATATTTGAGACCTGTGAAAGCACGGCCCCTTTGCTGCCATCGGGCCGTTGCATATGGACATGGACTTCGGCATTCGGATATGTTTTCTGAATCTCTTCGATGCATCGCATATGCAATTCCTGCTTTGCTTGTTCAGAGATGCCATCGGTGACCAGGGCAAAGAAGACCGAATCACCCTGAATCTTGAGATCCGACACTCTGCGTGCGGCAATGATATCCTGGCCTGAGACCGGGTCGGCAATTTCGCGTAAGGCATTTACGATGATATTGTTGTCTAATGCCATTTCAATAATCGATTTGGGTAACCAGGCCAAAGGTACTTTTTCTCACTTCGAACTCCGGTGCTTTAGCAAAGCCGGAATATCCCATATTCTTGCGGTCGCTCAGCCGCTGTACAAATGGATCGAAGTCTCACTTTCTCGCTTTCTCACCTTCCGCCTAATTCGTATTAGAATTCCCGATAGTTTATTTTTGCCTTATCATGAACATATTCCGGGACATTTCTGCACTGCCATTGTTTCACAATGCGGTGGTTACGATTGGCTCCTTCGACGGAGTACATCGTGGACATCAACGCATTCTGAAACGGATTAAAAGACTGGCCCGGCAATATGAAGGTGAGTCCGTAGTCGTGACGTTCGATCCACATCCGCGACAGGTCCTTTCTTCGTCGGATGATTCCCTGAAACTCCTGACGACGACTGAGGAAAAGCTGGAGTATTTGCAGGAATGTGGCGTAAATAATGTGGTCATCGTTCCTTTTACGATTGAATTCAGTCACATAGGTCCGCGGGAATATGTAGAACGTTTCCTGATTGACCGGTTCAAACCCCGATGCCTTGTCGTCGGCTATAATCATCGATTCGGTCGTAACCGACAGGGAAACTTTCACCTCCTCCAATCCTATGCAAAACAGGGAGCGTTTGACCTAATTAAAATCGAAAAACAAGAGATTGAACACATCGATGTAAGCTCAACCAAAATCCGGAATGCATTGAGTGTGGCCGATATCCGGACTGGAAATACACTCCTTAACCATCCTTACAGAATTACTGGCAGAGTGATCCGTGGTCGAAAAGTTGGCAGATCACTTGGATATCCGACCGCAAATATCGAACCTCTGAATCCTGCCAAACTCATCCCTGCACAAGGAGTCTATGCGGCGTTCGTAAACGTCGATCAGGTCACATTCGAAGCCATGCTCTACATTGGTACCAGACCGACTTTTGATCTGAAGGACACGGGTATCTCGATTGAAGCACATGTCCTGGGATTTAATCAGGAAATATATGGTGAGAGGATAGACATCGACATTATTGAATTCATCAGGGAAGATTTGACGCTCACTGGTGCTGAAGAATTGCGGATACAAATTCAGAAGGATGAATTGGATATCAAGTCAAGTCTTGCACATTATGTACAGCGACAACATGAACCGTCGGTCGCGATGGTGGCATTGAATTACAACGGTAAGGAGATGCTTGAAAAGTACCTGGCGACATTTATGGCGGTTGAATACGGCAAGCTGGACATCATCATTGCTGACAATGGCTCACAAGATGATTCAGTGTCTTTCATCCAGTCACATTTTCCCCTTATCCAGATTGTCAGGTTCGCAGAAAATCACGGCTATGCCGGGGGCTATAATCTCGCATTAGCTAACCTTGACTACGATTACTATGCGCTTGTCAATACGGATATTGCCCTGACACCTCAATGGTTGTCCCGGATCATCACAGTAATGGAAGCCGAACCGAATCTCGTTGCATGTCAACCAAAGATCAGGTCTGATCGCGATCGGGAAAGTTTTGAATATGCAGGCGCATGCGGTGGGTTTATGGATGCCCTGGGCTACGCATTTTGTGCAGGGCGGATCCTCAATACAATAGAAAAAGATATCGGCCAGTATGATTACGTGAAAGATATTTTTTGGGCAACCGGAGCAGCGCTCGTCGTGAGAGGGGAAGCCTTCCATGCAGCGGGAGGCTTCGATGCATCTTACTTTGCTCACCAGGAAGAAATTGACGTATGCTGGACCTTTCAGCGCGCCGGATATCGGATCGGAGTGATTCCGGAATCAGTTGTATATCATTTTGGTGGGGCTACGTTGGCGTATGACACACCTGCAAAAGTGTTTCTCAATTTCAGAAACAATCTTTCGACGATTACAAAACACATGCCCGCCGGCTGGCTCATTATTGTGCTGCTCATGCGTGTATTTCTTGACTTCCTGGCATGTCTTCACTTTATATTTCGTGCGCAGTTTCTGAATGCGATGGCCGTCATACGGGCATACGCCGGTTTCTGGTTACGTTTGCCTCAGACGATCAGAAAGAGGTTACGTCTTTACAAGAGAATAGAAGCAATGCGCATAGGACCTTCCAAAGTCAACTTTTACCGTCGCAGTATCCTGATTGATTACTATCTCCTCAACAAGCGCTATTTCTCACAACTCACACAGAAAGCACATGTCACGACAGAAAGCAGCCAAAATACTCTATGAGGATCCGTATCTGCTTGTCGTGAATAAACCTGCCGGTTTGCTCAGCATACCGGGCCGCGATACAGGTGAAGACTCAATACTGCGTCAATTTCAAAGACAGGATTTCAGTCTGCTTGTCGTGCACAGACTTGATAGGGATACAAGTGGGCTGCTCCTCTTCGCAAAAGATGCAGAGACCCATCGGTCACTTTCCATGCAATTTGAAGAAAGAAAAGTGACAAAAATCTATCTGGCTCTTGTTTCCGGCAGACCTGTTGAACACATATTCGATATCGAGGCGAAGCTGACCATTGACAAACGAGGCAATGCAGTCGTCTCGGGATCAGGAAAACCTTCTTTGACACACTGTAAAGTCCTGGAAACCTTTTCCCGATATACCTTGCTTGAAGTACATCCGGTCACAGGACGGCAGCACCAGATTCGGGCTCATCTTGCCCATATCGGACATCCTCTGGTGGTCGATCCTGTCTATGGATCGCCCTCACCGTTGACGATTACGGATCTCAAACCCGGCGCGCGAAAGAGTGAACCGCCGGAACAAAGTGAAGCGGCCTTGATGACCAGGACGCCTTTGCATGCGCTCAGTATTACCCTTCGGCATCCAAAAGAAGAGCATATGATCCACTTCGAAGCTGACTTACCAAAGGATATGTTCGCTACTCTCAGACAATTACGCAAATGGAGCCGGTAGGATTTCTTAATTTTGAAGTTGCAATGAGCGTTTCAGAGTAAGCGATAATTACCCCTTATGATTAAAGTTCTTGTAGCTGATGATCACAAGATGTTCGCGGATGGTATCGAATCCATTTTACGAAATGAAAAGGATATTCAGGTAGTTGGAAAGTGTTTTGATGGTCTAAGTGTTTTTAAAGAGATCGAAGAGAAGAATCCGGATGTGGTGCTGCTGGATATCAGTCTTCCTGAGATGAGCGGTATAGATGTGTGTAAGCGTTTGACAGGTACTCATCCTCATATCCGTGTATTGGCTGTCAGTATGCACAATGATTCCAGCTTTGTCAGTGAGATTCTGAAAAATGGCGCCATGGGCTACATCCTGAAGAATACCGGCAAAGCAGAACTTGTCAGTGCGATCAAGATGGTGTTTGAAGGCAAATCATATTTCAGTAAGGATGTTTCTGAGACCATCATGCATGGGCTGGTGCAGGAAGGTGGAATGCTCAAGAAACCCGAGCCGAAAATCCTGCTTTCGGATCGGGAAAAGGAAATTCTCACACTGATCGCCGATGAATTTACAACTCTGGAAATTGCAGAAAAACTGCACCTCAGCTTCAAGACCGTAGAAGGACATCGCCGCAATTTGTTTAACAAGCTCAATGTGCGTAATGCAGCAGGTCTTGTACGCGTTGCTTTGGAAAATAATCTCCTGAGCGTCTGACCGCTTATGTATCAGGTGTCAGAATAATTCTCCAAGTTGTATCATCTTCAGACAATGAAGCTGAGTGTATATCTGATTATTGTCGTGTCCTGTCTCGCGCCCGGAAGTCTGGCTGGTCAACCTCCCGTTGACTCAACAAGCCAGATGGCCCTTGAGCAGGCGATACAGGATTTCCTTGCTTCGGGTAAGATGCTCGAAGCTGCGCGGCTCCAGCGTGAACTTGGGCTGACATATCTATATCAATTAAATGAGACGGATCTGGCGATAGGGCACTTGCTCAAGTCAATCTATACATTGGAGAATCTCAAGGATTCAGCCCAGGCAAGCCGTGCACGTGAAGATCTTGCACGCATTTATGCCTCTCATCGCTATTACAAAGAGGCCTTATTCCATTTCGACATTCTCCAACGCTATTATACTTCCCGAAAAGAGCGATTTCTCTCCGGAATCGTACAAAGCGCAATTGCTGATGCATATGTCGCCATGGACTCATTGCAAAAGGCTATTCCTTATTATCTGAACGTGGAAGAAATTGTCAAAGAACAAATCATCAATGAACTCAATGTGGAGAATGCGCAGACAGTCCTGGCTGAAATGCACAATACTTCCATCACTGCGCTTACGAGAAAAGGATACGCGATTGCAGGTCTGACCGACACGACCGCGGTGGACTTCGGCGGCCTTGTGGATAAGAATACAGAATGGCATCCACTCACTTTATTGAATTCTGGTCATCGGTACATGGACCTGGGTGAAGCTCATCTTGCCAGGTATTATTACCAGAAATGCATTGAGGGAAATAATGTAGATGAAATCATTCATCGGGACGCGCTGTTCAAGCTGGCTGAAATCCATAGAAATCTGGAACAATGGGAAGTGGCTTACACGTATCTGGCAAAATATAGCATCATTAGTGACAGTCTGATCAATGACCGTCGACAACGGGTAATTGATAAACTGCTGGTTGCTTACCAGACTACTGAGCAGAAGTTGAAGATCCGGGAGCTGGAAAAAGATCAGAAAATATCCGATTTTCAAAACCGCCTCAGGAATGTCCTGAGTTTCTCCTTGCTCTTTGGCTCAGTCATCGTGCTCTTTGGCGCATATTTTACTATCAGAACCTACCAGCATCGATTCAATACAAACCAGATAATTCATAGCCAGAAAGAAGAGATCAATCGTCAACGGATCACAGAACTGGAGAATAATGTGAAGATCCAATCCATGCATTCCATGATCCAGGGACAGGAGGTGGAGAGGGAGCGTGTTGCGAAAGATCTGCATGACAGTCTGGGTGGATTGTTGTCTACTGTAAAGCTTCTCTTTGATGCGGTTCAGTCTCAGGATACACGTATTGGCAAAATTCCGGAATACCAACGCGCCTATTCCTTACTGGATGAGGCATGCAAGGAAGTCAGGCATATTTCTAATAACCTTCAGCCTGGTGCTTTGCATAAGTTAGGACTGGTACCGACGATAAATGATTTGATCAACCGTGTGCGCACAGCTGACGCACCAATGATAGACTTCAGACATGATGGGTTCAATGGGTCTTTGGATCCCAGAGTGAGTCTTAATGTATTCAGAATAGTTCAGGAGTTGCTGAATAATGCATTGAAGCATTCGGAGGCGACGGAGATCTCAATTACAATGACACAGAGGCAGGATACACTGAGCGTAATCGTTCA
>DATDQA010000221.1:0-2028 GCA_035292505.1 Saprospiraceae bacterium | reverse complement strand
AAAAGTTACGTCAAATGCAGATCTGATTCTCGCCTTAGAAAAACATCAGCCTGGTCAGGAAGTGCGCATCTCGTTGATCAGAAATGGGAAACCCATTGAGGTTCAGGTGCGGCTGACAAGTAAGCAATAGAATAGGATTTTGTTAAAAAAAGTAATCATTATTAAAAAACGTAATCGCAGTCGCTATGTCTACACATCATCAGTTTTTTCACATGCTCATCTTGTGCAGTCTATTATGCGCCTTTGCTTGTAAGCAAGAATCCCAATCGGCAGATCCTTCATTAGACGCATGGGGATCCGATACTCTTACACGAAATGCGCCTTCTAAATCAATATCTTCCGGAAGTCAAACGCAACCGACAACGTCACAGAAAAGTATTCCAGGGAGGAACGCTCCTGCAAATAGCCCGGCCTCAGGAACTTCCGGTGCAGGCGGAACAAATAAAGGCAATACAAATGCAGGAGAGAGATCAGAGTCCGGGATACAGATACCCCGGCAGGAAAATTCGGGTCCGCGTTGGTGGGATAATCGAGTCATCTTTTTCATGGACTGGGTGGGCGATACGGGGGATGTCGTCTATCAGGCTATAAAAGGACAGACCTATTTTCCGGAAACACGCATTTTCATCTATGCTACAGATAAAGCTATGGAAGGCACAATGAACTATATCAAGACTGAAGAAACCATGAAGGCTACAGAACTAGATGATCGTATTTTTATCTGGGTTCATCTGGACGATGCGCGAAAGCCGATTTTTGTGAAGAAACTGATCTCGGATAATATCAAGAATAAAATCAATAGTGGGTCTTTGAAATTGTGATCCTTATACAGGCACAAATGATGCCTTAGTCAATGCGCAGATCTTCGACATGTACACCAGGGTAATCAGCCTTATTGAAAGTGAAATATGATTCTGGATGTGTTTCAGGTATACCTATCTTATAAAAATCAGTCACGGTACGTGTAGCAGTTTTTTCCATGATTTCGATCCGCACGGGTTTGCCGTCGTTTTGCACGCTCACCCGAATTTTAGCAATCTCAGAATTCCGATCCACAGGTTTTAGCTCTATCACCTGGACGGGAAGGGAACGAATCTGGTCAGAACCGCTGAGGATAGCAACATATTGATCTCCGGTATATTCTGCCAGGAGACTGATGGGGCCAAGCGCATCACCATCAGTTGCAGCATACAGATTCACCTCATTTGCATCCTTTGAGTATGTCCATCGCAGTTTACCATTGCACCAGATTTCGACATCCTCAGCGATAATGCGATACATATCACCTTGTTGAATAAACCGACCTTTTTGTTGAATTGCTTCGTCGGCTGGGTGTGAGATCGACATTTCAAATTCAAGCGAAAGCCGATCCTGATTTAATTGAGCTTCCAGCTTATTGATGAGGCTGAGCGCCTGTGGATCCGAATCTTCCCTGGTGAGATATTGATTGGTCTGTGCACTTGCCGGGCTGGCATACATCCTCAAAGCGAGGAGGAAAAGCAGACTTATTCGTATCAATGACATTTGGCAGATAAACGGCAAAGATAGAAGCAATGTTTCAGGGACAAACTCCTCCGGTACGTTAATACCCGGTTAACGGACGATCAATTGCGATTGCGCAAATCCTCGAGATATGTATCCAACTCCATTTCACTAAATATCAACACTTCACGTGGCTTGCTGCCCTCATTTGGTCCCACGATACCTACCGCCTCCAACTGATCCATGATGCGCCCGGCTCTGTTGTAGCCAAGTTTGAGCCGCCGCTGAATCATCGAAGTGGATCCGAGTTGATTTTGGACGATCACGCGTGCGGCATCTTCAAACATTTCGTCGAGTTCTGAATATTTTAATCCCTTAGCGCCCTCGATAAGAGTATCATCGTCATGATATTCTGGCAGGAAATAAGGCTCCGGATAACCGCGCTGACTGGAGATCGCATCAATTACAGATTCGACTTCAGGCGTGTCCACAAACGCACATTGCAGACGGATTACACTACTGCCAATTGATAACAACATATCTCCC
>DATDQA010000220.1:0-10140 GCA_035292505.1 Saprospiraceae bacterium | reverse complement strand
CACGTATTTGTTCTGAACGTCAATGAGGTGTATGGTATCTCCAACCCCCGTTATGAATGGATATGAAAGCAACAATGCTTCCTTGATTTCGTCTAAAGTAAACTCAGCTTCCTCTGATTCTGTGGTTGCCGCCTCGAAGGTCTTCAGTTCATATCCTTTTGACACATAGTATTCCGGAAAGAATGCACTGTCCGGAAGTTGATTGTATGTGTCTGGAAAAGTAAAGTCAATAGCAATTATTTGTTTGAGATCCAAAGCATCATCTGTAATCGTGCTGACAGACCTTACCGGCAAGAAACTCTTGTTGTCAACAAAGAGATCCAGTTTGGCCCATTTATTCATCTGCCTTGTGAGCTGAAAAGCATCTTCAGTTTCTGTAATCGTTGCATGGTCGTCTGCGGCAATCCTGAATTCCTTTATCACTTCATCAAGAATGAAATAATCATGCATCGTCCAGAAATATTCGCCCGGTTCAAACCTGCTGAGCATGTCAGTCCTATTGATCACCATCGCAGCACTAACCATTCGATAAACGAATCCCGGTACAATCATGAAAGTAAACGCACCGCCCGTGTCCCATTCCCCAATCTCCCAGTCATAGCCGTAGAGTAAATTCTCCTCGTTCCGCCTGAAGTTGATTATGAAATTTCTTAAATCAAAAGTATCGCTGCCCATATGCTGAGTACGCATTTGCGCAGTATAATGGCAGGATTTGATGTTATCTATGACATCTATGACCTTCTCCATCACATCGGAAGGAGCTGGAGTTACGGATTCTTGCGCACTAACCGTTGAGGTAATGAGAAGGAAGGCAGATAGAATGAGATACGGGTACTTCATAGTGTCAATTTAAGAACTCTGCACTACACGCTTCTGGAGTGCCTGGAAGTGGAAGCTGAGTGGAAAGTATGAACTACGAAGTAGAACCCTTTCTCCCAGGGACCTTTGGGGCGGGTTCTGCGAACACCCGCCCAGCTGAATGAACGAAGTCATTCGGGTAGGCAGCAAGGTTCAAGGGCTTCTGTTTTTCTATTCACCCAGGTACACCATCCATAGATTAAAGACCTTGTCGGCATCGGTGGCTTCAATCGCGCTGATATATTCATTAATCAAGACAGTTTGAATTCGTCGTTGTCCAGAAAGGAAAAACGGAAGAATCACAGTAAACTTACTCGTCAATGCCGGAGTGGATGGCAGTCTGTCAATTTCCCTGAGTAAAGGTGAGACAGTATCGAAATCAACTGCATACTTGAAAGTGGTATCCCGGAGAGAGTCCCAACCAGGCTGCATATACTTACTTGCATAAGTGACAACATCTACCAGATCATCTTCACTGTAATATCCATCTGCGATTGACTGGAAATACACGCGGTACTATTGTTCGTCCCGGCATCCTTGTTTCATGTCTGCATGAAGCATACGACCGTTTGAAGAGTAAACAACAGGTGACTCCACACCCATCCAGAGCAAATCATGACCATTACCAACATACAGATGAGAGATGTCTGAGAATTTACCCGCATACTTTTCGATCTTGCGGATATCCCAGCTTTTCTGTTTCCTGTCAACAGTTGTCAAAACACGCCATGTATCACAAGCAGAGAAAATAACAAGGACAAGGATTGCGAATGCAATACTAAATGCTCGCATAATAGCACTAAGGTAGGGAAAGGGATTAAAGGATTAAAGGGATCAAGAGACGAGTAAGTCCGCCGCTACTCTATTTCCTCTATTTCTCCTATTTCCTCTGATTTTAATTTTAATTTTCATTTTCATTGATCTTGCTTCCCGATTTTACTGGCTTGACCGATTTGTATGACCCCTACAGGGTCAAAATCGTTTACGCCACTTCGTGGTTATCAACATGTGACTCCGCTGGAGTCAAGACATTGTCCTCCTTCGCCTTAGCCTCAGCCTCCGCCTTTTTTCTCCTACCTTCCCACAAAGAATACCTCGATGACCGAACAATCCTTTGCTCCTTCCCAAAACAAACCCACTCTCTCTTTCTGGCAGATCTGGAATATGAGTTTTGGGTTCCTGGGAATCCAGTTTGGATGGGGACTGCAGCTGGGTAATATGAGTGCGATCTATGAGTATCTCGGTGCACAGCCTGATGAAATTCCATTGTTGTGGCTTGCAGCGCCAATGACAGGATTAATTGTGCAACCCATTGTCGGCTATTTCAGCGATCGCACATGGAATAAACTGGGCAGACGTAAGCCATACTTTCTTACAGGTGCCCTTCTCGCTTCGACAGCCTTGATCCTTATGCCACATTCATCGGTACTCTGGATGGCGGCAGGACTGCTCTGGATTCTCGATGCGTCGATCAATATCAGTATGGAACCCTTCCGTGCGTTTGTCGGAGATATGTTGCCGAAGGAACAGGTGACGCGGGGGTTTACGATGCAGAGCTTTTTTATTGGTGTTGGTGCTTTGCTTGCGGCGGTATTGCCATGGTTATTGACAGAGACTTTCGGCATGGAAAAGGTAATGCCGGATGGTTCTGTGCCTACGTTTCTGAAAGTGGCCTTTGCAATTGGTGGTGTGTCCTATCTCGCAGCAGTGCTTTGGACAGTGCGGACAACGAAAGAATATGCTCCTGGAGATATGGAAGCATTCCATAAAATGAAAGCAGAGATGGGAGGTATTAGTCATATGTTTAAAGAGATCATTTCGAATATCCGACATATGCCAGGTGTCATGAAACAACTTGCCGTCGTGCAGTTCTTCACCTGGATTGGTCTCTTTCTGATGTGGTTTTATTTCACGACATCTGTAGCCACCGATGTTCTCGGCGCACCTAATCCTCAATCTGAACTCTATGCCGAGGGCGTGGCATGGGGGAATATCTGCTTTGGTTTTTATTCGATCGTCACGTTCATCTTTGCCTTCGTGATACCAGGACTTGCAAGAAGATTCGGGAAAAAATATGTACACGCTATCTGCCTCGTCGCAGGTTTTCTTGGATTGATGTCGATAGGGCTTGTTCCTAATAAGTATTGGTTGCTTTTGTCAATGGTCGGAGTGGGTATCGCGTGGACGAGTATCCTGTCGATGCCATACTCGATTCTAGCTCCCAAACTGCCACCAGAGAAGATGGGAATCTATATGGGGATTTTCAATTTCTTTATTGTGATTCCCGAGATCATGGCGACCTTGTTTTTCGGATTTGTGATGAATCAATGGCTGGACAATGACCGGATGTCTGCGGTGATGCTGGGAGGATGTATGTTATTTATGGCGGCGATTGCGGTGATGTTTGTGGATGATAAGACATAGGGCAGAGGGCAGAGAGCAGAGAGCAGAGAGAAAGAAGGATGATTGATTAAATGATTGGATGAAAATTAGATACCGCAATGATTAAAGTGATTCTTCGATTATATAACTGGTGCTCTCGGATATCTACTTTGACAACAAAGCAGCATCTTTCTGCCATCTTTGAACACCGTAGCGTTAAAGCGAAGGAGGTTCCGCCATCTTTGACCTCCGTAGTGATACGAAGGCGGCTCTGCCCTTCTGCCCTTCTGCCCTTCTGCCCTTCTGCCCAAATACTTCTCATTATTTTTTTCAGTACAAATTTCGCATTTGCCCAATCCCGCATCGACCGGATCGAACCACCGAACTGGTGGACGGGAATGAAGAATCCAGCAGTACAACTGATGATCCATGGCGAAAACATCTCGGGCCTTACACCATCGATAAAGTATTCCGGCGTAAAGATCACGAAGGTGACAAAGACGGAGAATCCCAACTATCTTTTCATTGACCTGTCTATTAATAAAAAAGCAAAAGCCGGTGAGCTCACTCTTGAGTTTTATCACGGAAGGACACTCGCCGAATCACATTCATGGGAACTCGAGGCACGAGAAGCTGGATCTGCAGACCGCATTGGCTTTAACAGCTCAGATGTCATCTACCTTATCACTCCCGACCGCTTTTCCAATGGCGATCCTTCGAATGATGATGTCCCCGGTATGAAAGAAAAATCCAACCGCGCCTATAAAGGAGGCCGGCATGGTGGAGATATCGAAGGAGTCCGGCAACATCTAGACTATATCCAGGGGATGGGGTTCACGGCGATCTGGATGATGCCTGTTACGGAGAATGACATGCAACGCTCTTCTTATCATGGCTACTCGACAACGGATTATTACAAGGTTGATGCGCGATTCGGGACAAATGAAGCCTTCAGACAACTCGTACAGGAATCAAGAGCAGCAGGCCTCAAGCATATTATGGACATGATCCCCAATCATTGCGGTTCTGAGCATTGGTGGATGAACGATTTGCCATCTGCAGACTGGCTGAATATGTGGAGCACCTATACGCAGTCCAATCATCGGAAGACTGCAGCCCTGGATCCTTATGTATCAGAGTATGATGCAAAACTCTTTACAGATGGATGGTTTGTACCCACCATGCCTGATCTGAATCAGCGCAATCCCCTGATGGCAAACTATCTGATTCAGAATGCGATTTGGTGGACAGAATATCTTGGACTTGCAGGCATGCGTGTTGATACATATCCGTATTCCGATGCCGAATTTCTTACCGAATACTGCAGGCGGATTCTCGAAGAGTATCCCCGGCTCAATATCGTCGGTGAGCAATGGCATACCGTTCCGTATATCGTAGCCTATTGGCAAAAAGGCGTCGTCAATGAAAATGGCTATGTCTCGTATTTAGCGAGCCTGATGGATTTCCCTGTGCATCATGCATTGATCTCTTCGTTGAATCAGCAAGGTGGCTGGGACGACACTTGGCTCGAACTCTATGAGACGTTGGCACAGGATGTGGTCTATGCAGATCCCGACAACCTATTGGTATTCACTGACAATCATGACATGAGCCGTATTTTCACACAGGTGAATGAAGACTATGATCTGTATCGGCTTGCGATGGCATTCATCTGTACAACGCGTGGTATTCCACAGGTCTTCTATGGCGATGAGATCCTGATGAAACATCCCGGCACCGATGAACATACCGTCATCCGTTCAGACTTTCCCGGCGGATGGGATGGTGATGCCGTAAATGGATTTAGCGGTGAAGGATTATCTGAACAGGAAAAAACGGCGCAGGATTTTGTGAAGAAGCTCTTTCAGTGGAGGAAAACAGCATCTGTGATTCATACAGGGAAACTGATGCATTTTTCACCAAAAGACAATATCTATGTCTACTTCCGCTATGATGATAAAAACAAAGTCATGGTGATCTTAAATAAACACAAAGGGGCATCAGGTCTTTCCCTTGATCCTTTTGCAGAAATGCTTCGGGGAATCACTACTGGGCGTGATGCGCTCACCGGAACGGAATACGTGATGAGGGGAAATCTGATGTTGAATGGCCCGGGACCTGTGATATTGGAATTAAAATAAGAAGGCGAAGGCTGAGGCGAAGGCTAAGGAAAACCAAGAAACACATTCGCGCAAGTTTTACGGCACGCAAATCGCTTCCTAAACTTAATCGGGATTTTGTTGCGCACTATTTGCACTTGAGTTTGAGTTTGAGTCCCGATGCTCACTATCGATCGATCGGGATGTCGCTTCGCTCCATTTGTGCTTGCGTTCGAGTTTTTCTTCTCTCACTTTCTCTCCCAAGGAGTCCTTTGGACACATTCTCGCTTTCACATCATCCTTCTCTTCTCCCCTTCTCTCAAAGGAATATCCTTATATCTCGGATCATCGATATAGGGCAGCCTTTCCATCTCCTCCACTTCAATACTATAAAACCCAAACTCCTCGACGACTTTCCCTTTGATGCGATAAATCCCCCTGCCACGAAATGGATACTTCGCAGCGACCGGAGGAAAGTGTACAGTATCGAGAAAGTATCCTTCCTGATCGAGGAAGGTCCCAAAATACATGCGCTGACCCTTAGATGTTTGCGTGTGCTTGATTGTCACAAGGTATCCCGCTGATGTCACAATCTTGCCTACGTATTGCGCGAGTTTTGCTGCCGGCACATCGGCGGTCACCCGCTCTTTGAGTAGTGCAAAGGGTCCGCACAATGGAAAACCCAACAATTCCATTTCATCGAAGGCGTCTTCAAAAAGCTCTGCGTGCAACGGAGGTAACTTGAATGAGCGCGGCGCAACGTCAAAGAGCTCGGTTGGGGTGATCTTAGGTTTCGTATTTGAGAGAAAAAAATGCACATCCCACAACAATTCTTTCTTTGACCTCCCGGTAAAGCGAAACGCGCCTACCCGAATCAGCGGCGTCAACTGCTGAAGTGTAATTCCCGTACGCTTGATAAAATCATAGAGATCCCTGAATTCACTGCGCTGATGCCGGGTGATCGAAATGCGCCGAATTGTCTCCTGCTCAATGTCTTTGATAAAGGCAAGCCCGATCCAGATCGTCTTTCCGTGTACGATTGCGCCACCTTCGCTATGATTGACACAAGGTGCTTCCACTTTTGCACCATGCATCATTGCTTCATGCAGATATATTTCCCAGCGATAATAGCCACCTCCATTGTTGATCGTGGCAACCATATACTCGATCGGGTAATGTGCTTTCAGGAATAAACTCTGATAACTCTCTACCGCATATGAAGCAGAATGTCCTTTCGAAAATGCATACCCGGCGAAACTCTCTATCTGACGCCAGACTTCTTTGACTACTTCAGGATCGCGGCCAAGGGCAACACTATTCGCAAAGAACTTTTCACGCACTTTCGCAAACTCTTCGCGCGAACGAAACTTTCCCGACATGCCACGACGCAGAACATCCGCTTCACCAAGATCGAGTCCAGCAAAATGATGGGCAACCTTAATGACATCTTCCTGGTATACCATGACACCAAATGTCTCCGGCATGATCTCCAGGAGTACCGGATGCGCATCTTTCCTTCTCTCGGGATAACGAAAGCGCAGGATATACTCGCGCATCATTCCCGATTGTGCGACACCGGGACGAATCACAGAACTTGCAGCAACAAGTCCGAGGTAATCCGACACCTTGAGCTTTTTCAGCAACATCCGCATCGCAGGTGACTCCACATAAAAACAACCGATCGCTTTGCCATTGCGCAATAAGTCTTTGACCTTCTCGTCTTCCTTGAAGCGTGGGATATCATGAATGTCAATCTCCCCGGCGTCGGGATGATTCTGCTTCACGATAGCCAGTCCGTCTTTGATCTTTGCAAGGCCTCTCTGACCAAGAATATCGAATTTATACAAGCCGATATCTTCAGCGGTGACCATGTCAAACTGTGTTGTCGGAAAGCCCTTCGGCGGCAAGAATGTGCCGGCACAATAATGGATGTGATCCTGGGAAATGAGGATACCTCCGGAGTGCACACTCATATGACTCGGCAATCCATGCAGCAGCTCAGCAAACTTCCACACCTCTGCTGAAAGAGCGTCCTCCCGTACGTGTCCTTCCTGTATCTTATCGATGTCCTCTGCAGGCAGACCAAATACTTTTCCTAATTCACGGATGACCGCCCGATTTTGAAATGTACTATAGGTTCCAAGCAATGAGACATGCGGAAACTCTTCAAAGATGAACCGCGTCACATCTTCGCGATCCTGCCAACTAAAGTCAATATCGAAATCCGGAGGGCTCGTGCGATACAAATTGATAAACCGCTCAAAGTACAGATCGAGTTCGATAGGGTCGACATCGGTGATGCGCAGCAGGTATGCGACAAGACTGTTTGCACCACTGCCACGTCCGACATAGAAATAACCACACTGCCGTGCATAGCTCACGATACGCCAGTTGATGAGAAAATAAGACACAAATCCTTTCTGCCTGATCAGGTCGAGTTCCTTCTCCAGTCGGTCAAGGACAACAACTGTGGGTGCAGGATAGCGATAGGGCATTCCTTCCTCGCACAACCTGCGAATCAACCTGAAATCTTCTTCCGCTGATGAAGTGAAGTTTGTCAGGTTCTTATGCGCATGTTGTTCTTTATATTGAAACTGCACTTCACAGGTTTCCAGGATACGTGCCGTATTTCTCAGTGTTTCAGGGAAGCGGCCATAGATGCCCAGGTATTGTTGTCTGTTCAATAGCACATCCCCCTCCTGACCGCCGGAAGACTTATCGAGTTTGGAGAGCAGGACATTTGCACCGATCGCACGAAGCAGGATATGCATCTCGAGATTCTGTGCATCGCGAAAAGTCGCAGGATGTAAAATGACCTGATGATCGTTAGGAATAGCATGAGTGCTTCTTGTGAAGCGATTGATGTCCGATTGCCTGATTCCTACAAGCTCATATGCCTCCAGGGGCCATCCGGTGTATTGTGAGTATGGGTAGATGATCCATGCATGTTGAAACTGTGGGGCGCGGACAGGAAATCGGGTATGCGCATGGAGATGCAGAGAAAGATAATCGTTCAGCTCTTTGAAACCTTCATTGTTTTTCGCCAGACCGACATAACATTGATGGACGCCATTGCGGAAATCAATCCCAAGTACGGGTCGCACGCCATGTTCTGGGGCCATCCGTACAAAATCATGACTGGCTCCGGAGTGATTGATATCTGTCAGGGCAAGGGTATGTACACCATGCTTCTGTGCCTCCTGTAGTAGTTGACGCGGCGACAGGATGCCATAGTTGAAGCTGAAGTATGAATGACAGTTGAGGTACATGATGAATGTGAGAACGCGAGAACGTGAGAACGTGAGAACGTGAGAAGAAAAACACAAACACAAACACAAGTGCAAGCGCAAATGGAGCGAAGCGACATCCCTTACCGATCTCTACAAAGTAGAGAGAGAGTCGGGATTCAAACTTAAACACAAACACATGGAGACACCTCTCCAGTGGTATTCAGGCTAGTCAATCTTCAATAAGCGATTCTTCCCATGCCAACAGCTAACGGCGAATAGCCAAAAGCCCTTTCTACATCTTAATAAACTGTCCAATGTAAGTCTTATTACCTCGTAAGACCCTCACGAAATACATCCCCTCTGTTAATCTCCCGATAAGCAATCTACCCGTCTGCACATCTATCTGCCATCCTCCTACTGCTATTCCGCGCGCATCGTACACAGAAACCGCGGTTGCTTGAGCGAGAAACTGCGCGCCCCCCACTGAGACATAGTCCTCAGCCGGATTCGGTATTACATCAAGTGGTTCAATCTGCGGAGAATAGGTGGCAGAACTCGTGTCTACCACTACTACCTGTACAGGAATCAGATCGCCTTCACAATATTGATCTTCTCTTGTAATATGCCAGTCGTAGAAGTAATAATAAAACTGCTGGCTGCTTTGTGTACCGGTAATACTGAGGACATCATGGACAGTAAATGGATACACAAAGTCCCTGTCGCTCCTGAACAATCGTGGACTATTGACACCAAAACTAGCCTGGTTCGTGAGCCGATCTGTTGTCATGAGATAATCAAGACCTGGTTCCATCCATACATTCAGCGGTAAATATGTTTTTCCGCTATCGACAGCGAATGTCTGACGGTAGATCGTATCGACATTCTCATCAATAATTAAGACGGTGCGTTCCCCTTCAAACGTGGTGATCACAAGTACGGAGTCGATGATGAACCTGGTGAAGACATCAAAGCGTAAAGCGCCATTAGACTGACTGGAATTATAGAGCGTCAGTCCGGTATGATCCAGTTGCCCCGCGGTCAGATGTTCACCGGGTATTATTTTCGTTTGCTGAGCAAAGAACGTAGTAGTCGTATCTACTGAAGGCGTCACAAATACCGGTCCGCTCGCCAATGTATTTTGTCCATCCGGATCAGAAAACCAAAGTACCGAATCACCTGTAGCGATAAGTTCTCCCACACCACCTCCGAGGATCGTGTCATTGACCACTATCAGATCATTGGGATCAAGAATCGTAATCGTAACCGTGTCTGTCGAAAGTGTACTGCATA
Source organism: Saprospiraceae bacterium (assembly GCA_035292505.1). Classification (GTDB taxonomy): domain Bacteria; phylum Bacteroidota; class Bacteroidia; order Chitinophagales; family Saprospiraceae; genus DATDQA01. The sequence goes on along the minus strand of DATDQA010000220.1, from coordinate 281 downwards.
TATATTCAGCCTGCAAGGAATATTCCCCTCCTGATACCGATACAATCGTAGATGTGGTATCGCCATTGCTCCAGAGATAAGCCTGTGCACCTGGTGGCCCCGACAAGGTAATGTCAGCACCTGCACACGCAATGATTCTCCCCTCAACGGTGATCTCTATCGAATCCGGCTCAGTATCACCAACCGGTGAGATGACGAGCGGACCTGCGATCCACGTACATCCCTGATCATCAGTGAGGCTCACATGATACAAGCCAGGTTCAATAGCCATAATTTCCTTT
>DATDQA010000219.1:0-4919 GCA_035292505.1 Saprospiraceae bacterium | reverse complement strand
AATTAAAGATGAACAGGGAAACATTCAAAAGATCGTGTCGAGTTTATTCCTTGAGGATTGGGGTTTCGAAATCATTGATCACCAGGGCCAGCAGCGGCAGCGTTTCTTCAAAAAGGAAAAGGGTTCGAGAGACTCTCTGCGTACTACAAATTTCTGGGTTGAGAATTCCAATACAATCTGGTTTGGTTCTGATCGAGGCCTGTTGCGCTTTGATACCAGACTCAATACTTATCAATTTTATAATCAATTTGAAGGTCCAATTGGCACAGTGTGGTCCACTGCACACTGGAAAGGCAAATTGTTTGTATCTACATTTCAAAAAGGGATTTTGACCTTCGACCTTGAAGACAAGGAATTCACATACACTTTCAGGCAGGGTTATGATGCCAATGATCTTCGCCAGAATAGTGTATATGAACTTTATCTTGATCCACAAGACGTGCTTTGGGCTTCCTTATGGCACATCGGTCTTGACTATGCGAGCTTGCATAAAACGAAATTTGCAGAACCGTTGCCAGCAGAAAAAAGAGGACCAATCATGTCCCTGATCGAAGGCCCGCAATCGCAAATCTGGTGCACAAAGAATCGTGGTTTTCTATTCTTCAATCAAGCCCATCAACTCATCGAGCCCACTTTCAGGAATCCTGAATGGAACCGGATCATCCAAAGAATTGGTACTCCATGGTTTTTCAAGGATAGGTTGCAGCGCATCTGGCTGAGTATTGGAAATGAATTGTACCGGTATGTCCAGGACGACCACACGTTCGCCTTGGCATGTGTTCTTGCAGATCCCCCGCGAAGTATTATTGCGCTTTCGAATGGGCGCACTCTGGTATCGACAAATGAAGGTGTGTTTGAATTAAAAATTGACAGACTCTTCAATGTCGAAGTTAACTCTCCTCCCGAATTCTCCAGATATGCCGAGATCGCTTTTGAAGTAATGCATGAAGATCCGAGGGGCTTAGTATACTTTTCAAAGAATTCTCAGAGTCTTCTAGTATTTCGATCAGATCAAGACAGCTTATCATTTCTCACTGAGGTAGAAGGTCTGGGTGATTGTAAGGCATTTCTTGAAAGATCAGGACATGATTCTATTTGGATATGCACAGAGGCGGCTGTAATCGCGTTGGATAGGAAAACTTTTGGCTATCGGGCTTTGCTGGAAGCATCTGATGGTCTGCCTGCCGAACTTTATTACTGTATGATTCAGGATGCTGCGGGAAAAATCTGGCTATCCGGGAACAAAGGCATTGTACGTTACAATCCCAGTGAAAGGAATTATCATCGGTATACCCGGGCAGATGGACTGCAATCCCTTGAATTCAATACAAATGCATACCGCCATTCTTCCACCGGTGATATCTGGCTTGGCGGGACGAATGGCATCAATGTTTTCGATCCTTTGACCGTCGCCCACATCCCGGATACTCCACAAATCCAGATCACAAATCTGCTTATCAATGATGAACCTTATGTGACAGACACATATATCGGTGAAGTCACCGAATTGTCATTGGATTATAAACATAACACACTTTCATTTGAATTTGTAGGCCTGGAGTTCAGCGATCCGAAATCAATTCAATATAAGTACATTATGGTCGGTTTCGATGATGATTGGGTGGAAAGCGGCACACGCAGTTTTGCCCGATATCCAAACCTACCATCTGGAGACTATCAGTTTGAAGTCATCGCTGCGAATTCAGACGGAGTCTGGAATACTGATCATCCAAGAATTCTGAAAATCTCAATCAATCCTCCGTTTACACAAACCGTATGGTTTTATATGATATTGATTCTCCTCGGAGGAACCGTTACCTACCTAGTATATCGCTTTCAATTAAAACGCAGGCTGGAGATCGCTGAAAAGAAACGTTTACGTGAGCTCGATGAATTAAAAAACAGATTGTACACCAATATCACCCATGAGTTTCGGACACCTCTCACTTTGATTCACGGTCCCGTTTCTCAAGCGTTGTCTTCAGAGAAGTCTTTGGATAAAAAGGAGCTGAGGAATATTTATCGTCAATCAGAGCGGTTGCAGCATCTCATCGACCAGATTCTCGAATTGCAGAAAGCGGAGGCGGGAAAACTCCGACCTCATTATGTGTGTGGTGAAGTCGTTTCTTTTGTCCGCTACCTGTTTGATTCATTTGAATTACTTGCAAAAGAAAAAAGTGTGACGTTGGTGTTTTTTTCGGTATTGAAGGAATTAGGGATGGACTATGATGAAGAGAAACTTACTCAGATCCTCAGCAACCTGATATCAAACGCGGTGAAGCATACCCATAAGGGTGGAAAGGTTTCCTTGACATTGAGTACATCGCAAACGAATGATCATTTACACATACGGATACAAGACACCGGAGTAGGTATTAGTCCTGATGATTTGCCTTACATCTTCGATCGTTACTATCAATCATCCCGCGCAGCAACAGGAGGAACAGGCATCGGGCTGGCCTTGACAAAAAATCTGGTTGAACTTCTTGGCGGATCAGTTACAGTAGAAAGTGTAATGGATTTTGGGACGACATTTAACGTTGAGCTGCCCATTACTACAAAAGCGGAACAAGCAGTTCCGGTTGCTACGCGTAATGCGGATGTTGTGACAGAGATATTCGATGATGAATCCGGATTTTTGTCTCCAACCCAGGAGACAGCAGGTAAGCCTATTGTTCTCGTGGTGGAAGATCATACTGAGGTATTGGAATATATTGTTTCTTGTCTCGCTCAGGACTTTACCATTATGACCTCCATGGATGGAAACGACGGGATAAGAAAAGCTTATGAACATATTCCGGATCTGATCGTCAGCGATATCATCATGCCGGGTAAGGATGGATTTGAGCTCTGCACTACTTTAAAAGTAGATATTCAAACCAGTCATATTCCTATCATTTTACTGACCGGACGAAGAGATCAAGCTTCATTGATGGAAGGTATTGAACATGGGGCGGATGCTTATATCGTAAAACCCTTTCATCCCCAGGAACTTATACTACGTGTGAAAAAGCTTCTTGAACTCAGAGCCAATCTTCGTCAATATTATCGCAAGTATGCAACTGCTGAACCAAAGGAAGTAACTGTCCAGGCATCGGCAAAAGAGAATGAATTCTTACATCGTCTCAGGACTTTTGTGGAAGACCACATGAACGATGCTCAATTTAATATGCAAATGCTCTCACACAAGATGGCGATGAGTCACTCCCAACTCCATCGGAAGATCACGGCGCTGACAGGTGAATCAACGGGCAAATTCGTACGTACTGTACGATTGACAAAAGCAATGGATCTCTTGAGAAATTCTGATCTCACCGTTTCCGAAATTGCGTATGAAACCGGCTTCAGCGAGCCTGGGTATTTCACGAAAGTGTTTTCAAAGGAATATCACATGTCGCCAAGTGAGTATCGATCACAATTGTCATAGCTTTTGTCGGAGGCATGATGCTTGCGGGCTTCCTGTATCGCAAATGGTACCGCATCACGCACAATGGCAATTGTCTCTCTATGAAATGTCATTTATCTGGAAATAAACATCAATGTCAGACCTATGAAGTGCTTGGCCCCAGAGTGCTTCTGCCAGGCAAACCGATTGTCGCAAAGATGATTTGACGAAATGTCTCTAAAAATTTCCAACACTGTTACCGTTGTAACACGCATTTCAACATCACACAGGTATTTTTACACGAAATTTATCAATCATTTTATCTCAATTACTTCTCTTAAAAATGAAAACAGCTCTCATCACAGGCGCCAGTGGCAATCTGGGAGTCGCAGTAGTAAAAACTCTCTTTAAACACGGTTTTGGCATTTGTGCCACCGTTGGTTCTGGTGGTATACCCGATATGTTCAAAACAATGACTCAGGATGCACGGCAAGTCAATCTCACCGACGAAGCTGAAGTGAAGGAGTATATCAATACCATCACACAGCAGTGGCCTGATCTCAGAGCCGCGGTATTACTCGTCGGTGGATTTGCAACTGGAGGCTTCAGGGAAACAGATGGCGCTGCAATTGACAAGCAAATCGCCTTGAATTTCAAGACAGCATACTTCGTCGCAAGACCATTGCTGGAATATTTTGAGCAACATGGCGGCGGCCAGTTCATTCTCATCGGCGCACGTCCGGCATTACAAGCCGATGCCGGTAAAGATTTCGTGGCTTATGCGCTGTCAAAATCGCTCGTCCTGCATCTTGCCAGACTGATCAGTACATTTGGTAAAGGAAAGAATATCAGTGCAACGGTATTTGTCCCGAGCACGATCGACACGGAGGCAAACCGCAAAGCAATGCCTGAGGCAGACTTTTCCAGGTGGGTAAAAGCAGAAGATATTGCGGAGACAATCGCGTTTGTCCTGTCCGATCCGGGGCAGTCATTGCGCGATACTGTGATTAAAGTTTACAACGAAGCCTGAGAACAATCGCGGTAGCGATATCACATGCAGCAGATCGAATTCATCCTCGAATATGTCGTACTGGCTATTGAAATCGTCAGTGCAGCCATCCTCATGGTCGGTTTTATTAAAGCGGCTGTTGGTTTTGTCAGGCACGAACTTCATTTGAATTTTGCAGGCAGTCTGTCTCAACTGAGACTGACACTTGGTACCTATATTCTTCTTGGTCTTGATTTTTACATCGTATCGGATATTATCCATTCAATGATAAGACCCGAGTTGAATCAGTTAATCAATTTACTGATCATCGTTGTCATGCGGACAACAATCGGATTCTTCCTGAGCAGAGAAATCGCAGATATCGAAAAATCGCAGCATCAATAATGAGTCCACTCCGAAAAGTCATCTTTTGCCCATGCTCACCCCTCAATCCCCTGAAGGGGAAGTCCACGCGCATTGAATTTCAATGTATTACGCGGGCGGCGGTTCCACCTTTAGGGGGTCAGGGGGCAGTGAAGCACTTTT
>DATDQA010000218.1:0-11848 GCA_035292505.1 Saprospiraceae bacterium | reverse complement strand
TGTCCAGGTGAAAATCGAACTCGTTCTCATCAACAAATAATGTATCGCCGAAGGTATAATCAAGGCAATTCTGGCAAAGCGTGTTAAAGAAATCGGGGTAGGCATCAGGATCAAGTAGCTCGTCTACTTGCACGATGCAATTGCTAAAACTGACATCAAAATGCCCCTGGCCGGGAGCCGCATCTGAGAATAAAAGCTCATCCGCAGACGATCCAACGATGATTGTATTGCGGAACAACGCGTTGAGGTCATTCACATAGAGTCCATCCAGACAGAGTGGATCAGGACAGGTAAAATTCGTAAGCGCAACCCCCGTGGCATCATTTCCAAAACTTGCGATTGTACAATAGTTAAAGGTGTGAGTTCCCCCATACGTAATGGCTACTCCTGTCGCACCATTATCATAGAACAGACAATTTGTGGCGTTGACCTGTGCACGTCTTGCAAAGAGTCCTGCACCGGCCGTACTATGAATGATACAACTTTCGAGATCCAAACGGGTTGCCGAATCGACAACAATTGCAGTCGCCGCATGCCGGATGATCGTATGCTCCATGCGATGGGGACCACTATCCGGACCAAAACGTAACCCGCCCCACAATCCGATGTATTCACTCTCAAGCCTGTCGTCCTGAATGATCACTGGAGCCTCCAGAGTTCCTTCAGTAATAAATCTTCCATCCGGTAGCGTGTACAGAATACCATCATTATAGATTCCCAGGGTATTATCTGCAGTACCGCCATGTACATATAACTGAGTCCCTGCAGGAAGGACTATCGTGCAGGAATCTATCAGCAATGTACCATACAGTACGTAGGGTTTTGGATCATCCCAATGTTGCGTCTCAAGATCACAAGTGAGTATCGAGACACTATTGCCGTGAAAGCGATTCGGAATGTAGTTCGCATTCTGTCCCCATGCCTCCAACAATACTTTTTGGGTATTGCCATTCGTCTCGAAGACGAGATCATCTTCGGTGACAAAAGGACTTACTGAAAGCGGCTCGTCGGGATTGATGGTTACCTCAACAAATACCCAAATTGAATCTTTGCCCCGAATCTCTGCGTCAAATACTTCAGGTCCTGCAAATCCATCCACGTTGATCCTGTACCTCAATGATTGCTGTTCAAGATAAATGCGGGATATTCTTACCGACAGCTCATTCCGATTGTACACACGAAATGAACGCGTTGCCGATCCCAACTCTGTAAAGACTGTATCAAACCGCAATGTATCCGTCGAGAATGCGAGTTGCGCACCAGGTGAGGTATCAAAGTCTTCTTTGAAACAGGAGGACACCAAAACTCCCGCAAGGATGTATAGCATCACTACAACAGGATACCTGGTGGATAGTAAATAAAGCGATTTCTGAATGAGCACGGAGGGTAAAAATATGAATACCTTGCTGATGCGACACCTGAGAAGCCAGGAGCACTTTTGAATTATGCTGTCAGGTCAAAAGGCTCTGGCTAACGGAGCGCGGAGGAGCACAGAGGAGCATGGTGCGCGGAGCAAGGCCGGAGCAAATATACAGGCATGAAATAAGCAGACAATGATCATTGACGTCATCATCCCTGCATACAACGAAGAACATGGGGTGGAAAAGGTGATTGATAATTTGCCCAAATATCTCATCCGGGAGGTTATCGTTTGCAACAATGGAAGTACGGATGCCACTGCTGATCGTGCGGCACATGCGGGTGCTACCGTAGTGCATGTGCAACGTCAAGGTTATGGTGCTGCCTGCCTTGCCGGAATTACATATCTGAAGTCCAAAGCGCAGAATACACAACCAGACATTGTCGTATTTATCGACGCGGATTATTCAGACTTCCCGGAGGAATTGCCATCTCTTATAGACCCAATCCTCTATCATGGCTATGAGATTGTGATTGGATGTCGTACTCAGGGAAAGGCCGGGAAGGGATCACTCACTCCCCAACAGGTTTTGGGTAACCGGTTGGCCTCACATCTCATCAGGATGATTTATGGATACCGCTTTAGTGATCTCGGACCATTTCGCGCTATACGATGGGAGACGCTTCTGCGACTCGATATGCAGGACAAAAATTACGGATGGACTGTTGAGATGCAGGTAAAGGCAGCAAAATTGCAACTTCGCTACACAGAGGTACCCGTGTCTTACCGCAAGCGTATCGGCAGAAGCAAAGTGTCCGGCACGTTAAAAGGAAGTATCCTGGCAGGATATAAGATCTTGTGGACAATTTTCAAACTGATCTGATTAAAAGATGGTCACCTGCATAGGATATCTCGTCTTGTGTATCTACTGCCTGGCACTCTTCTTCATTACGTGCTATTGTCTTATGCAATTTTACCTGCTCCTGCATTATAGGCGTTTTAATAAACGTGTACGGCCCGCATTGTTCACACATACCTTACAGGAATACCCCGAAGTCACGATCCAGTTACCCATTTATAATGAGCGCTATGTCCTCGCACGTCTCATAGACTGCATCTGTTCTCTGGACTATCCAAAACATCGCATGGAAATACAGGTACTGGATGACTCCACTGATGATACGATTCAGATCTCCCGGGAGAAAGTGCATCAATACCGTTCTTTGGGTTACAACATCAGGTTGATCAGCCGTGAGGAGAGACTGGGATACAAAGCCGGTGCATTGCAACATGGCATGCAGTCAGCGCGTGGAGAATTGATCGCCATTTTTGATGCAGACTTTCTGCCATATGCAAATTTTCTTACGTGCACAGTGCCACAATTTAACGATCCTGATGTAGGCTGTGTGCAAACCCGCTGGGAACATCTCAACGAAGAGTATTCATTGATCACCCGTCTTCAGGCTTTTCATCTTAACGTACATTTTACGGTGGAGCAAACCGGAAGGCAGGCTGCGCATTTACCCCTTCAGTTCAACGGGACTGCAGGAGTATGGCGTAAATCCGCCATCCTCGATGCAGGTGGTTGGCATGCAGACACGCTCACAGAGGATTTGGACCTGTCATACCGTGCACAGCTTAAGGGTTGGCGAATCGTCTATCTCGAAAACATCGGTGCTCCTGCCGAACTGCCTGCAGAAATGCAAGGATTGAAAACACAGCAATTTCGCTGGATGAAAGGTGGAGCAGAGACGGCACGGAAGATTTTGCCACTGCTCTGGAGATCCAATCTTTCCTTGCGAAAAAAACTTTTGGCGAGTCTGCATTTGCTGTCCAGTGCAATCTTTGTCTGTGTACTCATTACAGGTGTCCTGAGTGTTCCATTGCTTTTTTTTGTACACCCATTGCATCTGGACCTGCGGTATTTTTCTATTTTATTGATTGGATTGCTTGCCATCAGCGGCGTGTATTTTGTTGCAAATGTACGGACGAGTTGGGCAAGAATGCCGATGGTACATAAGATCATCAGATATCTATGGCATCTTCCCGTATTCCTTGCCTTGTCGATGGGTCTTTCATTGCATAACTCTATTGCCGTGATCCAGGGCTTTGCAGGCCGGGTGACATCATTCATGCGCACACCAAAGTTTGCCTTACGCACCAGCCGCGATGCATGGCAACATCGAGAATACCTCGTAAAAAAAATTCCTTTGACGACATTTTTTGAGGGTCTTCTTGCCTTGTATTTTCTTTCAGCCCTCGTGATGGCTATTGGACTCAAAGAAAAGGCATTCCTCGTCTTTCATACATTCTTGATGTTTGGTTATGGCGCAATATGCTATTATACACTTCGTCACAGGAGACTATCACATTCGTGAAAGAGCTGTCTGCCCGATTCCGCATTCTCGGTTCCTTCGCCTTTCTTATTGCAATTCTCGGTATTGCAACAACGCCAAGGTCCTGCACTGTGACATTGCTAGCTTGTTACGGAAGTGCCTTTGTACTCTATCTTGTATTCCTTACCCAACAAAAACAATGGCAATGGTGGCTCTTCACCGGAATCGCTGCACGCTTCTTGTTGATTTTCATTTTTCCGCAGCTCTCGGATGATATTTACCGGTTTTTCTGGGATGGTACGCTGACAATAAGCGGCGTGAATCCCTATGAAGAACTTCCCTCCTTCAGGATGAATGAGCCCGGCGTATTGCCTTCGGGACTACGGTCCATTTTTCCGTTGTTGAATTCACCGCAATATTATACCGTCTATCCTCTCGTATGTCAGGTTTTTTTTGCAGTATCGGCGTTTACATCCGGGGCCGATGTGGCTGTGTTTGCAATAGTTCTGAAGAGTATTTTCTTTCTCTGTGAATGCGGCACCATGTATTATCTGTATCTCCTCTTGCGTGAGCGCGACAAACAACCGGATATACTCCTATATGCTCTAAATCCCCTTGTGTTAATTGAATTGATCGGAAATCTCCATTGTGAGGCAATCATGATTTTACTCCTGCTCGTGTTTTACAGGCTGTTGCAGAAAGGACAAATACTGGCCTCGGCTGTTGCAATCTCCCTGGCTATCGCGACGAAACTCATTCCTGTGCTCTTTGTCCCCTTTCTATTGCGGAGGATGAAGTCAATGCAGTTTGTGGTTTTTGCCGGTGTGGCAGCTTTATGTACCACAATGCTGTTTATCCCTGCACTCACAGTATCCAATTCTTCCGGATACCTGTCAAGTGTGGAGTTATATTTCCGGCAGTTTGAGTTTAATGCAAGCTTTTATTATCTCGGTAGATGGCTGGGATTTATGAAGCAAGGATACAATACGATTGCGACCACAGGCCCACTCCTCGCCCTGGTTTCGCTGTCACTTATGACACTTTACCTGATCCTTGAACGGCGGCCGGAACTGCATAACTTCCCCGTGGCTGCTATCACCTCTCTGACGATATACTTTTTCTTTGCCACGACAGTACATCCATGGTACCTCAGCACTCTTGTCGCGTTCTGCACTCTCACAACATTCAGATATCCGATCGTATGGTCAGGTTTGGTTTTCTTCACGTACACTGCATACCGGACAGAACCACCTGATGAAGTACTGTGGCTCGTGGGATTAGAATATGTGCTTGTGCTGGGATGGTGCGCGATGGAGTGGATGCGCAAGACAAGATCACAAGCATCACTCTCAGGCATATAAAAAAAAGCGGCCGAAATGTCCCCGACCGCTTTTTGATTTCTTTTATAATTCTCCCTGCTCAGATCAATACGTCCAAAGATCATGCTCCCAGTTGAAGAGCTCTGCTTTGATTTTATCCGATTCCATGAGTCTGTCGATACCGTCATTGGGATAGTAATCCTGCAGACGATAGTCAAGGACGTTTGAACTCTTGAAAATATAGCTGGAGAACGATCGCTTTTCAAACAGATCAAACCAGGTCGTCGGATCGGCGTCATTCTGTTCGTTGAAAACATGGTGACGTGCCAGTACCTCTCGTACTTCCGGATAATACACCCAGAACATGGGGCCTTCAAACTTGAAAATACCTGTTTCCTTGTCGATATAATCCCTCACCGGAGCAATACCCAGGATACGTACTTTCATCACCGATGCTTCTTCATCAAAGTACCAGATTTCCTTTACACGGTAACGCTTGATGTCCTCAGGATTCAACTCGCTGCGTGTAATGCGTACCGTTTCTTCATAGGTATCAGGATCATATACGGTCACAGTATCCATTTCGACAAGATTACCGAGCACTTCTTCCGGAGTCAGCATCTGTGTAAACTTGTCATCCTGAAATACTTTGATCTCTCCATTTCCTGCTGCGTCGGCAAGAATCTTGAAGAGCGGCATCTCCGGATATGTAAAGGGGAGATTCATTTTTTCACGTACATCAATAACCCGCCAGATGCGTTTCTCCCATGGCACATCCGCTTCACGGACCGGCTCGTAAGGAAGCACCTTCGTCTCGAAGATCAATCTCTTCGGGACGATGTCGTCCACATAGATATCTTCCAGTGGATCGCTGGATTCCGTGATGATACGCGTCTCGGCCTGTCCAAACATCGTTGCGGCCATTGAGCCAAACACCATCAGAAAGAAAAATTTCAAAGCTTTCATTGGATACTCTGATTCAAAAAGAAATTAACGGATTGTAAATACCATTGGGTTGATCTCACGGCCTGCAGCGTCACCGGGGCACCTTGCTTTCACATTATCGTAGAAGAAGCGATCGCCGGCTGTAGCTTTATCCACGAGACGCTGAGCTTCATCGACATACCTGCCTCCCTTGTTCGTTGCAAATTCAGGGTCTGCCCGTTTTGCCACGCGGACGAGTTGATAACCTTCGATCGTGCATTTTGCGTCAAAATCGAAGTTGTCGAGGAATGCCCCTACACCCGCCTGTGCCTTGAATTCACCCGTGCTCATCCCACCACCAGATTTTGTGCTCAGGCGCGCGACAGGGTCAGGAATGCGTTTTGCACGGAAATCCTTACCTGCGTTCAGGCCCGGAGCTGTGACATTAATACGTGCAAACTGACCTGGTGCTGTCGGTGTCGTCACTTTCACATTGTACGTGCCATCACTATTCTTAGAGATTGATCCTCCACCTGATCCACTCATGGATACATTCACCTGAGCACTCGGTACACCGGCAGCAGAAACTTCCACCGGATTATCAACCCCGATATAGAATACATTCATTTTGGTGAGAGAAACAGAGACTGAACGCTCACCAACTTCAAATTCGAACTCTTTTTTGAACGGGGTTGTCTCGTTTGTCACCGGATTAGTTACTGTCGCGATTGCTGTGTAGCGACGAACTCCAACCTGTGTTGCAGGAGTTGTCCAGGTAGCTACACCCTCTTTCATCGGAAGTGTTTGTCCATTTACAGAGATACTCACGCGTGTATTTGATGTTTCGGCCCCTGCTGCTGCACCAAGGAAAAGATCCGTTTTATAGGTTTCGCCTTTGATGACATAGGATTTCTCCGGTGCAGAGACTACTGTAAACTTGTCGAGCACGACATCCTTACTTGTACCTACTTGTTCCAGAAGATAATTCAGTACCGTTGCTTCGGATGCTTTTGCGTCATTGATGAATTTGTTTAGAATCGGAAGGGTAGCCTGAAGAGGCATCTGGCGGAAGTTGAAATCGGCCCATGATTTTTTCGATTTATCAATGGAGTTTTTCCAGCTTTCATCATCTATTTTTAGTGGAATTTTGGCGTCCATTTCAGTACGTTTTTCTTCATCCACCTGTTCAAGAAACTTCTGCCGATACTCTTCGATTTTCGCTTTGAGTTCTTCACCTTTTCCGGCCTTCACGAGGTAACGCGTCGTAATGTCTTTGTCTTTTTGTCCTTTATAATCGACAACATTCCGATACGTCTCAAAGTCACCGTCATCGACTAAATTGTTCTTATTTCCGCCATCATCAATCATATGATCGATCAGGCCCTGGACATATTCTGTAAATTCTTTACTTGCCTGACGCACTGCAGGTACTCTATCTGCATATTTTTGAAACTCAGGTTTTTTCTTCGCTCCCTCCACAATCAATGAGGGTAAAGGTTCATTTGCTTTATCATAGGCGCTATTTGAATCCACAAGTCCTCTATCTACCACTTTGAAGGCATTAAAGATCTCGGCGGAAACATTCAGTGCAAGAAGTGCCGTCAGGACGAGGTACATGATGTTGATCATCAACTGACGGGGCTGCTTAGGTATTGACATCTGTGATGGACATTTTTTGGATCAATAAATAAAAAATTTCAAGTCCCGGCTCATCGTCCATTCATCGTTTTTCTTTCAATGAAAGAACGCATTGCTTCTCACTTTTTGCCTCCCATTGCTGATAAGACATTGCCATACACCGCATTCAGTGATCGCATATTCTCATTCAGATTTGAAATCTGGGATTTGTACTGTGCGGCGTCTTCCGCTGTTTCACTGAGTTGTTTCATGGATTCATTCAGTTTGGCCACATGATTCTTGGATTCAGCCACACTACGATAGACCATGTTTACATTGTTGAGGTTTTCATTCAGAGCAGCCAGGTTCGTGCGCACCACTTTAGTATCTTCCACTGAAGCGCTGAGTTCCTTCATCGCCACATTCATCCGCTCATAGAAATTACCCATGGTTTTAATCTGATCGGAAGTCTGACTGAAGTCTACTTCCTGGAGAGCTTTCAATGAGCTCAGGCTTTTTGACATCGTCTGCAATTCCGAAAGCATGCCGCCAAGTTGTCCTTCCACAATCTCACCATTGATAGGACGAATCTCATCACCAATTTCACCTTCGGTCAACGGAGATATTTTCGCATTGTACCTATCCAGACCTGGATACAGTTTTTCCCAATAATAGTCTTTTTCGGGAGGTAGGATTCCAAGAAGACAAAAGATAAATGCTTCTACTCCCAGTCCGAGTGTGATTGCGAAACCGCCCCAGGGTTCGCTATTGATTTTGCCGAGCGCACCCAACATGACGACCGAGGCACCGATTCCGATGATGAAGTTCTTGAGATACTTGAAGGAACCAGATTTGATGAACTTGTCCATTTTGTGATACAAATTAAGAGAGTGATGAAATTGATTGTTTTGTTTTCATTCAGAAAAACATTGCCGGAAAGCGTGAAACTGTGGAGAATGTAATTGAGGTTTCTGCTACAATCACTGGAAATCTCCTAAAGAACGTCCCAGGTAAGTCAGAGCACAACGGAAACCAATGTAGGATTTCGTCGTATCCTGATACTCCCAGTGCCGCGTGCCAGTCTCCAAGTAGAACAGAACGTCTTTCCAGGAACCACCACGAATCACCTTACGCTTGTATGCCTCAGGATCATCGTCTGCCGCGTTGTAATGAATGTCTGGGTTCAAATCATGGATGAATGACTGCGCATTTTCGAAGTATGCACTTTCCGTCCATTCAGAGACATTGCCGGACATACAGTACAATCCGTAATCATTTGGGAAGTATGCATCAGCCTTCACGGTATATAATCCTCCATCTTCCGGATAATTTCCCCTGCCAGGCTTAAAGTTTGCAAGAAGGCACCCCTTGGCGTTGCGTGTGTAATAGGCACCCCATGGAAATGCTGCAAGTTCCTTTCCTCCCCTTGCGGCATATTCCCACTCATATTCAGTAGGTAAGCGGAAATCTTCTGTATTAGGTTCATCGGCTCTGAAAGAATTCCACAGGTGCGTGCGCCAATGACAAAATGCATGCGCTGTCTTCCAATCAATGCCGACAACCGGGTAATCGTCAAAAGCAGGATGCCAGAAGTAATTCCGTGCAAAAGGTTCATTATATGAATATGCAAAATCCCTGATCCAACAGAGTGTATCCGGATAGATCGCAACTTCTTCATCAGAAAGGATCTCACTTCTCTTTCCCCTAAAACTCGGGCTTGCAGCCTTTTGCCAGTCTTTTTGTTGGTATTTATAGATCAATTGACGCGTGTCGAGTTCTTTCTTTCCGTCGATCACATCATCACCCTGGAAGTAAATATCCTCGAGATTTTCATCCGCCCAATCGATCTCATATTCCCAATCAAGGCTCTCATTGCCCAAATCATCTTCTTTGAAATGATCAAGCATGGCATGTGCTATAGAGTCGCGAACCCAATACACAAATTGCCTATACTCATTATTTGTAATCTCGGTATCGTCCATGAAGAAGCCCTGAATAGAGATCTGGCGTGGCCGTTGGACATTTGTTGCATAAATATCCTGGTCAGATTGACCAACCGTAACAACGCCGGATGGAACGTATACCATGCCATATGGATTGATGGATTTCCAATCCGGACGGTCCAATACCCCTTCCAACTGACCTGAGTCGCTCGAGGAACCACAAGCACCGAAAATCGTCAATACGACCGCGGCTCCGAGCAATGAGAGTGCAATTTTTTTCATGCGATCTTCTCTTGTTTTTACATCTTTTTCCAGGAACTCCCTTACAAAAAGGAGTCCAAAGATAATCCTTTGACTAAAATCCCAAAAAATTTTCCTAAGCGGGGAGATCACCAGTCGAATCATCAACGAAGCTCATTTTAAACTTAGTATTCGTATCCCGATTTTTTAACAACTCCGTCCTCTGAAAATCTCCAAACTTGCTGACACTCCAATACTTATGGCGTCTTTAAAATCTTGGACTATAGATCACCGGAGGAGGCAATCCTGCCCCTATGACCCTGTTGAGGTTATACCTCAGCATTAGCTCATGAGATCCCTCTGTGACCTTGCTGAGGGCAGAAAGTGAGAGATCATACGCATACAACAGGCGCATATTCTCTGATAGTCTGAGGCCCCCGATAAGAACCACCGCATCCAACGTATTACTACTATATCCACGGACACCGACACCCAGGGTCATAAAGTCTTTATACTCAGTCCTCACCGCGATACTTGCCTGGGTCTGGACCAGATCGGACTCAATGAAAACTGTCGGATACAGCGATATATCAGGAATTGACTCAATGAAGTACTCCGCAAATACCGTAAAAGCAGCCCGATCCCTGATCTGGACTTCGTCCAATCTTACATTCCCCGGGGTATACCCCATAACAGAGATCCCGGCCTCAAAATAGTCGCCTGCATAGTATACTCCCGCGTGAAACAAAGGTGCGATTCCATGCACAATGGTATTCGGCAGAAGCGGATCGTTGTGCAAAATGGTAGGACCCTCATATTCTCCGTCCGGCGTTCTCAGTAAGCTACCATCCAGAGATTGTTGTGTGACGCCTGCTGCAATGCCCGCGGAAAACAAACCCAGGTCCGTCTCTAATACATAATTATATGATACGGTCGCATTGAGCAATTTTTGCACGCCGATGGACTCATGTTGCACAGCGATACCCAAAGCGCCATTCCACAGGTAAAAGGGCATATGCGCATTCACATATTTTTGAACAGGATTACCAGCAATACCAAGCCACTGGCTTCTGTAATTACCTGAAATGCTCAGACTGGATTCCATGCCAGCAAAGGCAGGATTGAACTGATATCTGTCCATCATGTGCAGACTATACTGTGGTATACTCTGCCCAGTGGATATCTGCCCTGTCAGGGTCATCAAAGACACTAACATGACACAGAACAACGGTAATCTCTGAATATCGAATGTCACCAATCTCATCAAACTAAAGTACCCGTACTGCATTCTTTGAGAACGAGTGACGAAAAGTATTGTTTTTCAGCGACACTTTGCTCATTGGGCATTGTGATGCATTTTCTTTTACTCACCGGACTTTAGCCTGGGTCAATGGTGGGATAGGCTCCACTCCGTTATATATGCGCAGAAACTTCATCGTAAGAGCACAGTGGAGGCGTCAGAAATCAAGCCTGGTAGCCAGGCATGAGTGGGTGCTGCGAATTTTAGAACACCACCTAACCCCTAATCATCAAGCCATCATATGCAAGGCGCACATGAGAAGGAAGTGATGCCTCTACCTCCTGATGGAGTCCCATGTCATGACTCAGGTGTGTGAGATAGGCCTGACGCGGTGCGATAATTTCAATCAACTCAAGCGCTTCAGTGAGGTTCAGGTGGGAAAAATGCTCTTTTCGATGCAGTGCGTTGAGGATAAGCACATCCAGGTCTTGTAGATTCTCGAGTTCATTGTCGGGTATTTTTTTTGCATCGGTGATATAGCAGAAGTTCCCGATCCGGAATCCCAACACCGGCAATGGCCCATGCATGACATCAATGACCTGAATAGGTACTCCGGCAATTATCGTCGGACCGACCTGAAGTTCTTTCAACCCGAGTTTTGGCAAACCAGGATATGCATAGGATGTATCGAAGACATAATCAAATCGTCGTCGCACAGCATCCAATACCCGGGGAAGCCCAAATACCGGGATCTCAGTCCGCTGCATAAAGTTGACAGGGCGTACATCATCGAGCCCGCTGATATGATCACTATGTTCGTGTGTCAGGAGGATGGCATCGATCCTGCTCAAGCGATAGGTGAGCATCTG
>DATDQA010000217.1:0-39591 GCA_035292505.1 Saprospiraceae bacterium | reverse complement strand
ATCCTTCACCGTTTGTTTCCTGATCCCCTCGCTAAAATTCCGCTGTTGCAGCAATTTGTGCTTCCTTTCTCGTTTGTTGTTGTTCATAAATTGACCATTTTGACTAAAATTTTGGTCAACCTATTTCAGTCACGGACAATCTGCAGTCATCACTCATCACTCATCATCTATCACCCATCATCCATGTATCACCCATCATCCATGTATCACCCATCATCCATGATTACTCAGATGACAATGTTGATCATGCGGCCCGGCACAATGACGATTTTCTTTATGGTTTGCCCGTCCAGCCATTTTTGCATGGTGTCCATCTTCAGTACTTCACTCTCCATGTGTTTGTGATCTGCATTGACATCGAATGATGCTTCTGCGCGTTTCTTGCCATTGATACAGACAGGGTAGAGGATGACATCTTCCGCAGCAAGAGAAGCGTCGTATTCAGGATAGAATTCAAGATGTACTGAAGAGGGATGTCCAAACTCTTCCCAAAGTTCTTCACTGATGAATGGCGCAAACGGCGCAATCAACAACACCAGAGGCTCAAGGATCATGCGTTTCTGACAGTTGAGTTTCTTCAGGTCATTGGTCGCCATCATGAAATGGCTGATGCACGTGTTGAGTGAGAAGCGTTCGATGTCGTCGCGTACCCGTTTGATTGTCTGATGAAGAATGCGTAATTCTTCCCTGGTCGGTGCCGCATCAGTAATTTCAAACTTGTCGTCTTCATCATGAAATAGAGACCAGAATTTTTTCAGAAAGCGACTCACACCATCGATGTTGCGTGTATCCCAGGGCTTGGCTTGTTCCAATGGTCCAAGGAACATTTCATACATACGGAAACAATCGGCGCCGTGTTGTGCGACGATGTCATTCGGATCCACCACATTGTGAAAACGTTTGCCCATCTTTCCGATCTCGGACTGGGTATAGAGTTTGAAATCCGTGGCTTCTCCTTCGATCATCTTCCCGAGATGATAGGTACCTTGTGAACATTCAAAAAATGCATGAGCGTACTCAGGCCTCCATGCAATAAGCTTTTCAATACCGGCAGTCGTGAGGTATGAGTCTTGTGATCCATAATTCTCGACAAATGTCACAGGGATCGCAATGCGAACTAATTGATCATCTGATTTCGTCATCACAAGTTTTGCACACAGAAATTTTGGATGACCCGATGTCCTTTCTTTGTACATAAACACGTACTCAATCACACCCTGGATCATGCCCTGATTGACAAGTCTTCGGAATGGTTCTGCTGTCGGGACCAGACCTTTATCATGCAGAAACTTATGCCAGAACCGGGCGTACATCAGATGACCTACAGCGTGCTCCGTGCCGCCTATGTATAGATCGACATCACGCCAGTAGTTGACTTCCTCTTCACCCGCAAACCTGTCGTTGTTCCATGGATCCATGTAGCGTAAAAAATACCAGGAAGATCCTGCGTACCCAGGCATCGTATCTGTATCGCGTCGCTGACCACCCGGCGTATTCACCCATTCAGTCAAGCGTGCAAGAGGGGATGCATTACCACCTGGTTTAAAATCATCCAGATCAGGAAGAATCAACGGAAGATCGTTGATATCGATCGCATGTGCTACACCATCTGTATCATACTCAATAGGTATTGGTTCACCCCAATAGCGCTGACGACTATAGATTGCATCGCGCATTTTGTATTGTACCAACCGGGTGCCAAGTTTGCGTTGTTCAATCTCATTCAGAATTTTGGGAATAGCTTCAGGCACATTGAGGCCATTCAATGAACCTGAATTGATCATTTTACCACTTTTGTCTCCGATTTCTCCTCCCGCAGGACGGTCGATGACCTCTACAACGGGCAAATTGAATTTGTTTGCAAATGCAAGATCACGCGCATCATCTCCCGGCACAGCCATAATCGCACCGGTGCCATAATCCATGAGGACATAGTCAGCAATCCAGATTTGGATGTGTTGACCCGTGAAAGGATTTGTTGCATATGCCCCGGTAAAAGCTCCGGTCATTTGTTTTGTTGCAGCCAGTCGGTCTCTCTCGGAACGCGTTTTGACAAAGTCTTTGTATTGCTGAATCATTTTTTGCTGATCCCACGTGGTGATCTGGTCAACAAGCGGATGCTCCGGTGCAAGTACCATAAACGTCGCACCATAGATTGTATCCGGTCGCGTGGTAAAAATGCGAATAGCGAGATCAGAACCGTTCACTGAAAAATCAAGTTGAGCACCTTCAGACCTTCCGATCCAGTTCGATTGCATGGCCTTCATCGAATCAGTCCAGTCCAGGTTGTTCAGATCATTCAATAATCGCTCTGCATATGCACTGATACGCAATGACCATTGGATCATTGCACGACGTTCAACAGGATACCCACCCCGCTCAGAGAAACCTTCTTTGACTTCGTCATTAGCGAGCACAGTACCGAGGGCCTCACACCAGTTGACATAGCTTATCTTCCTATATGCCAGGCGATAGTTCATAAGGATATCGTCTTTCTCTTTAGGAGAAATGCTCCGCCACGCTTCTGCTGAGAACAGGTTTTCCTGACTTGTGGCAGCGCTGATTCCCGTTGTTCCCGATACTTCAAAGTGTGCAATCAGGACGCTGAGAGGAATAGCCTTGTTTTGATCCAGGTCATAGTAATGCTCAAACAATTGCAGAAAAATCCATTGCGTCCACTTATAAAAGCCGGGATCGCAGGTACGCACTTCACGACTCCAGTCATAACTAAAACCAATGTTGGACAACTGCTCCTTGTAATGCCTGATGTTATTCTCGGTCGAAATCGCCGGGTGCACATTGGTCTGTATGGCATATTGTTCTGCCGGCAGACCAAAGGCGTCGAATCCCATTGGGTGCAGGACATTGAAACCAGACATCCGCTTGTACCGGCTGATGATATCACTGGCAATGTAGCCGAGGGGATGACCAACATGCAGCCCCGATCCAGATGGATATGGAAACATGTCCAGGACATAATACTTCGGTCGCGCATCCTCATGACTGACACGATAGACACCCGTCTTCTCCCAGGCAGACTTCCACTTTGTCTCGATGCCTTGAAAATCAATGCGCATATGCGGGATTTTTGCTGAATTAGAAGTGACAAAAATAGTCGCAAAAGGAGATTTGGTACAGATTTGACAGCTTTCGGCAAATTGTCAAATCTTCTCCCGTCAAATCTCAGGAGGATCTTCTT
The DNA here is from genome assembly GCA_035292505.1 of Saprospiraceae bacterium. Lineage (GTDB taxonomy): Bacteria > Bacteroidota > Bacteroidia > Chitinophagales > Saprospiraceae > DATDQA01. Next base: position 36,392 of record DATDQA010000217.1, on the reverse strand, counting down.
CACGTGTAACAGAATTGTCTACCTTCCCGACATCATCAATTATTTGACCTATGGAAGAGTACGGAACACCTCCTAAAAACTGGCTTGTCGAGTCAATCCTCGTCACGCTATTCTGCTGTTTACCCCTTGGGATAGTGGGTATTGTCAACGCTGCGAATGTTAACTCCAGATGGGCTGCGGGTGATCACGAGGGCTCGGAACGTGCGTCCGCAGAAGCAAAGAAGTGGACCAAAATCGGGTTCATTATCGGGATCGTGGGGATCGTAGTTTACTTCATCCTGGCGCTCACCATGGGTATCGGTGCTGCCTGGATGAATTTAGAATAATTCAATCTCTGATTGCGCATTGCCTTGATATCACTGGGTTTGCTCCTCATCGGGGTGGTTTATTATCTATTTGACCCCTCGAAAGGGTATTTGCCTGAGTGTCCGTTTTACAAATTGACAGATCTCTACTGCCCGGGATGTGGCTCGCAACGTGGACTGCATGCTATTTTACATGGTGACGTGCAGGCAGCTTTTGGATATAATCCTCTGGTAGTACTTGGTCTTACCTATGTCATCATTGAAACAGGGATATGGACTTACAATCGACGTCAGACACGACTTCAAACACTTTCATCCCGTCGATACACGCCGGCCATCGTTTTCATCATCGTCCTGTTATTTTGGGTCCTGCGGAATATTCCTTTTGCACCCTTTACGTCATTAGCTCCATAGCCAGAGAATACTTTACCTCGTCAATACCGTGTTCTTTATTTTACACCCGATGAACAAGGTATTTGTTTTGGAATGCCCTGCATGTCTGAGTAGACAACTGGTACCTTTTCTAAAGGTTACTGACGACAGGGCAAGTAAGGAGATCTTCGAATTGTACCGGTGCGTGCAATGCGGACTTGTCCTGACTCAAAACCATCCTGCAGAAGCTGAGATCGGTCGCTATTACGACACCGACGACTACATCTCTCATTCGGATAAAGGCACATCGATCTTTGAAAGAGTCTATTTCTTTGTGCGTAGCCGCATGGCGCGAAAAAAGCAAGCATTGATAGAACGCTATACACAGGGTAAGAAGCTTATCGACATTGGTGCCGGTACAGGTTTCTTTTTAGCCCATATGCAGAAACGTGGTTGGGCGGTGACAGGTATTGAACCAAATGCGCATGCAAGAGAAGTCGCTCTCCAATCGCATGGACTTAAGCTTGCAGAGCCCAATGAATTATTTGCATTACCGGCATTATCCGCAGATATCATCACGATGTGGCACGTCCTTGAGCACGTCCATAGACCGGAGTACTACTTAAAGCGCATTCACGAAATCCTGAATGACAGGGGAGCTCTGTTTCTGGCACTCCCGAACCATCAGTCCTTCGATGCAAGTTTCTATGGACTACATTGGGCTGCATGGGATGTCCCGAGACATCTCTGGCATTTTTCACCGCAAGCTGTGAAGACGATGTTGCTACGCGCGGGTTTTAGTTTGATACATCAGTATGTATTGCCCTTCGATGCGTTTTATGTAGCATTGATCAGCGAGAAATACCGTGGTGGCGGTTTATTGAGGATGATCAGGGGACTTACCATAGGTAAGCTCTCTTATTTCCGGGCGCTTTTTAATAAAGAAAAAGCATCCTCCGTCGTGTATATCTTCAGGAAGAAAGAGTCATCTTATTTGCGCAAATAGGAGTTCAGGATGGCTGGATATTCTCACACACCCCTGCCAAAGAAACTGGGAATCAAAGAAGGGCAACGTGTCTGTTTCTTTCAGTCACCAAAAGAACTTCACGGTTGGTTAGGAGTCTTGCCAGGTGTTAAAGCTGTGCACAGACCACCATATGACTTTGTCCTTCTCTTTGTCAACGAAATTCAACTTCTGGAGGACTGGCTGGTGAAGTTGCGTCATCAGATCACCTAATCGGGTATGATCTGGGTTGCATGGTACAAGAAGTCGTCGAAGAAACCCACGGAGATTACTGAAGAAACCATCCGCGAAACTGCCATTCCACTCGGTCTGGTCGATGTCAAGGTATGCGCGATTTCTGAAGAGTGGTCGGGGCTGAAGCTTGTGATCCGGGTGTCGGAAAGGGTGAAAGGTTAACGTTTAACGATGAACGGTTAAAGGCACAGCTATTTCCTCCCGAAATAATAACCCACACAGATGCCGAGCCTGCCTATGTTGTAAGAATTGAGATAGGCATTGTAGGAAACGCTGGCTTCTATGAAGAGTTGGCGCGTCAAATCATATCGGCTGTCGGCGCTTAGGATCGCTCCAGGCGAAATTGTACGAAAGCGATCGGAGTGAATTTCATACCAACCTCCTGAAGTCATTATCAAGCCGGCAATCACTAGTTCGTTGAGCAACCGAAGTGACATTCCTGCGCCAAGTGACACATCGATTTTACTAGAATTGAGAAGCCTAAGTCTATAGTATGTCAGATCGAATAAGGAGAACTCCCGGGTCTCTATGTCTCCCTCCAGATATCGTATTGGGTACGAAGCGTTGTAGTGCCGATAATCGAGAGCAAGTCTTGTTTTATTGATGTACATCCCGACTTCAATATCTGGTATCCAGACATAAGCATCGCCAAATGACAATCCCTGATCCGGTGTTGTGTAAAGAGATTTGGTTAATCCGAATGAGAAGAATCGTTGCGCATCACTTTCATTTCTGTCTTGACTGTAAAGCATTGATGGAATGCTGAACAAAAGAATGATGAAAATGGAGATGGGATTCATAGCTGATTCAAGATACCGGTTTGGTCAAAAATGTAAATGTAAGTCCACTCCGAAAAGTGCCTTCACTACCCCCTGACCCCCTAAAGGTGGAACCGCCGCCCGCATAATACATTGAAATTCAATGTGCGTGGACTTCCCCTTCAGGGGATCGAGGGGTGCGGGAGGACAAAAGATGACTTTTCGGAGTAGACTCAAATATCAAAGTCAAAATTAAAAAGTGAAGTTCGATTTGACTTTTGCATTTTGTGTTTTGCATTTTGACTTTCCTTGTTCTTGAATAATTACCCCCCACTCACTGGTGGAATCAATACCACTTCATCACCTTCCTGCAAGATGTAGTCATCAGACACATATTCCTCATTGACGGCGAAGGATATTGAGCTCAGCAGCCTGAATTGGGGATGGTCGGAGGTAAGGGCTGATTTGAGTGTTGCAATGTTGTTTCCCTCTTTGAGCTCATAGGAAACATTTTTCGCGCGCAAAATATCTTTCGCAATTCCGAATGCCAGCAAGTGTATCTTCATGAGAAGAGATATTTATGTAAAATACGCATACTGACATAAAGTACAAGTAATGCCGTAGCACGTTTTACCATGATCTGGCTGAAGTATGTAATTCCCAACCACGACCCTATTCGTCCTCCTGCGATCACTGCAAAGAGCAGAGGTAATACAAAGCGCCATTCAAAACTGAAGTCCGAATGCAAGAACTGTCCTGCCAGTCCGGCAAGGCTATTCACCAGAATAAATACAGCGGCGGTTGCTGCGATCACCTTGGGTTGCGCCCATCGGATCAAATGCAGGAGCGGTGAAAGGAAAATCCCGCCACCAATGCCCACTATGCCGGACAGAAACCCAATACCACCACCAATACTTCCGTTGACTACGGGATGCAATTTACGCGGCACTGCATGTTCATGCAACTGCGGTTGAAACCACATCAGGATAGCAGACATGCAAAGTGCTGAGGCGAGCAAGATAAAGAAGACGAATTCCTGTATGGGCAACAAACCACCCAGAAACGCCATCGGCACACTCACGATGATGAGTGGCAAAAGGGGGTTCCATCTGATAAGATCATTGCGGAGATAAAGGATGATACTGCCTGTCACCACGGCAATATTGCAGAGAAGCGCTGTGGATCGGATATCAAGAAAATCAAAATCGTAGAGCGCAAGAATTGCGAGATAACTACTACCTCCACCAAACCCTATGGAAGCATACAACACCGCGATTCCAAAGAAAAACAGGATGATCTCCCAGTGCTCCATCCTGTGAAAGTAATGCGGATTTAGGTTATTATTTCTGATCCACCATATTCCGGAATATCAGAATACACGTGCATACTTCAATACTATTTGATGATAGTAATTTATTGTTGAACGTACAATCGGATCGCCATCACTATCCCGTTTCAGACCGCCTACTGCATCAAAATCGGTGACATGAGAAAGAATGTCATCATCGTAGTAGAGATTACTGAGATAGCCGAACTGAATATTCCTGAAAATTGTAAAGGCTAATTCATTTGTCCAATCCACATCCACATTCTGCGGATCATGCATGTAGTCTGAGAACAGAGATAGCCTGCTGGACCAGGCAAGCTTCTCGTCAAAGAAATTCTGCATGTACTTGATGCTCAGTTTTGCACCAATACCAAGCCTTGTCTTTTCATACTCTGTTGTACTGCCTTCTTTTAATTCTGTTCCATGCAAACCGAGGTTTGCGATATATTGATTCTCTATGATAATTACATCCGCGGTTGCAGGAGTAAATACGACCGAAAAAACCGGGGTTGGATCATACTTCATTCCAAGTCCAAAACTGGCACGGGCAGGAGAGAAGAATTGTGAGACAAGATAATTCCGGTATGGTCCTAAGTTTTGAATGCTTTTAGTATAGATCTGACCATCCTCAACGCCGATATAGGCAGGCGTGAACTGTGATCTGAAGGCAAGGTCAGCGGCATATGAAAATTGGGAGTTCGCACTGACTTTATATCCTGCCGTTGAATTCAATCTGAGGTCATCAATACTTTTTTTGAATGGGATTCTGATTTTGGCATTGGGAATCGGTAGTATTCCACTTCCAGTTTTTTCGACAGCAAAGTTGAGCGAGACATTATTGTCCCAACTGAATCTGTTTTTCAGGTGATTTGCAAAAAAGCCAATTGCTCCACCAAAACCAATACGGTTCTGACCCGATCCGGGTTTGGGATTGATGATCAGAATATTGCCCAGATCTGCACCAATGCCTCCTCCGGTCGCCCATGTTTTGGTTGAATCCTCTTCAGCCATGACAATCGCAGCTAGCCTGCTCGCATCATCATTTTGAGACCAGGCTTTGATTACAACAAGAGTGAGCAAGGAAACAAGGAGAAAATTCTTTTTCATTGCAATTTGACTTTGGTTTGATCATGCAATAATAGTTGTTAAATCGCTGAGTCAGTATAAGCAACATATTGGATTTTTCTAATTTCAGCTCTTGGGATCATCCTTTTTTCTCCCCGTAAAATGACAAACGGAGAACAGCAGAAGACATAGTGATCCCTTTCCGAATAAATGAACAAAGGCGCTTTTGGCATCTTTGTAATAAAACCTAAATGGTTTTAGTGCTCCTGCACTCTGATGGTGAGAGTAAGTTTTACTTTCGTGGTCGTACCAAGTATGTTAAGATGACGTATCGTCTGGGGATTATTATTGTTTCCTTTGGTTTTTTGGGGGGTGGATTTCATTTAGCCGCACAGGATGATCATCTGGCAAATGAAGCGTTCAGGATCAAGTCCCTCTATGAAACCGCGTTGCGGAGTGGTCAGAGTTATATCTGGTTGCGTGATATGGCTATGCTCGCCGGTCATCGGCTGACCGGATCTGAGGGTGCGGCGGTAGCCGTCGAATATGCAAAACAGGTCCTTGACACCCTTGGGTTGGATTCCGTATGGTTGCAACCTTGTAAAGTCCCTCGATGGACCCGTGGGGAGAAAGAAATTGTGCGGATCAGGAATTCATCATCTATGGGTACCGTGGAACTACACGCACTAGCACTTGGCAATTCAGTGGGATCCGGGCCCCACGGTGTGGAGGCTGAGGTTATTGAAGTTCTTAATCTGGATTCACTGCGCCTCATGCCTGAATCTCAGGTGCGCGGTAAGATTGTCTTCTTCAATCGGCCGATGGATGAGACATTGATCAATACATTTCACGCTTATGGTCGCGCTGTAGATCAGCGATGGGCAGGACCAAAGGTGGCTGCAGGAAAAGGTGCTGTCGGTGCTATCGTGCGATCAATGACGACCTCCATGGATGATATTCCACATACCGGGTCTACAGAATATAGCCTCACCGGATCTAATATCCCTGCAGTGGCAATCAGTACTCACGACGCAGAATTATTAGGGAATCTCCTGGAGAGAGAAACTGTGCGTCTTTATATCCGGACAACATGTATGATGCTTGATTCTGTGATCTCCCATAATGTCATCGGACAGATCAAAGGTCAGGGACGTCCCGATGAAATCATCCTGGTAGGAGGCCATTTGGATTCATGGGATGTGGGTCATGGTGCACATGACGATGGTTCTGGCTGCATGCAGGCGATGGATGTCATGTACCTTTTGCGCATTTCAGGATATGTACCGCAACGTACAATCCGATGTGTACTTTTTATGAACGAGGAAAATGGTCTTGCAGGCGCAAAAGCGTATGCCGAAAATTCAAACAAGGCAGGAGAATTTCATCTAGCCGCTATAGAATCAGATGCAGGTGGATTTCGTCCCTTAGGCTTTGGATGTAGCTCACAGAGCCCCTTGCAGGAAGCCTATCTCAGATCTGTGAACACCTGGTGGAATCTGCTGGAGCCATATGGTCTGATGCTTAGTCCTGGTGGAGGAGGTGCCGATATCGGTCCTTTGCGCAGCCAGGGTGGTATGCTTTTTGGCATGCGTGTCGATTCCCAGCGTTATTTTGACTATCATCACACACACGAGGATACCATCGACAAAGTACATCCGCGAGAACTCAAGATCGGTGCTGCTGCGATGGCCTCACTTGTCACACTTCTTGATTCGTTTGCAGTACGCGTGTATGAATAGTCCTGTCGTCCTTACCGATCATGTACATGTCCATGGAAGGACATTTGTACTCTTGTTTTCTGCAGAAGAAGTGCAGCACGCCGTGCAACAGATTGCGTTGCAGATTTCCTCAGAATATGCCGGCAAAGATCCGTTATGTATCGCCATCCTGAACGGAGCCTTTATTTTTGCTGCTGACCTTGTCCGGTCCTTACACTTTGACCCGGAGATTGCGTTTATCAAAGTTGCTTCATACCAGCAAATGCAAACCTCGGGACATGTCAATGAAATCATCGGTCTTGATGCTGACTTGAGTGGACGTGATATCATTGTTATAGAAGATATTGTCGATACAGGACATACGGTAGCATATCTCCATCGGTTACTTCATGAGCGCGGCGCTGCCAGTGTTGCATTTGCGGCACTCTTGCTCAAGACTGAAGCATATCAATATGATATCCCTATTGACTTTGTCGGATACAAAATCCCGAACAGGTTTGTCATCGGTTATGGTCTTGATTATAATGGTCATGGACGCGCGTTGCGGGGTGTATATGTCCTGAAGGAAGAAGACTAAGATATTGATATACATAAGGCAAAATGTAAAATGTAAAAGGCAAAATCTGAGTCTACTCCGAAAAGTCATCTTTTGCCAGGCTCACCCCTCTATCCCCTAAAGGGGAAGTCCACGCGCATTGAATTTCAATGTATTACGCGGGCGGCGGTTCCACCTTTAGGGGGTCAGGGGACAGTGAAGCAATTTTGTCGAGTAGACTCAAATCTAAAAGTTGAAGTCACTTTTGACTTTTACATTTATCATTTTATATTTTGACTTCCTTATTTCATCAAGTGATGGATATGCCCCCTCAAAACCACAGCGCCCGTACCACCGCTCCTGCCTGATAATCTACAGTGATCTCCTCTCCTGCAGCTATGTCCCGCAGTGCCGTAAAGATGATGGTATCATCAGAATAGTCCGGAATAAATTCGGCATTCGGATGCGTCGAGTGATTGTATAATGATCCGAAGCCTAATGCGATCGCACATGTGTCATGACCCTCTCCCCATAAATAATAATACTCGTATAACAATGAGTGAGACAACAACCCGATCTCATCTTCAGGAAGAACGATGACCGGACAGATCTCGATGGTATCTCCTGTAGAAAGAGAATGGGCGCAAAAGACGCCACGGCCGTGGATGTCACTAGGCGCAAAATAAAGACCGGGGGCATTTTGTAGTATGAGGCAATATAAAGTGGATCAAGGGATTAAAGGATCAACCGCCATTGGCGGTTGAAAAGGATCAAGGGGATACAGAGAATAGACGTGGTGGTAGCCCTTGATCCCTTTCGGCCGTCGCAGATGGCCAATCCCTTGATCCATTGATCCCCATTAGTGGAAAGACTATTTTCACAGGACAAATCGGTTAATATGAAAACGTTTTTACTCGGTATTGCACTTGCAATAAGTACAGCATCTCTTGTTGGTCAGGAGATCAGTAATGACAGCATTCTTAGTCTCATCCGCAAACACGGAATAGAAAAAAGCAAGGTTGCAGAGATTGCAAGCTGGATCACCGATGTCTATGGCCCGCGTCTCACAGGATCACCGATGCTGGATAAAGCAACAGAATGGGCTACCACCACCATGCGATCATGGGGAATGTCCAATGTCCATCTTGAAGAATGGGGCCCCTTTGGCCGTGGCTGGGAACTGGAACATTTTGAAATGCATGCCACAAGCAGTGGTGGATACTGGCCGGTACTCGCTTATCCAAAGGCATGGTCTCCTTCCGTAAGCGGTGAAGGCGAGGTGATCTATCTGGATGCCAACACTGAAGAAGAACTCAAATCCTATGAAGGAAAGCTCGCCGGCAAATTTGTACTCCTGGATACGATTCGTCCCCTCGTAGAGCGGTTTGATCCCCTGGCAACACGTCATGAGGCCGAATCTCTCCTTGAGTTGGCGAATCAGGGTTTACCTACTCCACGACCCCGGCGGGATTTTACACGTAGACAAGGAGGTTTTAATTTCAATTCTGCGATGTGGATTTTGTTACAAAAGGAAAAGCCATTGGCAGTTTTGGATAGGGGTTATAAAGGTGACTATGGAACTGTATTTGTCCAGGGAGCGCGCGTAGAAGGCGGAAGTGTGCGCGACGATACAACGCAAATCATACCACAAGTCACATTAAGTGTAGAACACTATAATCGGATTTTTCGCTTGCTGAACAAAGGTGTCATGACGACATTGTCTCTTGACATGCGCGCACGTTATACGAATGAGGATGATATGGAACATAATATCATCGCCGAGATACCTGGTAGTGATCTCGGAGATAAGGTTGTCATGTTTGGAGCGCACTTTGATTCCTGGCACTCCGGTACAGGTGCAACAGATAATGGAGTAGGCTCGGCGGTGATGATGGAGGTCGCACGCATTCTCCTGGAGACGATTCGTGAAAGCGGAGTTCAGCCCCGCCGGACATTGCGGCTTGCCCTTTGGACAGGGGAAGAGCAAGGCATTTATGGCTCTAAAAACTATGTCGGTGCGCATTATGCCGAGTTGCCGCCGGATTCTTATACACCACAGAGTCTCAAACCTGCAAATTCAGAACTATCCGCTTACTACAATTTAGATAATGGCACCGGAAAAATTCGCGGCATCCATATGCAGGGCAATGATCAACTTGTGCACCTCTTCCGGGAGTGGCTGGAACCTTTCGCGGACGATGGCGCATCAACAATCAGTCTTGGAAATACCGGTGGCACTGATCATCTTCCGTTTGCCGGGATCGGTATACCGGCGTTTCAATTTATCCAGGAACCTATGGCATACGGATCCAGGACGCATCACTCGAATATGGACTGTTGGGATCACCTTGTGGAGGACGATATGAAACAGGCCGCAATGATCATCGCGTCATTTGTATGGAATACTGCACAGCTGGACGAAAAGCTGCCGCGAAAGGAAGAAGTGATGGAGCGGTGAGGAATATTCTAGTGACTTTATTGACGATCAAAGAGAAGGTAAAATGTAAAATGTAAAAGAAAAAATATAAAAGTGTCTAAAACACAAACACAGCTCCGGCAGTATAGCTCCGTCCCGCCATCCTGTATCGCTCAAGTTCCTCATACTGCTTATCCGTCATATTATTCACGGCAACATACAGATTGTGTTTGTCCAAAAGTTTATAAGTCAGTTTTAGATTCAAGAGAAAATTCGCATCCGGTTCACTTCCGGGATAGATAAATACTTCCTCAATAGCGCTGCGATACCGGCCGTTGATATTCAAGGTCAGCTGTTTATAGAATCCGGTTGCTGAAAAATGGAAGGTGTGCTTTACTTTATAGGCAAGGACGTCATTGTATCTCTCCGGGGAGACATCGCGTGCATCCAAAAACGTATAGCCGGTGTGTAGTGTGAAGTACTTCGGTATCTCATATTTTACATTGCATTCAAAGCCCTGCATCACAGCTTTATTGAGGTTTACAACACGAAACGTCAGGGGTAGTGCGGAGATCTGTTGGTAAGAAATCAGGTCTTTGTAATGATTATAGAAGAGTGCGGCATCCATTTCGACATGTTCAGTTATTTTTATTCGCGTGCCTATTTCTGTGGAGAAGATGAGCTTTTCAGCGCGCAGACTGGGGTTCGGTTCGAAACGCAGGCCACCGCCTTGTTCAAACTTGATAAAACGCTCCGCAATCGAGGGATTCCTGAAGGCCTGCGCCATCAATGCACGGAGTGAAAATCGATCACTTGCCGCATAGACAATAGCAAATTTGGGGCTGAAATTGGATTCTGAAAATTCCGAGATGATACGATAGTAATCATAACGCATGCCGCCTGTTGCAGTAAACTTTCCCAGGTTTATTTCATCCTGTATATATGCGCCTATACTCGCCGCTGTGTGTTTGCCATATAATACAGTATCAGGAACACCATCGATCCAGTCGTATTTCATATCAATACCGCAGATGACGTAGTGTATGTCATTCAGTGCGAGGTCTATTTGAGATACATTGCCAATTCTTTTTGCACGTACCGATGTATGATCTACATCTTGCTTTCCAATATTGATATTGGTACTATCGTTTTCTGGATCATCATTGAATGTAAACTTTGAATAGTTATCATAATAATAAAACCGGGAGTCATACTTCGTCCTTGAACTGGTGATTACATGATATTGCAGATCTGCATTCCATTCACGGCGATCCTGGTAGTCATCTTTGCGATGTGGAGCGACACTATAAGATTCCAGCGTGCTAAACCATGTCGCAGGTGTGTCATTTTTGATCTTATTGAGATTCAGTGAAAAGTAGAAAGACCGTTGTCTTGAAAGATCATATTGCAGTTTGGTAAAACCATTGTACAGCGTAAATCCCGATTTTTCACGATGACCGTCATCCTGTCTGCGTGAAAGATCAAAGAGATAGGAAAACTTCCCAGTGACATGACTTCGGCTATACGAGATTGTATTGAAATCGCCAATCTTCATATATCCTGTATAAGAAGGTGCTTTATGATAAAATCCATAATTGAGATGGACATGTGTCACAGGATCCGTCGCCGGCTTCCTGGTAATGACATTGACAACGCCACCCATTGCACTTGAACCATAGAGCGATGAATACGCCCCTTTCACGACTTCAATATGATCGATCGAACTCAGAGGTACGAGGTTCCACAATGCACCACCGGATTCCGGGCTGATTGCCGGACGTCCATCGATGAGTAGCAAGACACGATTACCAATGCCTCCTCCGGCGACTTCGGAAGCGCCGCGGATAGAAAATGCCTGCACATTTGAACCGCTTGATCGTGTGACTTCGACTCCTGTGATCTGATCGAATGCCTGATCAAATGTGGACACCTGACGCTCAGTAAGATCTTTGGCAGTTACAACACCGATACTCGCAGGAGCAAGATGAATATGTTGACTGCGTTGTGTTGCGGTGATGATGACTTCCGGAGAGATCTCTGAAGTTGAATTGAGTCTAATCTCAAATTCAATTACCGCATCCGGAGCTACAATAGCATTTTCAATCCGGAGTGTTGCATACCCGATATACGAACCGATGATGCTATATGTTCCTGCAGGTAAGGTTATCCTGAATGCGCCTGCTTCATCACAAGATGTACCAAAGTCAGTTCCTTCGATGATGATATGCGCAAATGGAAGCGGTTCGTTATTCGTACCGTCAATGACAGTTCCTTCAATCTTGCCGGGTGAGTCCATTATATTCTGACTCCACAAGAAGCAACTGCTTTGTAGACAACATAAACAAAGAATGATGGCTTTGACGACAATGATATCGTTAATGCTTCTTACTCTTGCTTCACAGTGTTCCGGTTTTACCGATTTCACCCGTTTTTTCCGGTTTCACCTGTTGTTCAATACCAATGCTCTACAAAAGCAAAGTTTGCACGGAAGTTGAGTTCGATTTCATCACCTGCTTCTACTATGATAGACGAAGGAGCTGGAAAATCGAAGATAGGATCACCACCTACAAACGGTCTTATCACAATGCCATGACTGACTTCATTCTCATTATTCCAATACACACCAAGTGTCGCAGTTTTCCTGGTCGGGTCAGAAACGAAATTATGGCGAAATCCCAAGGCAAGCGCTGAATATGTGCCAGGATCAACAATTAGCTCGTAAGAATACTGCGTGACTCCTGCCTGGTACGTCGCAATCAATGGGTTTTGAGAGTTCCATGGTGCGCCAATTGGAAAAGTACCACCCGGAACACCAGGTCCTAAAATGTTATCAGGAACTTCTCCCCAACCTGCAGGAGGATTAAGAGAGAACGCAGGAAAAATCGTGAGCTGTACTTCACCGCTATCCTGCCATGTGGCCCATATATAGGCGCTGTCAATCGTGACAACACCTTTTATAGTAGCAGTGGTAGGTTTGACATCGTCATCCTTGCATGAGGCAATGACTGTCGTAAGAATCGTAACTAAAATAAGAGGTTTGACAAAATAGAATATCTGTTTCATATTGTTAGTAAAGGATTTAGTAATGAAGAAAAATCAGATCAGTTTGTCACATTGTTTTTCAGGGGCGCTTTATGATGTGGCTCCTGAGAAACGACAAGTATCGTGAAAACGTTGTTATGCTTCTTCAGGAATTTTAATCGGTTGGTATTTTGAATTGCCGAAATGGTATTTTTCGGGCCCGGACGGTATTTTCCTCAGATTGGGTGATATTTTGCAGCAGAAAAAATCCAGATACGCATGGCACGTAGTCGTTTCATCGTCGGACTCATTATCCTCGTATTCTTCGTCATCTCTTTTCTGACAAATATTATCGGTCCATTAGTCCCTGATGTGATCCGGAGTTTTAATCTCAGCCTCACACTTGCCGGATTACTGCCTTTTTCCTTCTTCATTGCATATGGTATCATGTCCATCCCATCAGGTATACTTGTGGAACGTTGGGGAGAACGGTGGGTGATGATTCTGGCATTTGTTCTATCTGCCATAGGTGCCATGTTGTTTGCACTGATACCGCAGTTCCAGATGTACATCTGTTCATTGTTTCTCATCGGCGCAGGAATGGCGATGCTTCAGGTTGCAATTAATCCCCTGTTGCGTGTTGCAGGAGGAGAAGAACATTTCGCATTTAATTCTGTCCTCGCGCAGTTATTCTTTGGTCTCGCCTCATTTTTGAGTCCCTTCGTGTTTTCCTGGTTGGTCACTACCGATGGAGACGCCACTTCAGGAATTGTTGGAATGATCAGTAGCCTGGCACCTGATGAGATGAGGTGGCTTTCACTCTATTGGGTATTTACCATTGTCTCTTTGTTAATGGTCTTCGTGATAGTAGCTTCTAAGTTTCCTATTGTAGTCAGAAAAGCTGATGAAAAAGTAGGAGCTCTGAGTGTACATCTGTCTTTGTTGCGAAATCCGATTGTGCGTTGGTATTTCCTCGGAGTCTTTATGTATGTAGGGACCGAACAGGGCGTTGCGAATTGGATTTCTCAATTCTTACAAACCTATCACGGTGTGGATCCTCAAACAACCGGAGCAGCAACAGTGGCAATGTTCTGGGGCCTGATGACTGCTGGTACCGCATTAGGTCTCGTATTATTGAAATTCGTGGACAGTAAGAAAGTGATCACCGGATTTACAGTTGGAGCTATGGTTTCACTTGCAGGGGCTCTTTTCGGAACAAAAGAAATGGCAATGATTGCATTCCCGGTAGTGGGCTTTTTTGCCTCGGTCATGTGGTCTATTATCATTTCTCTTGCGTTGAATTCTGTATCAGTTCATCATGGTTCTCTCTCCGGGATCCTTGTGACAGGTATTGCCGGCGGCGCGATCATACCACTCATCATCGGCGGTATTGGAGATGCGATTGGTCTTCGTGGCGGTATGATCTTCTTATTTTTTACACTTGCCTACATCCTGAGTATTGGCTTCTGGGCGAAACCTCTTATCAATAATAAACTGGTCGGACAATAATCCCAAATGGAAAACAAAGCAGTGATCGGAGTGGACCTTGGTGCAACAAAAGTACGTGCAGGTAAAATTGTGGATGGAACGATAATCTCCGACAGCTATCTCAGAATCAGTGCCAAAGCAGAGGACCCCTTTGCCATCATCAATGAAGTGATCAGTTCTATTCGCGCGGTACATGATTCTTCCATCCATGCCATAGGCATTGGCGTACCCAGTGTGGTCGATGCGATTGCAGGCATCGTGTATGATGTACAGAATATCCCCTCTTGGAAAGAAGTACATCTCAAGGCCGCACTTGAACATGAATTCCAATTACCTGTCTCTATCAATAATGATGCGAATTGCTTTGCCCTCGGAGAACATCGTTTTGGACTAGGTCAATCATATGACAATATGATAGGACTGATCATCGGGACTGGGGTTGCGGGGGGAATTATTATCAATCACCAATTATACGTTGGTCACAATTGCGGGGCCGGAGAATTCGGTATGATGCCATATCTCGATCATTATTATGAGTACTATTGCAGTGGTCAGTTTTTTGAGCGTTGGTATCATCTCCCGGGTGAAGAAGTCACCCAACTTGCAGAAAAAGGTGATCAGAATGCGCTCAAAATTTTCAATGAGTATGGAAGGCATCTGGGCAATGCCATCAAGGCGATACTCTATGCATACGACCCCGCCTGTATCATCCTTGGTGGTTCCGTTTCAAAGTCCTTCAGGTTTTTTGAAGTAGCGCTCCGTCAACAATTGAATGAGTTTGTGTATCCAAAATCAATCCGTCGTTTGAAGATTGAGGTATCGCGGAACCCGGATATCCCGGTGCTGGGAGCTGGTGCGTTGTGTGAATAGAACTTGGTGAATTGAAGATCGTTAAGTTGACTGGTAACAGGTAGTTTTCACGAACCGCATTTACCTGAATTTCGCGGAGAGAGGGCGAACTTTTCACGAACAAGAAAAAACTCGGGGCACTTCGTGTCATTTGATGTACAGTGTTTTTTAACGGACTTTACCAGTCCGAATCTTTCTGGCGAGTATTCACGTATGGATTAAATCAAATCTCCTATCTTTCAAAGACTAAAAAACTCTCGACACATGAGTATGCATCTTTCCCGCCGAGATATGCTGCGGAGCGCAATGTTTGCCGGTGCCGCATTACCTCTTGTAAAATTTCAGACTGTACTCGGTAAATGGAGAGAGGAGGAATATGCTCCTATACCTGATGTCAGTGGCACTCCTGTCGTTCGATTAAGCCATAACGAAAACCCTTATGGCCCATCGGAGCGAGCCCGGAAAGCCTTGATCGCAGCGATCGACAAAGGCAACCGTTATCCACGCGAGTCCATGGATATTCTTCAACAAAGGATTGCCGACTACGAAGGCCTGAGACCTGAACAGATTCTCATCTCTGCAGGATCCACAGAATTGCTTGGAGTCGCAGGTCTGATGTCCGGAATTCAAAAAGGGAAACTGATTGCCTGTCATCCTACCTTTCCATTTTTGATGCAATATGCAACACAGTTTGCGGCAGAGTGGGTCAAGGTGCCAATGACCAGCGATCATCATTATAACCTTGCGGGCATCAATGAACAATTGGACAGTCACACCTCTATGGTATTCATCTGTAACCCGAATAATCCAACCGGCACAGAACTTCCACGTACAATGCTCGAGCCATTCTGCACAGTCATTTCAGAACGGTGTTTGGTCTATGTGGATGAGGCTTATATAGAACTGTCTGCGCAGGGTTTGAAATCCTCTCTCGCATCACTGACGTTTAATAATCGGAATATGATTATTGGGCGGACCTTTTCCAAAATCTACGGCATGGCCGGTTTGCGCGTAGGATATGCGATCGCCCATCCTGAGACGATCCAACATATGGAGAGGCTCATGATGGGAGGTAATGTGACGCCATCAGTGACATCTGTCGAAGCTGCGATCGCCTCCATCGGCGACGAAGAATTCTTTCACTACTGTATAGAGATGAATGACCAGGCGAAGGAAATGGTGTATACAAAATTCAAAAGCTGGGGCGTAGAATACATTCCTTCATTTACCAACTTTGTGTTCTTCAAAACTGATCGCTTTGGATCTACTGACATCCTCAGTGCCCTGGAGCAAAAAAACATTATGATCCGAACATACGGCGATGTGCCGGGCTGGGCACGCGTAAGTATGGGAACGCTGGATGAGATGAAAGTGTTTTTGAATGCGACGGAGGAGTTGCTTGTATAAATCACGCTAAGCGTTTCTTGTTTCTCACGCAAAGACGCAAAGACCGCGAAGTGTTTCTTGCTTCTCACGCAAAGACGCAAAGACCGCGAAGTGTTTCTTGCTTCTCACCCAAAGACACAAAGAAGCTAAGCGTTTCTTGTGGGGATTAAGTCATCTTTTTAAGTCGCTCATAATCCTTTGAATTCCGTCCTTGATTAAAACAACATTGAAATTGATCAGCATGGCCAGTTTCTTGCGGAAAAGGTTTAAGTATGTAAGGACTGTTTTAGGGACCACTTTAGCGACAGTTTCGACAGACTTGACTTCAACGATGACCTTTGATTCTACGAGAAAATCCATCCGAAAGCCGTCACGACTTAGAATGACATCCTCATACGGCACAGGACATGGAAGCTGTCTTTCATACCTGATGCCTCGCTTGTCAAACTCATATACCATTGCTGCCTCATAGACAGACTCCAACAGTCCCGGACCAAGGACAGTATGTACTTTGTAAGCGACATCGACAACTAATGTTGCAATGTCATTTTCATGCATGTGCTGTAATAACATGTGGTATAGTTTAATATGGTGAAAAAGGTTTACAGTGCTAAAATAAAAAGCTTATGCCTTTGAGTGAACCTTTTTGCGCTCTTTTTTTCTCTGCGTCCTTTGCCCGCCCGGCCCATGGCCATTCGGACGGACGTCTTTGTCTGCCTTTGCCGCAGGCAGGCGAGACTCTCTTCTTTGCGTGTCTGCTATAAGTACCCACTCAGCGTTTCCCGCAATATCTTCAGCGCCTTCCCCATCTGATTCTCAACAGTCTTCACCGAAAGATCGAGCGCTTCAGCAATTTCAGCATAGGTCATTTCATTGTAACGACTAAGTTTGAAAATCTCACTACAACGTTCAGGGAGTGCATTGATCGCAGTACGAATTGCTGCTTGCATTTCTTTTTCATGTAGCGCATCCTCGACATCAGTGTGAAATGTTTTTGTCGTTTTTTGCTTCTGCCACAGAGCCGTTCTGCGTTCCGTTTTGCGTTGCATAGCGAGCACCTCATGGATCACCATGCGGCGTAAATATGGATAGATGGCAACTTCAATCTGGAGGGTCTCTCGCTTTGCCCAGAGCTGGACAAATGTATTTTGTACGACATCTTTAGCCTGTGCTGTTTCCCCTGTTATGTTTGCTGCTACTTTGACAAGTGCAGGGAAATGCTGTGTATAGAGCGTTTTAAGGGCGGACTGATCCCCGGATCGGAGGCGATTCAACAGTGATATTTCCTCAGTAGAGTGCATCTCTTGGCGGGCGGCGAAGTTCGTGTTTTTTGAAGATCAAGGAATTTTGATTGAATCAAAAAGCTCGCTAAGATCACCAAGGATTTGCGTTCATGAAGAAGTAAAGGATTTTTTGACTTATATCCCGCAACTATTTTAGAAGATTTCAGAGCATCGATAGGGGTGTTGGCTTGTTCGCACCATCTTAGAGTTAGATTTACCATGATTGCCAACGTACAACATTGGACAGAACTGATCGCCAAACGGCTCAGCGGAAACATCCGGGAAGATGAAGCCAGGATGCTGGACGCATGGGTCGCACGAGATCCAGAGCATAAAGAATACTATGATCATCTCACGTATATATGGTCTGTGACCGGATTCAACCAAACTGATCATTTCTTACCTGAAGCGGATTGGGATTACCTCGAGAAGCGTCTTCAGAATCCAGGTGGAAAAATCCATATTCCACATCTCTCTCTGCCGAAAGTGCAAATGCCACGGATCTTTATACGCACAGTCGCAGCAGCAGCAGTGGTCTTGTTCGGTGTGCTGAGTGTCATCCTGCTCTTCAACAACCAGCGAGAAGCAACCTTGATTCTCGCCGACGCAGGTAATCTGCCAGCCCATGAAATAGCCCTGCCAGATGGGAGTAAGGTGATATTACGTAAAGGAAGTACCCTCCGTTATTTTCAGAAATTTGTTGAGCGGGAAGTGACATTGAGCGGAGAAGCGTTCTTTGATATCACACATGACGAAGCACACCCATTTACTGTCGTTGGTGGAAATGGTATCGTACGTGTCCTGGGGACTAAATTCAATTTAAAGGCAGTGTCGACTTCAGCAGTGGAGCTATTTGTTGAGGAAGGTCGTGTGGCCTTTGCACCTGCTGCCCGCAAGTTTGATGCGAAAATTTTTTCCGCTGGTCAGGCGGGTTCACTAGCTCCAACTGCTGATGCAGACGTAGAGCGTGCTGCCGCCCCCGGACCGAACGTCACAAGCTGGATCAGTGGAAAGCTTGTTTTCGACCATGCGACCCTTGATCATGTACTCTCGGATATCTCAAGACATTTCTCAGTACCCATGCAGGTTTCTGATTCGTCCCTGTTTGTATGTGAGTTGAAAGCTGATTTTGAAAATGCCACGCTTGAAAACGTGCTCGAGACATTGCGCTTTAGCCTGAATCTCCAAATCGACAAGTCCGGTGAAAGCTATATCGTCTCAGGTGAACCTTGTGCAACTGGTTTTGAAAATTGATGTCTTTAGCGTCTTGTTTATGCATCTGAAGAATCGAATCACACATCTATTATGGGCCCTGCTCCTCTCCTTTGTGTATGCAGTTCCCTCGGTGGGCATTGCGCAGATAATTGATTTTTCTGTCCCGGTGAGTTTCCATTACGATGGAAAGACAATGTCCGATGTGCTTGATGATCTCACCAACAAGTATGGCGTAGGGTTTTCGTACAGCCGCCAGATCATCCCAATCCACCAGCGTCTGTATTGTCATGTAGAGAAAACGCCTTTTGGTGAAGCGATGGAAACTTTGTTTTCTCAAACACAGGTGATCTATGGCGTCATTGGCGATCAGATCGTACTAAGCATCGATGTCAACAAGTCTCCGATTCCTCCTGACATGAGATCCTATGATGATGGCATTGACGATTCACTGGCTTCGCTCGATGAACTACCGCGTATGCAATATAAGATCATACCACTTGCATTACGTGAGGTATCCGTTCAGTATACCACCTCACGGATTGCTCCTGAAGTTGTCACATATGATCTCCACCGCCAGGTGCGTAATGCAGAATATAAGCAGTCGGCGATGCGCGCACAGGTTACTGTCTTTCCACCGTTG
Organism: Saprospiraceae bacterium; assembly: GCA_035292505.1. Taxonomy (GTDB): domain Bacteria; phylum Bacteroidota; class Bacteroidia; order Chitinophagales; family Saprospiraceae; genus DATDQA01. Next base: position 16,756 of record DATDQA010000217.1, on the reverse strand, counting down.
CACGCTGATACAGATCCTTATAGCGCAGAACCGGTGAATCTTTCTTTCAACGTATTTGCAGGTGTGAACCAGTCCGTGGAAGGAATTGAGTTTGGAGGTCTTGCAAATATTCTCACAGACGACATGAAAGGCATTCAGGCTTCTGGCATCGCGAATGTGGTGGGACAAGATTTCGAAGGGCTACAGGCAGCAGGACTCTTAAACGTTGTGCAAAATAGCGGATCAGGTGTTCAGGCATCAGGGCTGATCAATATCGCCGGAGAAGGGCCTTTGATGCAAGCTGCCGGGCTTATAAATTATGCAAGGGGAAATGTCCATAGTCAGGTAGCAGGTCTGATCAATGTGGCGCGCAATATCCATGGAGCGCAGGTCTCCGGGTTTGTGAATGTGGCGCGCAATGTCGACGTAGTACAGATTGGTCTTTTCAATGTAGCAGACAGTGTCGGTGGCATACCCATCGGTCTGATGAGTTTTGTGCGCAAGCGCGGTTATCACTCACTCGAACTTGCAGGTGAAGACGCCATTGATTACAATCTCAATCTGCGACTAGGCGTACGTGCTTTCTATAATATCCTCCATGTCGGAGTAGATAATGACGGAGAGAATTGGTCACTGGGTTATGGATTTGGTACTTCCTTTTACCTGACACGGCGCAATTACCTGCAGTTTGAACTGATGTCAAGGCAAATTAATGAAGGTGAGCAATGGACGCGCGATATGAATTTACTGACTCAGCTGAAAATGAACTATGATTTTGCGCTTGGACGAAATCTCCGTGTAGCGATAGGGCCTTCTATCAATGTCGCAACGTCCCGGAGATTTGATGCAGAAAGCGGTATGTATGGCACCCAGGTCCCGCGCTATGTAATGTTTGAACATACCTATGACGATGGATTTCATTTACCTCTGAATGTGAAATACTGGGCAGGCCTGCATGCAGGGATCAGATTCGGTTCTGCTGATATGATTCCGGAACGCTTCGACAGGTTTTAATATATATCGGGACATACAATGCTAAACTATGAAATGCAACCAAGTTGCTGAGGGATGATTATGTGAGAGCGTGTCCAAAGGACTCCCTGGGAGAGAATGTGAGAGGTGAGAAAGCGAGAAAGAAAACTCAAAGCCCTGCATCGCCTTTGCTTAGCTGCCACGGACGCTATGCGCCAAAGCTTCGAGCCGACGCCAAAGGCTCTGGCCGTCCGCGTGCCGCCGTAGCTATAGCGGAGGAGCACGGCGTCAGCGTCGGCGCGCGGAGTAAGGAAGGGGCGAAAGAGAAACTCAATTTGCTGATAGAATAATAACGCAATGAAAACTATAATCTCTATAGCAACTTTTTTTGTTTTCACTTCCAGCGTAGTCGGACAAACTCTTACGCAAACGATCCGTGGAGTACTGTTAGATAAAGACAGTCAGGTTCCGCTGATAGGAGCAAATGTCTACATAGAGAAAACAATACCGCTCATGGGGACAACAACAGATGACAAGGGAGTATTTGAAATCCTTAATGTTCCGGTTGGCCGGCAGACACTGGTGGCAACGTATCTCGGCTATGAACCCGTGGTGATGCCGGATTTCATGATAATCAGTGGAAAGGAATTAGTAGTCACCATCGAACTCACGGAATCCGTCATTGAAATGGAAGAGATCGTCATCAAAGCGGATGCTGACAAAAGCAGACCACTCAATGAAATGGCGCTTGTGAGTGCACGGATGTTTTCAGTAGAAGAAACCAGTCGTTATGCAGGCAGCATGTATGATCCGGCAAGGATGGCATTGAATTTTGCCGGCGTATCTATATCCGGAGGTAGCTCTGATCTGTTCAATGAGATCATCGTGCGCGGGAACTCTCCGCGTGCGCTATTATGGAGACTCGAAGGCATTGAGATTCCAAACCCGAATCATTTCGGTGCACTTGGCAACACCGGCGGAGGCATCAGCATGCTGAGCAGTAGTACACTCTCGACATCAGATTTTTATACAGGAGCATTCCCTGCTGAATTTGGCAACGCTGTCTCCGGAGCATTCGATCTCAACCTGCGTAAAGGCAATAATGAAAAGAGTGAGTATGCTCTGATGATAGGTGCTCTCGGTGTCGAAGCAGCAATGGAAGGACCGATTGGCAAAACCGCAGGCGCCAGTTATTTATTTAATTTCAGGTATAGCACGCTGAGCATCCTTGAGGCCCTGGGCGTGAATCCGGCCGGTGATGCGTTGCCGGCATATGGAGATATCTCTTTTAATGTGTCTGTACCTACCAAAACACTAGGCCAATTCAACCTGTTTGGACTTGCCGGAAAGAACAGATCATATTTTGATCCTGAACCCGACAGCACAAAATGGGATTCCGAATTTGAGGACCTCGGATTTAATGAACGGCAGACGACCGGAACAATCGGCCTTGCACATAAGCTGCTCCTTAGTGATCAGAGTTATTTACGGACGGTCGTTGCCACTTCTCTGGAAAAATTCAGCGGTGATGGATATACGCTCGATGCACAAAATCAATATCAACGCGTCACAGATTATACGGATCGCTTTGAGAACAACACCTATCGCATCAACAGTGTCTATACGCACAAGATGAGTGCGCATCAGACCTTTAAGGTCGGCGGTACCCTGAGTTATCAGCAATTTCGTTTCTTCTCTGATGAATACGATGAAGATAATGGACAATACAACATTTATTTGCAAAATACCGGCGATGCACAGCAGCTGCAGTTATTTGCCCAATGGAAACACAGACTCTCTGAGACGCTGACTGCTACAAGCGGAGTACATTTCAATTATTTTGGACTGAATGGTAGTTGGTCTGTAGAACCTCGGTTTGCGATCAGAAAGTCCATGCATGAAAATCAATCTCTCGATCTTGCCGTAGGGTTCCATTCCAAACCAGAACATCCGTCATTTTACTTCGTAGAGACAAGCAGCAGCAGTGATCTGCGTGTAGAACCGAATAAGAATCTCCGGTACACAAAATCTTTACATCTCGTGCTTGGATATGAATATCAATTTACGAAACAGTTTCGGGCACGTGCAGAAGCATATTATCAGTACCTGTACGATGTGCCGGTCTCCGCAGATCCATTGTCGACTGAATCCATCCTGAATGTGATCGACATCTGGGATATCCTGCATGCCGGTCCCGCCGTAAACAAAGGTCGCGGGAGGAATATTGGACTCGATTTGACACTCGAAAAGAACTTTAATAGAAATTACTATTTCCTCGTCGCGACGTCTGTGTTTGATTCAAAGTACCGCGCACTGAATAAGCAATGGTACAATACGCGTTTCAACAGTAATTACCAACTCAACGTCATTGGTGGTAAGGAATGGAAGACAGGCCGGAAAGACAATCGCATCTTCAGTATCAACGCAAAAGCCTTACTCAATGGGGGAAACAGGATCACTCCCCTGGACCTGGAGCAATCAAGAATAGAAGGTCGTGCAAATTATCTTGATGATCAGCCATACAGTGAATTTGCCGGTACCTATTACAGATTCGACTTCATGGCAAGTTATAAGGTGAACAGGCAGAAGGTGACGCATTCGTTTATCATCGATATCCAGAATGTGACAAACCGGTTAAATATCCATAGTACCTATTATGACGAGGAACTTGGTGAGCTGGATCATTATTACCAGACAGGGTTGCTGCCAGTGTTTAACTACAGACTTGAGTTTTAAAATGGGTAGAAGGGGCTATCTATTGGAAAGTCTGTTGGCACTCAGCAGTCTTCCGTCTATTTAACGTTGTGCTTTTCGTATGAAATGTGAATATTAATAAATTTAAATAACAAAGAATAAAAATATCAAATACATGAAAACCTTTAAGTTATTTCTGATCTCAGCGTGTGTAATAGTACTTGCAAACAGCTGCTACTTCGGAGATGAAGATTTTTTGGGCTGTGTACGGGGTAATGGAGATATCCGTACTTCTGAATTTTATCTCCCTGATATCACCGGCGTCAAGTTGAGAGGAATTGGGGAGGTGCTCATCCGATATGGTGATACCCAGGAAATTATTGTTGAAACGGATGATAACCTCATGCAATACCTGGAGACAGATGTAAACGGAGGCGTATGGGATATAGACTTTGCGCGATGTGTGCGCAACGTCACGCGTCTCACAATCTATATCACTGTTCCGGAAATCGAGAAGCTCATCATTTCAGGAAGCGGCTCGATCATCGGTGAGGATGCTTTCGTTGGTGACGAACTCGAAACCATTATGAGTGGCTCTGGTAACATTGAATTCGATTTCACCGGAGATGTTGTTGAAGCTTCTGTTCCTGGTAGTGGCAATATCGATCTCAGCGGAAGTGCGGATTTGATGGACGTAAATATTTCCGGATCAGGAGATGTACGTGCATTCGACCTTACGGCACAGGAATGCGACGTGCACATTTCAGGTTCAGGAGATGTACGTGTACATGTTGAAGATTTTCTGAAAGTACGTATCAGCGGCAGTGGAGATGTCCTCTACAAGGGCTATCCAACCCTTGATATTGATATTACAGGATCTGGATCGGTGATTGACAGGAATTAGAAAAATGGCGAACGGTGAAACGGCAGAATGGCAGAACGGTAAAACCGAGAGGTCATTCCCTCTCTGCCTTTCTGCCCTTCTGCCTTTCTGCCCTAGTCTTCTATAGGAACCGTCCTGAGTTTGATCACATTGACTTTTGCCATCAGCCAGATGATGGGATAGACCGGATCGAATTCCCACTTTTTCCATCCAAAATTCGCACGACCTGCAAATTTGTGGTGATTGTTGTGCAGGCCTTCACCGAGCATCAGGATATCTACCGGAATCAGATTCTTTGAAGTGTCCTTGACATTAAAATTCCGGTAACCGATCTCATGTGCAAACCAATTGATGATGACGCCATGGAAAGGTCCCATCACAGCATGGATCGCAATCAAGGGGTACAACCACCACGGTGGTGAAAAGGCGAGATAAATCATGATATATGCAAGAATCCAGGCAATGCGCGTGGCATTATTTGAAGCGAAGATGTCGAACGACCTCCATTCCGGCAAATCCTTCAGGAAGCGGGGCTCAATATTGGCTACCCTGTTGTAGATGTTTGTGTAGATCTTTCTTGTCCGCCACATCATCGCGAAGAAGTTGCTGTCATATTGTGGAGAATGGGGATCCTTATCAGTATCCGCATAGGCATGATGCATACGATGCATGATCCCGTACGCATGTGGACTCAGGTATGAGGAGCCCTGGAAGATCCAGGACAAGACATAGAAGACACGTTCCCATGACTTTGGCATCGTAAACATCTTGTGTGAGGCATAGCGATGATGAAAAAATGTCTGGAAAAACAGCGACAGATACCAATGCGCTCCGAAGACGACAAGCACGAGCATGACGGGTAAGTTTTGAGTGAAAAGTCGTGCAAGATAGGAGAAACCGGAAAAACCGGAAAAACCGGGGAAATCGGGGAAATCGGCAGTGTCGTAGTAACACAGGTATTAAATAGATTGGATTTATTTTCGGTTTCACCTACTTTACCCATTTCACCGATTTCTCTTATTTGACCCAGTGATTCTGAAAGTCGCTAAGAGAAATCCGTTTAAAACGCACCATATCTCCGGCATGAAGCAATGCCGCATTTTCTCTTGACGGATCGAACATCTTCACCGGGGTCCGTCCGATGAGTTGCCATCCTCCGGGAGTTTCAAAAGGATAGATGCCCGTCTGTCTACCTGAAAGACCTACTGATCCTGCAGGTACTCGCGTGCGTGGAGTGCTCTTCCTATGACACGAAAACTCTTCAGGCATATCTCCCATGTATGCAAATCCCGGCATGAAGCCAAGCATGTAGACGTAGAACTCCGAGTCAAGATGTGCCTTGATGATTTCATCAGGAGTTTTCCCTATTTGCAGGCTCACCGCTTTTATATCAAGAGCGAAGTCGTTGTGGTAGCAAATGGGTATGCTATGAATATGTTGCGAGTTACGGGTTACAAGTTGCAAGATGTGCTCTTGAGCATCAGTTTTAGAAAGCTGCGATATATGATGACGGATAACTGCGTGAAGTACCGGGGCAGAGGTGACCTGTAGATCAAATGCAACTGTGAGTGAACAATATGCAGGGATCATATAGCGAATACCTGCTATACCCATCAATGCATCTTGCATGGCAAGGACTTGGTGATGGATATCCCTATCAATCCTCTGCTCAAAATTGATCAGGAGCGCGGTGTCGCCAAATGGTGTTATCGAAATCATAACGAAGAACGCCTGCATACCCCAAAGGGATGCCTATGGCACCGGTCAGCGCAGGGATCAAGGGGACCAAAGGAAAAAGGACTGGTTTCTTCCTTTTAATCCGTTGATCACTTTCGCCCTTGATCCCTTATTGCCATAAAAGAAATCTTCTGAATGTGTTGTTCCTTGAATATTTTATCAAGTTTAATCAATATTGTCAAAGTATTCGGATGATCTCCATGTACGCAGATACTTTGTGCAATGACCGGCACCAATGTTCCTTCGATGCTCGACACTCGTTGTTTCAGGATAATTGAAAGAACCTGTTCTGCTGCGTCATCAGGATCTTCGATCACTGCTCCGTCTATACTGCGTGAAACAAGACGGCCATTACTTTGATAGCGCCGGTCTGCGAATGCTTCTGCGATGAATTGTATTCCCTTTATTTTCGCAGCTTCTTCCATCGCACTTCCAGGCAGGCCCATCATAGCCAGGTTTTCATCCATCGATTGAGCGCTTTCAATGACGACCAAAGCTTCCGCAGCACTTTCTGCTGCCACATTGTACAGTGCACCGTGAGGCTTCACATAACTCACCCTCCCTCCGAGAGCCCTTGTCACACCAATCAACGCTGCAAGTTGATACCGGATGACTGCCCTGAGCTCCTCTGCCGGCAAATGCATTTTCTTTCGTCCGAAATTCTCGCGATCAGGATAAGAAGGATGCGCCCCGATCTGCACACCATATTGTAACGCAGCTTTTATCGTTCGTTCCACATGAACCGGATCACCACCATGGAAGCCGCAGGCGATATTACATGAGGTAATGTAGGGAAAGATTTCAGCGTCATTTCCAATTATCACATTCCCATAGCTTTCGCCGAGGTCGCAATTGATATCGATAGTGTGGACGCTGGAAGGCATGAGAGTCAAATGTAATTCGCATCAAACAGAATTGCTACTCATTCTCTGAGAATGATGAGCTGAGATGTGAATCTCAGTTACAAGATCACGTATTGGTGTCATTTTTGCAATGACAGTACCATTTCTTTCAGCTCATCGATTTGTGCTTGTTGCCGTCCGATTTTCAAGTCCTGACCTTCAATCATTGAATGCTGCTCGCTGAGAATATTAACAAGCCGTTCCAGCTTCGTATCGAGTTCCTGAATCGCTTTAATAGCTATCACGCCGAAGACATCATAATTAATACTGTATTGATCTTCTTCCTGATTATAAGAAACAGCTTCAGGAAAAATCTTCAGGACATCCTGTGCGAGAAATCCAACGGAGCGCTGATCAGATTCCGGCTGCCAGAGATAATGATATGTCTGCGGATTAAGACGAGCGGTTTTTGCAAGGACAGGCTCTAGTGGTTGAATGGCCTTTTTAAGTCGCGCATCGGAGAACTGAGAATATGCTCCGGTCGTAAGATCGAAGTGACCGACATAGTGCGCTATTGATGTATTGAATAAATATAGATCGCCATCTGTGGCTGATGTATGCAACCTCCAGTAATCACTCGCACTAGTATTCTTGATTCGCAGTCCGGCAACTGCCGTGTCATTAGGGTGATAGATATATAAGTCCCCATTGGTTCTGAGAATATCATTGTCAAAGTCTCCATAGATGAGTGGTGAAGTACTGTTGGAGTTTTCTATGTAGAGTTTATTATCAGTCGTGTCGCTCATTCCGGCCTGATAGCCGATGGAGACATTTCCCGATTTATCATGTTGGGAAGAACCCATCCCGGCATTGTATCCGATGATTGTGTTATTAGAACCCTGTTCGTTGTAGTAGTTCGCATACGCACCGAGGGCTACATTGTTCGCACCAATGGTATTTAACCTGGCAGCGCTTGCACCTGCTGCGGTATTTTTATTGCCTGTGGTATTCTGCTCCAATGCATCATATCCAAGTGCTGCGTTTTCCTCTCCTGTGGTATTATAAAAAAGTACACTGCGGCCAACACCCGTATTCAGGCTACCGGTTGTATTCCCCTGTATCGCATCATAACCTACAGCAGTGTTATGTTCTCCGGTCGTGTTTAGAAACAGCGCTTTCCCGCCAATACCCGTATTGTAGCTTGCGGTTGTATTCTTGTTTAACGCGAGCGCACCGATTGCTGTGTTCTGGTTGCCGGAAGTGTTTTTCTCTAAACTCAAGCTGCCAATCGCGGCGTTGTTTGCGCCCGTTTCATTCATATTCATGGATTGCAGGCCAATGCCGACATTCCCATTGGATGAGAGATCATCGTTATCTCCTGTGAACTCTCCAATGTATACCGAACTTCCAGAGTTTTTCGGCGCTATGTGAACTCCTTCCATGATCCATCTCTCGGTGCCTGCCAAATCGAAGCGAATGATATCGTCATCAAAGAACTTTTCGACCTGGACTTTCGTGTCGTTGTCATTGTCCGCTATGAGCGTCTGATTGCCCCAACTGAGTGTCCCTGCACCGTCTGTGCGCAATACTTTTCCATTACTTCCGTCTGTTGAAGGGAATGAATAAGCATTGTTGATATTGAAAGTGCCATTTACCCTAAGAAGGTCAGTATCGAAGTCACCATAGATCAGTGGTGAGGTACTATTTGAGTTTTCGATATAAAGTTTGTTATCCGTTGTATCACTCATGCCAGCCTGGTATCCGATGAAGACATTGCCGGATTTGTCGTGCTGGGAAGAACCCATCCCCGCATTGTATCCGATGATTGTATTGTTCGAGCCTTCTTCGTTGTAGTAATTCGCAAAGACGCCAAGAACGACATTATGTTCTCCAATTGTATTCAGTCCGGCTGCTCTTCCCCCAACTGCAGTATTTTTAGTACCTGTTGTATTTTGCCACAGTGCATGATGCCCAAGACCGGTGTTTTCCTCACCCATGGAATTTGATTCAAGCGCATCGTAACCAATGCCCGTGTTCGAATTACCGATGGTATTATTCCTCAACACACCATAGCCTACAGCCGTATTGAATCCTCCAGTCGTATTTAGAAACAATGCTTTTGAACCAAGTCCGGTATTATAGCTTGCGGTTGTATTCTTGTTCAATACAAGAAAACCAATTGCTGTATTCTCGTTGCCGGAAGTATTTTTTTCCAAACTCAGGCCGCCAACAGCAATGTTGGCATTGCCGGATGAATTCTCTCCTAATGCACTGTTTCCAATCGAAACATTATCTGCGCCAGAGGTATTGGCATCCAGGCTTGCATAACCAATAGCGATATTACGCGAACCGGAAGTATTTGACCGTAAGCTGGCAGAACCTAAGGCGGTATTAAAGAATCCGGATGTATTATCCTTCATAGCCTCAAATCCTATTGCCACATTGTCATTGAGTCCATTATTCAGTCCTGCATTTTCTCCGATCAATACAGCATTTCCCGAATTCCTTGGCTCTAACCGTGATCCCAGCATCACCCATCGTTCAGTCCCTGCCAGATCGAAGCGAATGATGTCCTCGTCCGGGGATTCCTCTACCTGGATTTTTGTGTCGCAATCCAGGTCATTCAATCCTCCCGTTGTGATAAGTTTGCCATTTATCCTCAATAATGAATTATCAAACTCTCCATAGACTAATGGCACCATGGTGGAATCATTGTGGATATACAGTTTGTTGCTCCCGGTTTCCTTATACCCGGACCGGTAGCCAAGAAAGACATTACCGGATTTACTATGGACGCCTGTGCCTCGCCCTGATTCATAACCGACAATAGTATTTCTGGAACCGGTCAAATTGAACATGTTTGCCGAATATCCCATACCCACATTATGCTCGCCTGTAGTGTTTACCGATAAGGACAGGGCGCCGATGCCGGTATTGTAATCTGCGGTATTTGTAGCGAGGGTAGAGCTTCCTACAGCCACATTGTACTGGCCTGTGATGTTGAACCCGAGAGCCGATCGGCCAAGTGCAGTATTATTGCTACCCGAAGTATTATTCTTCAGTACATCTCCTCCGATTGCTGTGTTATCAATGCCTGTAGTATTGGACAGCAAGGCATCATTTCCAAACGCACTATTATTTTGCCCTGTGATATTCGCTTCGAGCGCTTCATGTCCGACTGCGGTATTAAAAGTACCTGCGGTATTGGACTTAAGCCCCTGGTATCCGAAAACAGTATTTGAAATGCCGGCAGTGTTCTGCCTGCCTGCATCATACCCCACAAAAATATTTTCATTGTTTGTGCCATCGTCATTCAATCCTGCATTCTTGCCTATGAAGAGGCTCCGCCCAGGGGATTGAACATAGAAGCGTTCATTGTCCATCTTACCGATTTCAAATCCAGCAACAGTAAACCGTATCGTGTCCTCATCGGTATCTTGTTCTGTCTCCACTTTTGTGTCTGCATCGGCATCTGCAATAATGCTGAGGGTATCTGTCTTGAATGAGAGGGGATCAGTCCAGAACCCTACTCCATTGGCATCGCTGATCATGACCCTTCCTGTTGCCTGGTTTCCATCTACCATTTTAATACTTCCTACAACATGAAGCGTTGTATCGGGGTCTGATGTACCGATCCCAACATGCGCGCCGTTTCCAAGAACCAGGCTATTGCTTTTATTCACAAGGGCATTTGCTCCTATGGCTATTGCATTTGTCAATGAGTCATATCCGACATCGGCAGCATAGCCTATGGCGGTATTTGAATTGCCAACAACGTTCGATTGCAAAGATCCCACACCAATAGCTGTATTGTAATACCCTGTGGAATCCAAACCAAGGGCATTATGTCCTACAGCAGTATTTCGGTCTCCCGTCAGATGGACTATGAGCGCCGATGCACCGAGTGCAGTATTCTCATCGCTGGTATCGTTAACAAACAAGGCCAGGTTTCCTATTGCCGTATTTCTTAATCCTTCAGTATTATTCAGGAGTGCAAAATTTCCCACCGCTGTGTTGTGAGTTCCAATCGTGTTGTTAAACATCGCAGCACGTCCGACCGCCGTATTAACAAAGCCCGTGGAGTTAAATGGCAATGCAGCGTGACCCAATGCCGTGTTTCCCCAACCGGTAGTATTGCTATATAATGCATATGAGCCTACTGCTGTATTACGGGTACTATGAGAGCCATCTGTCGCACCTGTTCCATTGTTCCACAACGCAGAATCACCGATAGCTACCAGGCCCCATCGATTGGTGCTGAATTTTAATGCAGCACGTCCGATGCCCACATTGCCTGCGAAATTATCATTTGCCCCTGCTTCTTCTCCAATGAAGATTGAGCCTCCTGTATTAACGACTTCAAGCCTGCCGGAATCCATTCGGAAATATTCTGTGCCGGCGATCGTAAACCGGATGATGTCTTCATCAGGATTTTGCTCTACTTCCACTTTTGTGTCGGTATCCGCATCTTGTATCAGTGTTACATATCCTGAAAGGATTTCTATCCATGACATACCAGCATAACACCAGAAGGTGTTACTGTCAGTATCATAAACCATGAGTCCGGTTGCCGGGGATGCAATCGCCGTTTTCTGTGCCGTTGTCATCCGGGGGATGAGCAACCCTCTGGAGTTCGACTTGATGTCCAGCATTGCGCTGGAGTCCGGCGCCGACCCGTCGCTATTGATTGCCACATTGTTTTGTGCGTTTGCGATGTACAGTGCATGGAAGAATGCACAAATGCATAAAAGAGATCGCGTGTTCATGATCTGAGAGTTAAGGGTGATTAATTTTTCAATCTGTCATGTAAAAAATGTGGATAAGGGTATATGAAATACAAATGTTTGGCCGTCACAGGCAGCATGTATTGATAAAGTTTTCCTAAGTAACTGCAAGTTGACACCACCACTTGCCATGCAAATAGAGAACTAATAATTTTAAGAAAAATACGCATTCCAGATAACTCCGGAAGACTTGTAAATAGCTCAATCTATTGCTCATTCGGGAGTGTCTGAATAATCCTGTTCCCTGCATTGGTATCCGGGATGAAAACTCTGTGTTCCAATTGACAGGAAATTCTCTTTTCCCGTATCTTTTGACATTCTTTTTACCTGCGACCTTTTTGTGCCGTTTAGATATTTTGAATCCGATGCGCATTTACATCGACTTTGTTAGCAAACAACTTCTGCTGTGAAAAGAACAATCCGGTTTACACTCAATGACAAGCCTCTGGAGTTGGCTCTTGATCCCAAAGAATCACTCCTCTGGCTAATCCGATCCCATAGCGCCATCAATCTGACAGGCACAAAATATGGGTGCGGATTGGGTATTTGTGGGTCCTGTACAGTCCTCCTTGATTCTAAACCAGTAAGATCATGCATGATTGCCGCTGAGGATATTGAGGGTAGACAGATTACTACGATAGAAGGCCTCGCAAAAGGAGATGAGCTTCATCCCGTGCAAAAAGCTTTCATCGAACATGATGCGCTTCAGTGCGGATATTGTACACCGGGGATGATCATGCAGGCAGTCGGATTTCTGAAACAAAATCCGGAACCCACCAGGCAGGAAATTATCGATGGCATGGAGGAAAATTTATGCCGGTGTGGTGCGCATCTCCGAATTATCAGAGCCGTGGAAACCGCAGCTAAAAAAATGAAAGGAGGGATTTGACATGAAAGCGCAACACAAAACGATTATTGATCTCGATCAAAAGAGCATCCCTTCAGGCATGACCCGACGCGGTTTTATCAAACGCATCGGAGGAGGTGTTGTCATTGCCGTAGCCCTCAGTGACTTTGTATTTCTGGATAAGTTGATGGCGCAGGAAATGACCTCAGACGTCAATGCATATCTGCGTGTTGGTGAAGATGGGCGTACGACATGCTTTACGGGTAAAATCGAGATGGGGCAAGGTGTCATCACTTCCCTTGCACAAATGCTGGCGGAGGAACTCGATGTAACAGTTGATACCGTCGATATGGTGTTGGGCGATACAGATCTTTGTCCATATGATCGCGGTACCTGGGGTTCGCAGACTACAAGAATTTTTGGTCCTGCCTTAAGAAGCGCTGCCGCTGAAGCGCGTGCTGTACTGATTGAAATGGCCGCTGAATTTCTCAAGGTGTCTGTGGACCATCTGTATGTCAATGAAGGTATTGTTTTGAGCAAACAGAACGCTGCTGTCCGTGTAAGTTATGCCGAGCTTACCAGGGGGAACAAAATCATGAAAACACTGAACGGCAAACCACAACTTAAGGCTCCTTCGGAATTCAAGATCATCGGCAAACCTTTCCTCAGGCAGGACGCACGCATGAAGGTGACAGGAGAAGCAAAATATGCAGGCGATTTCCGTTTACCCGGGATGCTCTATGCCAGAATTGTGCGACCACCAGCACACGGTGCTAAAATGATCTCGGTGGATACTTCAATGGTGGAAGGTTTCGCTGGCATGCAGGTGGTCAAAGAGGATGATTTTGTTGCTCTTTTACATGAATCACCGGATGTCGTTGAAAAAGCGATGCATCAGGTAAAAGCAGTGTTCGACCTGCCGGAGCCTGCAGCGGATGATCGAACGATCTATCAGTATCTGATCGAAAAAGCACCACCGGGAGAAGATGCTGCCACTGGAGGTGAGTTGCAAATCGGAAGACAACGCGCACAGGTAATCGTTGAGTCCGAATACCACGACGGATATTATGCACATGCACCTATTGAACCACATTCGGCAACAGCACATATGGAAGAGGGTAAAATGAAAATATGGGCATCTACGCAAAGTCCGTTTGGATTGAAGAGCGAAGTTGAGAAGGAGCTTGATCTGCAGGCTGCGAATGTTCAGGTATTACCGGCTTTCGTAGGTGGAGGATTTGGCGGCAAGTCAAACAATAAACAGGGTGTCGAGGCGGCAAGACTAGCAGCTTTGACAGGTAAGCCGGTACAGGTAGTATGGACAAGGCAGGAAGAATTTTTCTATGACACCTTCCGTCCTGCCGCAGTTGTCAAAATTCAGTCGGGAGTCGATCGGGATGGGAAGATCGCATTCTGGGATTACGGAGTGTATTTCGCTGGTGACCGTGGTGCCACGCATTTCTATGATATCGCAAATCATAAGACAACCGTATACAATACAAGTTGGAGGGCACCTGGAGTACATCCATTTGGCACAGGGGCATGGCGTGCACCGTCAAATAACACGAACACCTTTGCGCGTGAATCGCAGATCGATGTCATGGCGGTGAAAGCAGGCATGGATCCGTTGGATTTCCGGTTAAAAAACCTGAAGGATGAGCGTATGATCCGCGTTTTAAAGGTGGCAGCTGACAAATTTGGCTGGACACCACTTAGATCCCCAAGTGGCAAAGGATACGGTATCGCATGCGGTATTGACGCAGGTTCTTACGTTGCCGAGATGGCGGAAGTGAATGTAGATCAAAAGACAGGTCAGGTTAAAGTTGTCCGAGTTGTTTGCGTACAGGACATGGGTCTGGTGATCAATCCACAGGGTGCTACTATTCAGGTAGAAGGATGTATTACCATGGGTCTCGGATATGCATTGAGCGAGGAGGTGAAATTTACCGGAGGTGTTATTCACACCAAAACTTTTGGTGACTATAAGATACCCAGGTTCAGTTGGGTGCCTGAGATCGAGACGGTATTACTTGACTTGCCTGATGAACCCGCACAGGGAGGTGGTGAACCGGCTATTATTGCAGTGGGCGCCTTGATCGCGAATGCGATTTACGATGCGTGCGGAGCCCGGTTATACCAGATGCCGATGACGCCAGAGCGGGTGTTACTGGCGATGGGATAAATCAGCCAGATCATTGCGTTCTGAAAGCTTTACTCCTCTTTCCAAAAAAAAAGGAAGATGCCATTCATGCGTCAAACAAGAAACGGTATGCATACAATGGCTCCATATACTCATGGTCCTGATGGAGTTTCCATGAAGCTCGATTTACCTGACCTCCTATTACAAGGTGTTGATCGGCTCAGCTCATCGAATGAAAAGCTACCCTGTTACCTTCCGTATCGAGGATAATAGCCATAAAACCATTCTCGCCGATCCCTGTTTTAGGCATCACAACCTTGCCTCCTGCTTTCTCCACTTTGGATAATGGTTTTGCCAGATCATCACCTCCATTGAGATAGACGAGGGTCCCTTCCGAGTTTGGTTTGTTGCCATTACCATGCGTGACACAGCCCCCTACGCCATTGTCTTTGGCGGGGAAGAATGCCATTTTCATTTGAGGATGATCCATTGGTTGCAGACTCTCTCCGAGAATCTCGCTGTAGAATTTTACCGCCCGGTCGAAGTTGGTTGCCGGGAGCTCGAACCAGTTGATTGCGTTTGCCATCATGTTGTTTTTTAGGTTAAAAAATGCTTTATGCGATAAAAGTAGGAGTGCAACAAGATTCTGACAAGTCATTTTTCATAGAAATATAAATTCCTATACTTATAAAATGACAGATAATCGCTTATTTTTAGACTTTATTTCGCGATTGATTGTAAATTTCTAATGACCAAAATTGACGCATTGCATGAGCTCATTCACTCCCTCTCAAAGAGCGAGAAGCGCTATTTCAAGCTCTTTTGTTCCAGGGAATCCAGTGGTGGGAATTACCTCAGGCTTTTTAATGCGATAGACAAGCAGAGCCAATACGACGAACAAGCTATTAAAAAGGCATTCCGTAAAGAAGTGTTTGTAGGTCAACTCCATGTCACAAAGAACTACTTGCGACGGCTCATCCTTAAAAGCCTGCGAAATTATCATGCAGGCATCTCCAAAGATGCTGAACTCAAAGATGTCCTGAGAAATGTCGAGATCTTATACAACAAAGAACTCTTTAGACAATGTGATCTTGAGCTGCGACGAGCCGATGCGATTGCCGGTAAACATGAGTTGCTCACGGGTAAAGTTGAGGTGGAGACATGGAAACGGAAACTCGCACAAACTTTGCAACCACACGGGTACAAAACTTTCAAACAAACTCTCGTGACACAGCGTGCCGCAATCGATGCATTGCAGAGCACAAATGATCATTGGCAGCTTGTAGTAAACGTCAGCAGCGGGATGCTCAATCCACAAGGGAATGTGGCAATCCGCAATGTATCCCTCAAAAACCAGGGGAATGCACAAACACTTGAAGCCAGGGTCCTGCATTTCAATACACAATATCTGCTCGATCTGCGGAACGATGACAATGCTTCTGCAGAAAAACGGTTGACTGAACTCATTACCTTGCTTGAAAGCCATCCCCAACGCATCGCGGAAGAACCTGGCATGTATGTCTCAAGTATTAATAACCTGCTGAGTTTCTTCGTCTTTCAGAAACGACATGCAGAAGGGCTTCTATTGATACAAAAAGCAAAAGCAGTCTTCGAAGGTTGGAAGATCACTGCATCGAACAGAACTTTGCTCAAGCAAATCCTGAGAACTTACAATATCGAACTGGAAATCTACAGGGACTCAAAGACATTTCAGCAAGAGTCAGATTTCATAAAAAGTACAGAGGAGTTTATAGAAAAAAACGCGCATAAAATCCCAAAGGACTATCTCGTTTCCTTCTGGTTTCAACTTGCGAGTATTCATTTCATGCGAAAAAACTTCAGCCGCTCACTTGAATGGATCAGTCATATTTTGAACAC
>DATDQA010000216.1:0-6954 GCA_035292505.1 Saprospiraceae bacterium | reverse complement strand
CAACCTTTCGCCTCCTGCTCCGTTTTCAATTGTGGCCCCACGCTCCATTTGAATTTGAGTTTGTGTTTGCGCTTGAACTTGCACTTGCGCTTGAGTTTGATTTTTTCTCACCTTCTCTCCCAAGGAGTCCTTTGAACACTTTCTCACCGAGTCCGCAGAAGCCCAAAGGCGAAAGCGGACTTTCTCACCTTCTAACTTTTACTGGTATTCCTGTAATAAACCCCGCACCGCCCTGGCGCTAAACCTGGCAGGCCCCACGCTAAACCTGGCAGGTTAGCCAGACTCAACGCTGCGAGTGCAAACTCAAGCGCAAGTGCAACAAGACCCTTTCGCCTCCTGATCCGATTTCAATTGTGTCCCGACGCTCCATTTGAATTTGAGTTTGTGTTTGCGCTTGAACTTGCACTTGCGCTTGAGTTTGACTTTTTCCGCCCTGTACCCCTTTTGTCCACCCTTGTTTTTTGGCAGTACACACTCATTCCAGCACATTTGCCGCAACAAAACCGGCGCGCCGGAATCTTTCACAAAAAAAACAACAGTATGAAAAAAATGCTCTTCGCTTGTCTTCTGGGACTTTCCTGGACGGCGTGCAACCCGGACGAGACCGCAAAACCTGTAGAAGATTATAACACTTTCGAAGAGGTCATCGATGCCGGAGGACCAGCGGACGAACCGCCCTCTCCAGGTACCGAAGTCCTGAACTCCAGTCTTGCAGATGAAGATCAGGATGGAGAATTGTGGCGTTGTACTACCGAAACGTATAAAGTAGGGTATCACGCCGGCGGACAAAATGGCTTTCCGCAATTCAACCCGAATGCTTCTGTGATCTATCCGGGTTCATTACTGCAGGGTAAGTCGTTGAATAAAGCCACACCTGATGTTGTGGCTGTGGAGCGGTCAGGAGGTACAATTTCAATTGACATCTTGGATGGTAGTACCACCTCTTCATTTGAAGTTGACAAAGTGACGAAGAGCTCTATTACCGATGCATCGAATGCGATCATCGCGGGATCCACAGGTGCGATTCCGGCTAACATGGAGTTCAGCTATGAAAAGATCCAAAGCAAAGAGCAAATGGCTGCTGCGCTGAAGGTTGATTATCACAATGCCTTTACGGAGATTGAAAGCAAACTGAAGTTCAGCACAGATAAAGAATATCAAAGAACGATCGTCAATCTGACACAGAGCTACTATACAATGAGCTATGATATTCCGACATCAGTAGACCAGGTCTTCGCACCCGGAGTCACACCAAAAGATCTGGCGAAGTACGTGGGCCCGGGAAATCCGGCAACATATATCTCGGATGTGACGTATGGAAGGATCTATATGCTCCTGATTGAAACAACGTCCACCGAAACCGAGATGGATGCTGCTGTGAATGCATCGTTCAACGGAGTGGTTTCTGGTGGCGGTGTAGATGCTAAAGTGAACTATTTGTCTTCTTTGAAAAATCTCAAAGTGAAACTCTTTGCATTTGGCGGTGAGTCAACATCTACATTACTCACTATCGGCAATGCCGGAGATCTGCAGACATTAACCGAACTGCTTGCCGAAGGCACTGATATCCGCACTGGAAAACCGATCTCTTATGTTGTACGCTCAGTGTATAACAATCAAATCGTAAAAGTCGGACTGAATACTGAATATGATGTCACGAATTGTGAACCGCTGAATCCGAATGGAACTCCTCCTCCCTATACGGAGCATTGGGCAGGAATGCTATTAACTTTTGGGCCAATCGGTTCTGCCACTACCCTTGACGGACATGATAAGTTTATGCTTACCAATAAAGCAGGTACCCATTATCTGATTTCAGAAGACGGTGAATTTCAGGGACCCTTTCATATCAACGAGCTAGGCATCGAACCCTGCCCTCTGGATAACATCGGCTCGTCGGCATACATAGAAGGCACAAGCACAGGAAATGTCATCATGTTCTTCGATGATAGGGGTATCAACCTGGCATATTATTTTGCCGATACACGTACCTGGGGTAACAAACAGAGCGTAGCAGAATGGGGGGAGGGCAAGTTCCCTTTCAATCTCAATGGCATCAGTGCAGCAATGAACTATGGCGTTGAAGCTGATCCCTTACTTCCGGATTACTATACGAACATCCGCGCCTTCTTTGAGGCGAACTCGCAACGTTATTGTTTGTTTCACAACAAATCCAGTTCCAGCTTTGATCCTCCACGTCACATGGATGGTTTTGTTTTAAATAAACCCTATCCGTTTGAAGGAGTTGGCGCGGCGATGGGATTTACGCTTGGTACGCAGCGCTTCCGGTTACTTTTTAATGGAGATGGCGACAGATATGTGATTGCGGTAGATGACTGGAATGATTATTATATCGGTCCTTTCAGGATTTAAATGATGATGCGCTGGGGCATCTGGCTCCCAGTTATCATACTGTTGCTGCGGGGTGTGGATATACCTCGCAGCAACGCTCTTGCTCCATTCTCACCCTATGAAAAAGAGAAGACAAAATGTAAAATGCAAAATGCAAAATAGGAAAGTTAAGATCATCTTCATTTTTGACTTTTACATTCAGCGTTTTGCATTTTGACTTGTATTTTTTTTCATCACCACCCGATCCCTAACGGTGCCTTGACAGTTTGTTCAGGCGTTGTACCTTTGCCCACCCTGAGTATTTAGGGCATACAACAAACTAAACAACTGAATGATGATGAAACTGGTTTACTCTCTGTTCCTCACCATATGCGTTGCCTGCAGCGTACATGCGCAGAAATTTGGTCATATCAACACCTCTGCACTCCTTGAGGCAATGCCGGAAGTGAAGACCGCCGATCAACTTCTCGCGGCGTTCCAGGAAGGACTCATCAAAGGGGGTGAAACAAAGGCTGCAACATTCGAAGCAGATTACAAGAAGTATCTCGAGGATGTCAATAATGGTGTTCTTTCGAAAGTTCAGCAGGCTGACCGTGAGAATGCACTCGCCAAAGCGCAACAAGAGATTCAACAATACGAACAACAAGTACAACTCCAGGTCCTTCAAAAGCGCGAAGAACTCCTTAAACCAATCCTCCAAAAAGTAGATGAAGCAATCAAAGCAGAAGGTAAGGAAGGTGGATATCTGTTCATTTTTGATTCCAGTGTCTCAGGAGCGTTGCTCTTTGCACAGGAAAGCGATGATCTGCTGTCTGCTGTGAAGAAGAGACTGGGGATACAATAAAACTGGTGAAACAGGTGAAATAGGGAAAGCCGGTAAAACCGATGAAACAGGATAAACCGGGCGCTATTTGATACAAATCCTTATTCCTTCGCTTGGTCTTAAATTGAAATACTTTTTAATCCAAACTAGTGTAATACCAAATGGCTTAATTGTCGTATTAAGATCCGGGGTGAAAGAGAGCGCCAGATCATAAGTTTGCTCATTCATTAACCCGTCACTAAGCTCAGTATGCTTGTATGTCACTATTAATTTCTTAGCGCTTATCATTTCAATTGTTCGCATGGGCGCGCAATTAATTGACATTGATACTAAACCTAGTGTATTTAGAGAAATGGACATAGATGTATCAGGATTAAGATTGAGCAAAGATCCTGTGAATGTAAAGGAGCCAGTTTGTGAGTTGAGAGTACCCACTACATCAAAGGGAAATTCATGAAGATAAAACTTGCTGTGATGAATCTCAAGAACCACTACTCTAGGCACGTTGTATCCTATTGAGTTATAGACGTAACATCCTTGCAATATGGGTTGGGCATTTATGACGTTAAGCAATAAAGTCAAATAGAGTATTACGCTTAATTTAATCTTCATTTTAATTCAGTTTTGGGGTCATTACAGCAGCGTATAGTACTATTAGTAGCGACTGAAACTTAGGATTTTCCCGGTTTCACCGATTTGAACAGTTTCACCGGCTTCACCCTGTTTTTACAGTTCCGCGTAGAGTTTCCCTTTGAGAATATTCCTGGAGATCACAAGCCGTTGTATTTCCGACGTGCCTTCATAGATCTGGGTGATCTTCGCATCGCGCATGAGGCGTTCGACATGATACTCTTTGACGTAGCCATACCCTCCATGCACCTGCACAGCTTCGACAGTGACACGCATGGCGACATCGGATGCAAATACTTTTGCCATGCTGGATGCAAGACTGTAGTCCTTCCCCCGATCCTTCAACCAGGCTGCTCTATATACAAGTAAGCGTGCCGCTTCGATTTCCGTTGCCATATCCGCAAGCTTGAAGGCAATGGCCTGATGTTTATAAATCGGGCTGCCAAACGTCTCGCGTTCTTTTGCATATGCAAGCGCACGTTCATACGCCCCGGCAGCAATTCCCAACGCCTGTGCTGCAATTCCTATCCTTCCACCATCCAAGACCTGCATCGCAAAGGAAAAACCAAATCCATCTGCACCGATGCGATTTGTCTTCGGCACCTGGACATCATTGTAGATGACCGCATGCGTGTCTGATGACCGGATACCGAGTTTATCTTCCTTCGCACCGATTGTAACACCTGGCCATGTCCGTTCTACCGCAAATGCATTGATTCCTTTAGATCTTTTTTCTTTATCGGTCTGGGCCATCACGATGTGCAGACTTGCCTTGCCGCCGTTGGTGATCCAGTTTTTCGTGCCGTTGAGCAAGTAATGATCTCCCTTGTCAATGGCGGTCGTACGTTGTGATGTCGCATCACTTCCCGCTTCCGGTTCGGACAGACAGTAGGCACCAAGCCATTCACCTGACGTGAGTTTTGGCAGGTACTTTACTTTCATTTCTTCCGAGCTATATTTCTCAAGTCCCCAGCAGACGAGACTGTTATTGACGGACATGATCACAGAACATGAACTATCGATTTTAGAGATCTCTTCTATTGCAACGACATACGAGATGGTATCCATTCCACCGCCACCGTAGTCCGGAGATACCATCATTCCGAGAAATCCTAACTCACCCATCATCCTGACTTGTTCAGTGGGGTATGTCATATGTGTATCGCGTTCTATCACACCGGGGAGAAGTTCTCTTTGAGCAAACTCTCTTGCCGCATCGCGTACCGCTA
This sequence comes from Saprospiraceae bacterium, assembly GCA_035292505.1. Lineage (GTDB taxonomy): Bacteria > Bacteroidota > Bacteroidia > Chitinophagales > Saprospiraceae > DATDQA01. Next base: position 1,920 of record DATDQA010000216.1, on the reverse strand, counting down.
TTTGTTCTTCAGTGAGATTGAATTGCATGATAAATCAGTGCTACTTAATAATTGAATCTTCGGTAAATCTGAGATCGGTGACAAAGATAGATTTCATGGCGGAACCGACTTCGCACAGAGCTTCGGGCGTCTGCGCCATAGCTTCGGCGACGGCGCACGGTCAAAGATGGCAGAACGGCTGAACGGTATAGTATGTTTATCACGTTGCACAAAGTCGAACATTTGTCATTCCTAGCAGTCTATACCGTTTTTTACGCTATACCCGTTACGGATGACACAGCGGCCACATTGTAGCTTGTCATCCTGAGCGATGAACACCGTGAGAAGTCGAAGGATGCAAGTGACCTAAGGCATTCAACATCTCGAGCGAAGGCGGAGCGGTAGCGACAACTGAGTCGAGAGATCTCACCTCTTATGCAATCGAGGTTTTATCCAGAACATTACGACAGATGCCGCAACCAAAAAAACTGACGTCACGATAAAGGTATAAATCACATGATTTGAATCTGCCAGGAAGGGAATTGCGAAGATGAGCATGAAGAAGATGCGCATCAGGACATTGATCATATTGAAAATCCCGTTTGTACGTCCATAGACCTGGTTGGGAATTTCATGCATCAGATAGGTGGTACGCAATACACGGGTGCCTGCATTAGACAGCCCCATTGCAAGCACAGCGAGATAAAACAACGCCACGGAATGTGTGGCGGCCTGTACACCATACATGATTGCTGCAATCATTGTAAGGCAGATCACAGCATTCGGTATAGACCATTTTCGGAACACCGCCAATGTTCCTGCGCCTGCAGCAACCGCGCCGAGGGCATAATACATTTCCGAGGCAGCGAAGACATCAGCCGACTCACCAAGGTGATTGAACACATATGTTGGATTGAGATAAAATCCAATAACGATGATGGTTACAAAGACGCAGAAAGAAGCTGCACCAAAGATCAGTATGGGTCGGTGTGTATTCAAATATCGCCATCCCGTATGCAGTCTTGACAAGACATGACCTGCCTCATGATATCTTTCTTTTATCGGAATGTATTTGATAATCCAGAGTATAATCAGAGCAATCAAATATGTCCCTGCATCAAGTGCGAAGATTTCATGCAGGTCCCACGCCTGAATATGCCATGGTGTCTGCACGTGTACACCGAAAACATTCAATATTCCATCCGGTGTTCCTTCAAGCAACATCGCCCCGGCTGCTCCGGCAAGCATCGTCGTGAGTTGATGGATGACCTCCATCGCAGAAGTGATCCGGGCATAGTGTCTTTCTTCTGTAATCTCCTGAACAAAAGCATAGAGGTTTGTGTAGTGAATATTAAAATGAAAGAAGGTGTACATGAATGCAATAGCGGCCACCCATACCGGAACTTCTCTTGTAAGACCAGATACAGCTGATGCACCCATGACTGCGAATCCGGTCACACTCATCAGGAGAAGAATACCCTTTCGATTATAACGATCGACAAGTACGCCAGCATACGGCATCCAGAGCAGGCTTACACAATTCGTGAGAAGGAAGATGATGCCGAATGTGGCCATGTCTTCACTCCGTGCGAAATACCATGGAATCGCCAGCATACTGATCCCCTGCGCAACTCCGGAGATGAAGTTGGCAACGAAGAGGATGGAAAGGGCACGGAGGTTTTGCATGGGAATGCCAATGAGCGCATGAAGGTAAAAGAACGGCGGAACGGCGGAATGCTCGAAGGGCGGAATCGCAAAAATTCCGCAATTCTCCATCCGTGATTCTCAAAAAATCAGTGACAAGACCGAAATCCCTTCTCCGAAATCCGAAATATTTATTTTACCGGCGCATACTCACCTTCTACTTCCAGAATAGTCCTGAAAGCGATGACATCGGTTCCAAACTTCAGCGTATGATCGAGCTGCAATGCAGGTGCGTGT
>DATDQA010000215.1:0-12795 GCA_035292505.1 Saprospiraceae bacterium | reverse complement strand
GAGATATTTTCAAAGTCATGCTCCGGCCAACTTAAACGACTTCGTATGGTGGTCCGGATTGTCGATCACTGATGCCAAACATTCAATCGAAGCTATCAAGTCCGAACTACATTCAGAAATCGTCGAAGGAAAGCAGTATTTATTCAATAACAAATACACGTCGATCATAGAGGGGCATTCTCTCTTTTTACTTCCTGCCTATGATGAATTTCTGATCGGTTATAAAGATCGCAGCCCTTCTCTTCCACCTGGAAAGAAAGGAATGACGATATCGGGCAATGGCATCTTTTATCCCCTGATTGTTCTGGATGGACAGGCGATCGGCAGCTGGAAGCGAACAAAGAAGGCCAATAAGATTCTCGCTGAAACCGTGTTTTTTGCGAAACCTAAAAATATTGTTCGCCACATGATGAGTGAAGCTGCAATGAGGTATGCGGAGTTTTTGGGAATTGAGGTAACGGTTAAGTGAAGAAATAAATTATATACTTGCGCCCAGTTTGTTGTGTTCAGCGAAGCACGCACTTAATCGCGAATGCTGACTATTTTGGCAGAAGCCGTCAGGATAAAAGCTTTATCTTGAGATCAGAATAATAATATTACCTAACCCTATATATCATCAAAAACATGTTGAAAAGACAAGTCGAAATAGTCAAAAAAGGTAACGACAGCAGTAATTTAGAATTCTGGCTGTCCCTCACCTATGCCGAGAGAATGGCCCGCCTTGAAAAAATGAGACAAGAAGTCAACAAAAAGGTATATGGAACTGACACGGGATTACAAAGAGTTTATAGAGTTGTTAAAAAGACATGAAGTCAATTATCTCATCGTCGGTGGTTATGCAGTCAATTTATATGGCTATCCAAGATACACTGATGACCTTGACATCTGGATATGGGTTGATAGTTCAAATATCCGGAAACTTCTTGTCGCGCTAAAAGAATTCGGGTTCAATTCCTTGAATTTAAGTGAGGAAGACTTTAACTCTCCGGAGAATGTCCTCCAACTGGGATATGCTCCGAATCGTATTGACTTGCTCGTCGAGATTGAGGGATTGAAGTTTGAAGCGTGTTTTGATCGCCGAACAATCGTTGAACTCGATCAAATCCAAATTGACTTTATAGGGCTTGATGATTTGATCGAAGCGAAAAAGAATACGGGAAGGTTGCAGGATCTGGCCGATGCGGATCAATTGGAAAAACTAAAACGAAAACATCAAAACAAGGCGTGAGATTGCCAAAATCTTGTTATTTCCAACCAAGAATTCTCCTTCGTTTCGAACTGCCAAGCGACCTTTTTTTTAAATATTCAAAATGGAGTCTGCTCCGAAAAATCCCTTCTAGCCCTGGTTAAGATAAAAGGAGTTAACGAGCAAAATGTTAATTCGTGCCATTGGCGCCTCCTTGCAAAATAGGGAGGTGATGCCCGCCCACGTCCGTACCGGCCGGGCGGACGTACCGAACGTACGTTCGGGTGGGGGGTGAGTTAATAACTCAAGTTTCGGTACCTAATGTTCTATTATAATCCTCTAACTAATAATGGCTTATGATGGCATGCGCTTTTCACTTGTTGGAAGGGACCATTTGATGAATCATACTCGATTATGATAGAAAGCGGATGTCCGTTATCTGAACACTATACGTTCTATGGATAGAGAATAGAGAAGATTTATAAGAAAGTAAGATCACTTTGTTGAAAGAATTACTCGCGAGAATTTGAATGTGTGCGAACGGTCCAGCAGTGGAGACGGTGTCCAACCGATGGGAAAAGGGCCTTGAAGGGTTGTCTTATCCCAAAGGGATGCCTTTGGCACAGCGAGTTGGCGCGGGTGGGCATGAAGCGATCAGCGAAGTGAGGCGCAACTAATTTTGGACTAAAGACAAGGTGTCGGTCGCCGAACGGCTCTGATCGCGGGCAGAAGAGCAAGCCTACTCGCTGTTAGACAAGCATTCACAGCCTTGACTTTTTGGTTCTTTTTGGTCAAGCAAAAAGAACAAAAGAATTAAAATTGGAGTGCCGAAACTTGAGTTAGTAATTCTATTTAATCTTTCATCAACACCGACCTGGTCAAATACCCTTCTGCTGCACGTTGTCTCCCAATCATTTCATACAAGGCAGGATCATCCGGTGTTGTCGCACCAAGACCGTCGACATAACGGTTGAACATGCAAAAGGTAGCGGCGATCAATACGGTATCATGGATATCCATATCACTTGCACCAAGTCCACGCGCCTGTGCGATATCATCTTCTGTAACATTTCTTCCACTGACACGGACCTTATCTGCAATATTCAATAATGCCTTAAGCTTAGCGCTGACTGGCGCCGATATATAATCATTCCACACAGATTGCATAAGTTCAGTATTACAACCGGGAAGATGTGCAGCGATCGCGCCATGTGTTTTCATACAAAACATACATTCATTCTGATGAGAGACAAAAGAGGCAATCATCTCACGTTCGCTACGGGAAAGAGAGGCATCCTCAGCGAGCAAAGTCTGTGCAAGCTGGTTAAGTGCGAGAGCAGCATCAGGTCGGAAGTTCATCAATCCGCGAATCCCAGGCGTCTGATCAGGAGTTTTGATATATGGCATGGTATCAGTTATTTTTTTCGGTCATTGAGCTTGTCGAAATGACTCCGACTTGTAATGGATGATACCCATCAGCAGGCATGGAGTATCCACGGCTCGTGATACGTTTCCCAAGTGCCTGATAGAATGCAGGATCATCTGGTGTCGCGGTATCGAGACCATCCACATAGCGATTGTACAGACAGAACACCGCAGCGATCAACACCGTGTCATGTATCTCGAGATCAGTCGCACCATGTAATCGTGCCTCGTCGATATCTGATTGTTGCACATTCTTTCCGCTTTGCTGCACCTTTCCTGCGATACTGAGAAGCGCGTGCATTTTGTCACTCACGTCCATTGATGTGATATCCTTTTTCATTTTCTCAATTTGTGTACTATCTCCACCTGGCAACAAACAAGCCGCAGTGCTATGTGCTGAGAAACAAAACCTACAATGACTGAGATAAGAAACCCATGCTGCAATAAGCTCTCTTTCTGATTCTGTCAAAGTAGAATCTCCCCGCAACAACAGATCAGTAAGGGCACACAATGGAGCTGCTGTCTCCTTGCGATAGTCAAGGAGACTCGTGATCCCATATATGTCTGTTCTGAGTTTAATATGCGGCATAACGCTTGTTTTCCTTCGCCTTCGCCTCAGCCTTCGCCTTTTCTTTTCATTCCCAGCAACGCCATCAATCCAATCACATACACCAGCGAAAACGTAAATATCGCATTACCATAGCCACCAAGTGCAATCGCCCAGGCACCAACAAAGAAGACAGCTATTGCTGTGAAGATCCTCCCTGTGTGAAAACACAAACCCGTAGCCCCGGCCCGGATTTCGACCGGAAAGAGAGCCGGAATAAAGATATTGAGCACTCCCTGGCTGACCCCAAACGTGAATCCCAATAATCCAGAACCAACGAGCACCCACATTGAATATGTCAGATTCAATTTAAATAAGAACAGGGAGAGCAGCAAACAGATAATAAAACATAAAGCCTGTACCCGCCACGCGCTGAATGTATTCGATAACCAGCCAGAGATAATACCTCCCATCAAACCACCGAGGCCGAGTAATATAACAGCCGTTCCCCGTTCTGACAATCCAACTGCTACAGTATCGTCATTGAGACTTTGTACCCAGGTAGGCAGCCATGAAAAGGCAGCCCATAATCCTATCAGCATGCTCCCATAGACGAGTATACCCGATATCAACTTGCCTTGATATGATGCGAAGGACACTCTGCGAGATGATTGCCCTTCTACTTTAGGCATGATTGTCTCCTGGGTGAGTAAGTAAACAGGTAATGCCAGCAACGCAGGAATTGCGCCGATCAGAAAAGCCGTACGCCACTCATCGACATTCGTTGTAATAATACCGGAAAGGATAATTCCCACCGGATAGGCGACAGACAGTATCCCGAGCGCAACAGCACTTGCCTTTGTCCAGGCATTTGCGATCATCACCACAGTGACTACCAATGCTGCTCCAACACCAGTACCAACCAGGAATCGCGTCACTGCCAGTAATTCCCAGTTTGGTGCATAGATACCCAGGCCACTACCGGCACCATAGAGAAGTAAAGAGAGAGCAAGCACTTTCCTGCAACCGATGCGATCGGAAATGAAACTCAATAAAATCCCACCTACAGAGCCACCTGCCAGGAAACTGAAATTGATCCATGCACCGACTCTTGCGGCTGTCTCCGCATCCCCGGCACTACCCATGTCGCGCAGTATCTCCGGGAGGTATGCCGGAGCGAGGACAGAATCCATTGCACCAAAAGTGACACCGGCAAAACAGATGACGAAGAGGAAAAGAAGATAGAACAGTCTGTCCGGCATAACAACCTTGTGCGAAGTTTGTCCCAAAGGGATGCCTTTGGCGTAACTGCGCACAAACTACACCGTCATCCTGAATTTCCCCGCGTTTTAACGCGGGGGTCAGCCCCTACACTATATTTACCTCAAATACGCAACTATGAAACCAACCTGGCAAGGCGTCTACCCCGCAGTGACAACAAAGTTTACCTCATCAGGCGCGATAGATCCTGAAGGATTCATTAAAGGTATCCGCGCACAGATCGATGCTGGTGTACATGGCATTATCGTTGGTGGTTCATTGGGAGAAAGCAGTACGATTACGCATGATGAGCGGATAGAACTACTACATCTTGCGAAGTCTGTTGCAGGTAATGTTCCGGTGATTGTGAATATTGCAGAAGGCGCGACAAAATCTGCCATCAGACTTTCAGGGTTTGCAGAAGTCAATAACGCCGATGGTCTCATGGTACTTCCTCCCATGATGTATAAGCCGACCGAAGCCGAGACGGTAGCATATTTCAGTACGATTGCACAAAATACTGACCTCCCTATCATGGTCTATAATAATCCTATTGATTATAAAGTGGAAGTGACGATTCCCATGCTTGATCAATTATTGAAATTCAATACGATTCAGTCTATCAAGGAAAGTACGCGTGATGTCTCGAATGTGACCCGCATGCGCACGGCTTTCGGCGATCGCCTGAAAATCCTCTGTGGTGTCGATACGATCGCGATGGAAGAACTGCTGATGGGTGCAGATGGCTGGGTCGCAGGGCTTGTTAATGCATTTCCAAAAGAGACAGTTGCGATTTACAATCTCACCAAAGCGGGGAAGATCGAAGAAGCGCAGAAGATCTACAGTTGGTTCATGCCTTTGTTAGAGTTGGATATTCATCCACAGCTTGTACAGAATATCAAGCTCGCGGAGATGATGGTAGGATTAGGTACGGAGCATGTGCGTCTGCCAAGGAAGCCATTGGAGGGTAATGAGAGGGAGAGGGTGATAGGGATTGTGAAGAGGGGGATTGAGAGAAGGCCTGTGTTGTAATAAAAAGGAAAATCATATCCGCAAAGAACGCCCGCCTGTACCATTCGCAGGCGAATGGACGCGACATGCCTTCGTTAAGCTTCGGCAGTTAAAAAAAATCGAATGATGCGAATTATTTCGTGGACTTCCTCCCTTCGTGCAAATTCGCCCTCCCGGATAGTCGGACACGAGTGGTTGTGGACAATGAGTCGCTTGCGTTTTGTCCGCGTCTGACGTACCTTCACACGATGAGCAAGCAGGAAATCAATTCAGTCATCATCAATTATCTGCTCCGGTTCAATCCTGAGAGGATCTCCATCTTTGGCTCATATGCGAGAGGTGAGCAGTCTGACTCCAGCGATTTGGATCTATTAGTTTCTTTCAGAGATGTATTCGGCTTGCTTCAACTGGTTCGCATTGAAAGAGAGCTTTTAGAACTGATTGGCAGAAAAGTTGACCTGGTGACTGAAAGGGCTATTAAGAATGATAAACTGAAGAAGTACATTCAACAGGATCTGCAAGTGATCTACCCGTGAAAAAGGACGACTCCGTATATGTTGATCACATCAATGCTGCACTTGGTAAGGTTAAAGACTAAAAAAATCCGACTAGGATGTGGTTACATTGACATGGGAGGATCATAAACGAATGTGTCAGATTGCCTTTGTCAAATAAAGATTTCTAGAGTTCGGAGGTATCAACTTTGGGCTATCTGTTGCAATTATCTCGGACGGGGAAACTACCCTTTAGAATCACTTCTTAATGTATTGCACAAAGGTGAATTTAGATTACCATGAGTGCCTTCAACTCTAAACACATCAAGAAACATGGACGCGTATGGATGACCGAGTCCGGCGACAAAGACGATATCCGGATTATTTGGATTCACAATGACGCGGGCGACCTGTTGGACATCCGCGAGACCAATATGAATCCACGACTTTCCACCATCGGAGGATTTAAACATTCCATCACCAACAGACAAATCAGGGCGGTGCAAACCCTCTCCTGTGCCCACATAGATCACCTGTGGATGTGATGATGACACAGCGATATCCCCTATGGATCCTGTTGATGTTTCATCAAAAATGGGCTTCCACGTACGGCCATAGTCATCTGTTTTCCAGACGCCGCCATTGTTTACGCCGATAAAAAACACATTAGGTTGTGTCGGTATTCCGACTGCGCCGACGGTACGTCCTGCACGGAAAGGACCGATGCAGCGGTATTGAAGTGATTGATAGAGAGAGTGAGGAACAGCAGCTAAAGGCCGGTCAGGTCCTGGTTGAGCGTGCAAAAAAGAAAAGGTTACAGCAAGGAGAACAAATACTGCGGAACACATAGTGTTTTGTTTGTCGGCAGACAGGCTCGAAGCCTGCCCGACTATGTCATTCAAGCGGGCGTCCGACTCAGGAGGACCTTCGAGCCTGCCTAAGCCCGGCAGGCAGGCGTCTGCGGGTGGGAAACCCTTTTGAAATCCTGCAATTTGACACACACCCCTGAGCACCGATGCGCCAACCTGTGTGCTCAATTACACGTATTTTACATGGACCAGATACCGGAACATCATGCAAAACCGGATGCTATGAAACACTACTTATCTCTTGTTTTATTATTAGGCGTAGTCGCAAGTTTGTCATCACAGGGATTTACGTATCGTCTGTATGATACTCCCGTGGGTAATCTCGGGGCATCTTCTATTCGTCAACTCGCTGATGGAAACTTTCTTCTTGTTGCAAACCGCGATTGTTATACCCCGGGTTCAATAACCATCGAGGGATGCCCATACTCTCCTGATTTTATCTCGATCGACGGCACCGGAAATACGGTTTGGAGGACAACACTCAATCGTATCCAATGGGCCAAAGGACTCCTCCATGAAAATAATGATGGCACCTTCTCGTATCTGACAGGAAATCGTGAGATCTGGATCTGCGAAAATATCGGGATAGGTCTTACCGGGCTTAATCGTATGCTCGGTCTTAAACTGGACAACAATGGTATCCTGACAAACGAGACTATCTTTAATGATGAGTGTGAAATATACCTGATCGATGCTCTCATTACACTGGATGATCACATTGTACGGCTAGAAGAATTTTCAACATTATTTGGACCCGATGTTGAGACGCGTATTATCAACAGCGACTTCGACTTCAATCCCATTTGGAACACCATAATAGACAACGGCAGTTCATCCAGTCCGGTACAATGGGGCAATCTTGTCGGCGATGCCAATGGCACCCTTTACGTCTTTAAAAAGGACTCCGACGCCGACAGCCTGTATCTTGTTTCATTGGATGCAAATGGAAACCCGGTGACTGCGAAAGCGTTTGCTGAGCTTGAATCACAGGCAGCGTATTTCATGGATGCATTCGTATCAACGACTTCCGATATTATTACCCTTGTCCGGTATAGTATGTCTCTGAACAGGTTCGTGACATTATACTGTCTAACCACTGCAGGAGACCTGAAATGGAAATACAGTGTTCCGACCTTGAACGGAGCGACCATGCTCGAGACAATTGATCAGAAGCTACTTCTCGCAGTGCCTTTTGTTAATCCTGACATCGATTCAAAGGATGTACGGATGCTGATCCTGAATATGCAGGGAGATTCCCTTGGACAAAGGATCTATGACGTGCATGGAGACGATGATCCTGTCGACATAATTCAGGATGCTGACGAAAGGATTATCATTATGGGAAATGCTAATTGTTGCAACTATGATACAATGACGGGGGCTGGTCAGGTTTTTGTCGTTTGGGATACCACGGCGTTATCAGTTGCAGTTTCTAACGTATCCGCGCTCACCGCTGAAATATCAATATATCCGAACCCAACTTCCGAGAGGATCTTTGTAAACATAGGAAATCAAGACAGTGTCCATGTACGCCTCCTCAACGCAAGTGGTGCAGTTCTTTTCGAACAGTTCTTTACAACATCAGGCAGTATTGACCTTTCAAAGTATCCAGCGGGATGTTACGTCGTTCAGGGTATTGAAGGTCACAAAGCGACGAGCATACAGAAACTAATCAAGCTCTGACCCGGGAGTTTAAGCTATAATGCCCGTCCGCGAAGGACAGGAATCTGTGTCATGCAAAAAGAGGTTGCCCGGGGAAAGGATTTAAGGAAGAAGTTGTGCATGCGCTTACAATTTTTCATATCAGCATAACGAGTAACTGATTGTGGGCATCAGGGAAGGGCGCGACGAAATAATGAAAAAAGCGATTGAGATTATCCTGAAAAAATAAACAATGCCTGTCCCGGGCTTTCCCTTAACTTTGAATTGAATACGCAAACCGCGACCGGGCATAGTTGCCCATGATGTATGCGATAAGCCTAATTACTATAGAACAGACGTCGATTGCAATACCCAAAAGAAACTACTTACAGGAGTTCCTGATATTCGCCATCTGGTTCACAATGTTCTCGTTGAGTCTCTCCGCACTACCGCATCTTTTTGCAGGCCTTCCGATTAAAACCGCAACTCCGCAGGGCGAGCCACCATGGTATTTTATTTCACGAGACTTTGTCAATTTCCTGTCCGCTACCATTGGTGTTATACTGATCTTTGCTGTACTCTCCGTCTTTCATAAGAGGAACCCGAATTATACGACCCTTCTCCTCTTTATCACTATTCTGTTTTATGGTAGACCTCTCTTATCAAGAATTTCGGTTCTGATGCACACCGATCATTTCTTCGATCCTCAGCTGGCAACTACATCCTGGCGTACTTTTGAGGATTATCTTAATGATCCCTTGAAGGCTTACGGAGTGCATATCTATATGCTGATGATTGTACTGGGCTATCTCTGGACAAAAAAGAAATACAATCCAGGGCTGTGAATGGTTCCTGAACATTGAATGGTCGATTGGAAGACTGTTATTTCAAACCCTAATTGCCGTCATTTGTAGCCAGGTATACCAGCGTCGCCCACAAAAAACGACTTCCCTCTTTTTTCACCCTGATCTTACCACGATTCATTAAATCTTCAATCACCTCCATATGAGCCAATAACTCTTTGCCAAAAGGATACCACTGGGTCGAGATCAATTCGACATTTGCGAAATGATCCTGTGCCGTACTCAAAATTTTAGTCTCATCTGATAGCGTCAGCACCGGAAAGAAAAATTGACCTTGCGGTGATAAATATGCCCCGGCCTGTTCAAGAATTTTCACGATCCAGCGCGTGCCGTCTTCATCCGCATCGCTGTGAATCTGAGGTGGATACCATCCGGAGAGTCTTGCGATCGGCTCGGACACACCGGCCACATCATCTACGATGACATCAAACCGCATGCCTTGCCAAGGTTCAAACAAACTACCGGATCTGCAATCAATCGAAAGCTGATGATGTTCAGCATTGCGTCTGGTCAATTGAGCTGCCTCTTCGCTAATGTCCGAAGCATAAATTTGCGCATGTGGTAAGATTAACTTTCCCAGCGCAATAGCAACAACACCACAACCACATCCCAGATCCAGCACGGTGTTTACCTCCTGATGCACGCGCGTGCGTACGCCTGAAAGAAGTATGTTGGTGGTGCTCGTAGGATAGAAGACATCAGCACTGGTATCTACGGTAATGCTATTACCAGAATTCTTGTCTTTATATGTGTACGTGCCAGGTAACGTGCTCATGTATCTTCATTTACCATCCGTGGGTTTCTCTCGGTCCTCACGGGTCGTTGCAATTGCAGAGAGCAACCTCTGCAACTCATCCGGCTCAAGGTTTCGTTCACTCTCGATTCGAAGGTCTCCTATCTGAACAACAGTGCCACCTTCACTACGATAGTCGTCTTTAGGCAGTGCTTTCCTCCTGTGTTCACGGACCACAATCCACGCAGATACCATGGCGGCAATTGCGTTGATATAATTCGGAATCTGTTCGACTATCGTTAAGACGAAATCTATCGTGGGTCCATCCTCATGCAGCTCGATGGAAATTTCCGTTCCCGGGATGACCGCTTTCGGTTGTTCCGGTTGTTGTGTTTTTGGCGAAGACCATTTGGCACTTCCACCGACAAGTTTATCGACCACACTGTCAAAGGGTTCACCATAGATGTGGTCGCTTGGTTCACGATCAGAGGGGCGATAAAGTTGAATTTTAACCGATAGCATAGAGCTTTTGGTTTTAGTTAAGTTGCTACTCATAAGTTCTTCTGTTATGATCAGCATTATTCAAATATACAGCATACTCGTCAGCCATGTAGAGTTCCGGGAGGAACCAACAACACATGATAAAAACACTACGACCTGACTCATGCGACGAGACCTTGTATGACAACCGGCTAGCCGTGTCAAAAAAAATTATTGGCAGTGCTGATGAATTGCGATGTACGCTGTAAATTGGCCATCCTGTTTGTCTGAAGCACAGGTTCAATTTTTGAGTATACTTGCTCCTCCTGATCATACTGTTTCATTGCACACTAAACATCTTTTACCATGTCAGATTATAAAATGATTACAACAAGTGGGAAAGAAACCGTCCTTCCACAAAGCGTTGTCGAGGGTTTCAAAGGGAGTTTGCGCGGCGAGTTGCTCGCACCGGATTCTCCCGGCTACGACACGGCACGGACCATCTGGAACGCAATGATAGACCGGCGTCCGGGGTTGATCGTCCGGTGCTCTGGTACCGCCGACGTGATGCAAGCTGTTGCGTTTGGGCGAGCCCACGATTTGTTGGTAGCCGTCCGTGGTGCTGGCCATAATATCGCAGGCAATGCCGTCTGTAATGGCGGGCTGGTGATCGACCTCTCGCTGATGAAGTCGGTACAAATCAATCCGCAAACGAAACGTGCCACCGTCGGGCCAGGCGCTACATTAAGAGACTTCGATCATGAAGCGCAGGCTTTCGGATTGGCTACCCCAACGGGGATCAATTCTACGACCGGAATTTCCGGACTTACCCTTGGAGGAGGCTTCGGTTGGCTCACCCGCAAACACGGAATGACAGTCGATAATCTTATTTCAGCAAACGTCGTGACTGCAGAAGCAAAGATGGTTCGGGCTAGCGCGCAGGAGAATGCCGATTTATTTTGGGGAATCCGTGGAGGAGGTGGAAATTTCGGGATCGTGACCTCGTTTGAGTTTCAACTACATCCGGTTGGCCCGGAGATTTTTGCCGGACTTATTGTCTTCCCTTTTGAAGAGGCAAAGTCTGTTCTCACTCAGTACAGGGAATTCACAGAAACCATTCCCGAGGAGATGAATGTCTGGGCAGTGTTGCGGAAAGCACCGCCTTTGCCATTTCTTCCTGAGAATGTCCATGGGAAAGAAGTCGTAGTGCTTGCAGGGTTCTATGCGGGAGCTGTGACCAGGGGTCAGGAACTCATTCAGCCGGTTCGGAATTTTGCCAAACCGTATGGTGAGTTTACAGGAGCAATGCCCTACACAGGGTGGCAACAGGCATTCGATCCATTGCTCACTCCCGGCGCACGGAATTATTGGAAGTCACACAATTTTGTACAACTCAGTGATGGAGCCATTGATACTGTCATTACATACGTAGGCAAATTGCCATCGCCACATTGTGAGATATTCATTGGTTTGCTTGGCGGTCAGGCCTCGCTTGTCGCACCGAATGCCACCGCGTACTCTCAACGCGACGCTAAGTTTGTGATGAACGTGCACAGCAGGTGGGAAACAGCGGCGGAAGATAAACGGTGTATTGCATGGGCTCGCGAATTTTTTGCGGCAGCTGAACCCTATGCAACGGGAGGTGTCTATGTGAATTTTATGACAGAGGATGAGGCGGATCGTATCAAAGGTGCTTATAAGCCAGATGTCTTATCAAGGCTTATGCAGGTCAAGAAAACCTGGGATCCAGGCAACTTTTTCAGAATGAATCAGAACATCAAACCTTCGGCCTAGATTTCATGCGCTAAAAGAATTACAGAAGGCACTCTATTTAATTCACCTGGTTTTTACAACCAAAACCAGTACGCCTTCTCTAAATTCACCTGGACTCAGAAAGGAAATATTGGATGAAGCCAACGGTAAAAGATTGGTTGTGTCGTTGTTGTTTTACTCCGCCGAATTAGCTGAAGCTAACGGTAAAAGAATTACTGAAAGCACTCCTACTTTTTCAACGTAAACAGACTACTCAAGTCATTATTCCTGGCAACAAACAAACTCGTCCCCGCTGAGGATTTTATAGGCAGAATACTTCTGACATTACCGGGGATACAAAAGCCGCTATCCGCCGGACCGACCACCTGGAATTGACCCTGTCCATCACCAATCAGGATCGCACCTACCGATGCATCATATCTGCCTAGCTGTGCGTCCGTGCCATAGAGATTTCCACCAAGAACCAAATCTGTCTTTCCATCATGATTCACATCCATTACCTTGATCGAACGT
>DATDQA010000214.1:0-31690 GCA_035292505.1 Saprospiraceae bacterium | reverse complement strand
GCCGCTCTCAGCATATTGTGCCATATGTTCTGCCATCGCAGATGATGTCTTACGTGTTTTTACTTCCATCTTGTTTTTTGCCGTAAGTTTAGTGGGCTTTAAGCGCTTCTACAAGACGTGGTTCGCCGGACGCTTACGTTTAGTCAATCGGTGAGATATGAGGATCCATTCAAAGGATTTGCCGTACATGAGATCGACATCCCGGCAAGCAATCGTTTTTTGCTGAAGTTGGGAGCCGGATTTCAATGGTCGGTGATTTCCGCGGGGCTGGAAATATCACCTCTTCTCCCGTTCTCCGTGGGTGTACAGTTGGGCTTAAAATTATAACCGCGGCTTGTAAATAGCTTGCTTCCTGATTGCATGGCGTGGTATAGTGCTATGAATGACCAAAGGCTCTCTTTTGCGGGACCGCGTGTGGGTGTGGGCTATGCGAATGAAGGGGCCGGAGAAGCTTTGGACGTAGGATGCTAACATTCTGGCATTCTATCATTCTTTCCTTCTCTCATTCTCTCATTTAAATTGAGGATGTGATAGCGGAGTATAGTAGTAGATAGGATTATCAAATCCATTCACAGGTCTTGTGAGTAAAAGATCGGCATAATCACTATGCAGACCAAACGAACACCATTCTTTTCCCTGTTATCTCTCTTACTTCCTGCCTTTACTTTTTTGGGGGTATTACATCTAGCAATCGCTTTAAGCTGCCGATTTAATGTTTGTCAAAATCCTCTTAATTTCCTCTACCTCAAGGAATGGCAAGTTCTTTACGCCACCTACAAGATTAAATTTGGCAAGGAGCGATCTTGATAAACTTTCACTTCTCAGAATTACTGGATTCTCAGTTAGAAATTCTAATATTCCAGTTCTTATACTCTTGTTACATCCAAGCGCTCTTTCAGTAATGCCAACTGCTAAGTCAGCTCTGCTTAGCAATGTTTTAGTAAGTTCCCAGGGGTCGGTACGGTTTTCATCATAAGTAAGAAATCCATACCACCATAACCTAGAAAGACCATTTCGTGTCAGAGATTCCAAGTTTAATCGCCGTAGAAAGTATCTATCTCTAACCCTGCTTATTGGATTTTTAGCCCCATCTACAGGCCATCGACTCTTCATATACTGCCAGAATGTAACATGCGTTAGATATGTCCATAGTCTAATGTCAGATGCTTGAGTAGGTGTTAGACCTCGATATGCCTCAAACAATATTTTGGTGTTCTCCAAATCCTTAAGATCAGTCCCATCAGGCATGATTAGATAAATATGCTCTGGAGCCTGGATACCTGTTTTGCCTTTAGGAAAGTTTTCTTCGAATGGAAATGCATCAAGATGGTATTTAGCTGCACTCTTTGATTCAATTAGATCAATATACATATGATCAACATATTGTCCTGAAAATACCCTTTGATCTATTGAATTATGATCGTTTGAATGAAAATCATTATTCTTCATATTCAATCATTGTTTGGACGGTCTTAAACGCCCTGTTAATAGGATTATCAAGCACCTTTTGTGCGATGCCAATCAGAGATTCCTCTTTTGTTTCTTCTACTATTTTCTGCAGTATTTGGAACCAAGAATTGTTCAAGTATTCATCAGTTCCTGACAATACTACATCAATTGCTTCCATTAGCGCTGGCAATACAATGGTGCTATGAAGAATGTTGGCAATAAACGGGTTGTTTACTATATGTTGATACATCAAATAGTCATTCTCAGGTAGCCTAATCGTTATTTTATCGCCGTCATAAAAATTATATACAGGGCCATTCTCTTTTTCATATTTATCGATATTCATAAATGCTGAAACAGATTTTAGTTCTTCAGGAGACTTATTCGCATTAAACTCTGCCTTACCGCCATATGCAAGAATTTCTCCCTTTTCTATATAAAAAGAATAACCATTGTAGTCGGTATGACTTAAATCATTTTTATAGTGAGGAATGTCTTCGACAGCGCATATAAAGAAATCTAAGTCAACACGATTTCGTAATTCCTGTGCTGGTATTACAATCTCCTTTGAAATTGGCATTTCAGATCTTATTAACTTTCTGAACATCGTCGCACGGCAATAAATGTGGGTTCCAAATACCGCATTACCCTCTTGAATTAATCTATTCAATGTTGAATTGTTTAATTCAAAAACTGGTATAATCTTAATGGTTTGTTTGCTTGCCTTGACACTAACGTGAATCGCAAATTTACCTGACACAGAGTCTTCAATACCTAACACTGGGTGCGGGTATTCTCTATTGTTGTAGAGCATATGCTTCGAGTTTGAGTGATAGTTTAATATTACTCTCTATATTAACATTAAGTCGCAACTCAGTGTTTTTTGTCAGCTGCACGCTCTGAATACGGTGCCCTGACGCCGGATACTTATTACCATTGTCATCATAAACCTCTTTAATAAAAACATTCTCGCTACCTTCTTCACCTATAGCATTAAGTTTCAACTTGCATTTACCCGTTAAATCGCTCTTCACAATAAGACGATATAATGATTCATCTCCGCTCTTCTTGATCAAAAATATTCTTGAACTAATGCTTTCTTGTAAAAGAGCGTCATTATTTCCTTCACCTCCACCCTGCGCACCGCGACCTTTCTTTAATTTCCTTTTGCCTTTACGAATTACTTTAGCCCCTGCCCCATAGCCCTTTATTGGTTTGTTAATTACTGCAACCTTATATGGAGTAACTTCAATGCTTTCGTAAAACTCTTCATTAATGCCTATTTCCATACTCGTTTCCTCATCACTCTCGTTACCGGTGTACTCAGCACCATCTCCTCCGACACCTGGGACGTATCCATCTTTGTTAAAGGGTAAATACTTATGTAGTGCTGGTATTTCAGTAATACCACTTTCGAGGACTTTAACTAAGGACTTCAACGCACTTCTGATGAAATCTCTTAATTCTGCTTCAATTTCCTCACCTTTTAATTTATACCGATTCTTATCCCAAACATCATGTTGCGGAGACTCCATTTTTCGCAATTCTTGATTGCCTTTGTCATTATCACAAATAAACACACCGGCAAACGGAGCATGCCATCTGAAATCACGTGAGAAGATTACCATTTTGGATTTTCGAATCATGGCAACTTTATTAAGTGGCTCTTCAGTCCGGTAGAAGTAGAACGTAACATCTCCCAAATTCTCCAATGTGACACTAAAAGGATAACCATTCTTAACTGCCTGATAGAACTGAAGAGGATTCCCCTCAGGTTTGGCATTGTCCTTATATGGCTTATCAATGTAGTATTCTGTTAATTTTTCTTCAAGGTTTTTATTGCTTAGTCTTTCTCCATCTATCTCAACTACTAGAAGATTATCATTAACCGCTGGCCAAAAATTTCTCAATACGGATTCCATTAATTTTTCTTGCCAATTTTCTTCTACTTTATAACCCATTATGAAAATATCCAACCCTTTTTCTTTCCTAACCATATGTTCATCCATAAGCCTTCTATCCCGAATAGAGCTTTGATTAATTTTGCCAAATGAACCAGATCCTCTTTTAGTGTTACCATTCGTATCCTTGTGACTTACCAATTCTGCGACTCCCTGAAAAACATTTTGTGAACGTTCGTTCTTTGTGGAATAAAATAAAGTTCGCAAGAACGACGCTGCAAATGGAGCTCCCTTACCCAAGCCAAATGAGCCACCTTCCCCCTCATGCTTAGTAGTTGAACCAACTGATTTGACTAAACCATACCAAGGACTGTTCTTATCACTATCATCGCCATTCAATCCAATTGTATTGTAATCAGAAATCTTTAATACTGGAATCTTTTGTTGCGTCAGACATGTTATGGCGTTGTCAAGAAATATGTGGCATTTCTCTTTCTCTTTGGGCCAAAAACTTTTAGCACTGTTCAAAATGGCCAAAAAATCATTGTACCCTGGAAACATCGAGTGCCTGTATTCCTCAAGCGAGAATGTCACTTTTACTGGCTCGCTAGATTTTGGATCATGAGCATCAATTGCATTCTGAAGTACTTCTCTTGCGAGATAATAATTGTAGTCACCTTCAAACATTTCTATCAGTGCGTTTGAAACATCATCCTCTCGACCATGTATAGTATCAAATTGCCAATAAGGTGTCTCCATCTTTCTGAATTTAGAATTTGAATTTTGTCTTATCGTGTTTAGTTAATTCACCATCGAACTTAGCTTCGGCTCTCTTTAATGCATCCCGGATTGCGGAAAACATCTTTCTCACATCCTCTGGTTCATATTGATAGTTATTGCGATTAGAGCAATTTCCCAATAGTTCAAGTTTGTTAAGTACATATTGAACACGTTTACCTGCAACGTCTTCGAACCTTTCCCGGCGTGACTTGGCCATTATTTATTTTTTACACACTACAAATATATACAATACACAGAAATAATATAGTGATACATGATTAAAATATTCTCAACAATAGGAGTACGGAGTATTCTAGAGGCTTATACTGAGCCCTAATCTTAAATACAGTAACGAAACTTATAGAGTTGGACTAGTCTGGAAACGACCTAATCAATTGATTTGCAATGACTTCAGCCATAACAGGAGGAACCGCATTCCCAATTTGCTTGAATGCAGCTGTACGAGCAAGGCTTTCCTTTCTGCCTTCGAAACAATAGTCATCTGGAAATGACTGAAGACGAGCCGCCTCTCTTACCGAGATAGACCTATTCTGTCCGATGTCAGGATGGATATAATAGTGTCCATCCTTGGCAATATGGGCGACGATTGTCTGAGAACATAACTCATCACCCGCAACTACTTTGAATCGATCCAAAAAACTATTTCGGTTTTTATGGGTCCTAAGGCGTTCTGGAAGATCAGAATAAGATAGCCGCTCATGATTCTGTTCCCACTTCTTTACGGCAATCCTATAGATTTCCTTATCCTGTGCTGAGTGCGGTCGGGATATGTGTTGAGTAACTATGTTAATGCCATTTCGTATTCCAGATTCCTTTAAATAAGTATTCGTTCTGTGACAATATTTTACATATCTGCCTGGGTCTTCTCCTGCTCTGAGTGGAGGTAAATCTCGGAACAGCACGTTTACGATTGATTTCAAACGTTTATTTGGAAACTCAGGATATTTGAACCTAATACCTTTTTTCCAGCCAATTAGTAGGATGCGTTTTCGGTTTTGTAAAACTCCGAAATCTGCGGCATTCAAGACAGAGTAATCCAATTCATAACCAATCCTCCTAAAGTACGCTCTCATGTCTTTCAAATACTTGCCACCTGCAGCTGATGCCAGCCCTGTGACATTCTCAAATACGAAGATCTTGGGCTGATATTTTTTCAGGAACCGAGCATAATACCGGTATAAATAGTTCCTTGAATCATATTGCATGCGATTTTTATCCCGGGCCCGACCTACAACTGAATAGGCCTGGCAAGGTGGGCCTCCAACAATGATGTCAACCTTTTCACCTTGAAGCAAATGATCAATTTGCGAGAAAATCAGTGAAAGGGTATCATCTCCAATGGTTTCATGAATTACAGAACTAAGAACTTCTTCGGGTACTGCATTGTAAAGCTCAGCTCTAGTGATTTTTCCCCGCAGATAGTCTTTATAGATATTTATCTTTTTGTTGGCTTTAAGCCAGTGATAGGCCATGCGTGTCTTAAGAGTAAAACACGCAGCCTTGTCAGCTTCAACATGAGCAACAGGTCGGAATCCATTTCTGATAAATCCTTCAGACAGCCCTCCGGCACCTGCAAAAAGGTCGATGAGGTTCACATTGCAAAAATGCAAATATCCTTTCAACTTAACAACAACTAATTCCTTCTCCTGACAAGTTTCCTAGCCAATATATCCAAGGTCCTCTTCTTTTTCAGCGGTTTTAATTCGCATTCCCAAACGGTAATTGTTCGCCATCCCAACTGCTGCAAGGCATCCTCATTCTTGAGATCTTTCTTTCTGGTCCGGTATATTTTGGATCTCCACCACATCGTTCGTGTGCCGGGTATTATGAAATATCTGCAACCTTTATGTCCATGCCAGAAACAGCCGTGCACCTGAATGACAGTTTTATATTTCGGAAAAACTAGGTCGGGCTTTCCTGGAAGTCTCTTATCATGCAGGATATATCGAAATCCCATTGAAAAAAGGAAATGTCGAACTGTCAATTCAGGCCTGGTGTTAGTACCCCGAATCTGACTCATATTGTAGCTTCTCGTTACCTGATCGTGTACATCAGCCATGCTGTTAAAATTTATGTTCATGATTCGCTAAGTTGTTTAGGAAAAATTCCTTAACTATTACATTAACATTCCCTCCATCCAATCATTCTACTTCGTCACCATCCTTCACATTAGTGACGACCAGCTTTGAAATAATCAGCGAAGTCTGATATCGCCTTCTCAATATCTGAATGGGATGAAATGTCTATGAAGATCCGATTAGTCACTTCAAAATCCTACGCCTTTTTTAAATTTGTATCCGATTCACCAGATCCTCTCATATCCTTCCGCGATCAACTCATCATTTAACGTCACATCAAGTGCAGCAACCAGATCTCCATCACTTGCCACCTGCCAGCCGTGGATATCTTCGATTTCGAAATATACCAAAGGTTAATCGTTGCCAGACAGGATCCCTCTTCCACATCTGCAAATTCCTCAAAAATACTTTCACTCCTGAGCCTTCTCCCCCACCTTAATCAACCCACCCCTCAAGCCCAACGAGCCTTGTATCCTCCACCCATCATCCTCTTTCACAAAGACGACAGATTCATTGAAAGTCGTTTTGTCGTGTGACGATCCTGCTACCAAACAACTAAATTCACCGCATGAGAATCCCACACTTATTGTTTTCTGTCCCAATTCTCTTCAGCATACTCCATATCGGTTGTAGCAAATCTGATGTGAGCCCGGATTGCAGACACGCTGAGTATCGCGGAGCATTCTTTTTGAATCCGGAATCAAAAGACATTGTGCCTTATGGACCTGCTATGACCAAAATTGTGTTTTCAGATTCTTTGGGCAATGAATACTTCGCTGATGTTTTACACTATTATACCGGTTTATCGAAAGTTCTGGACTTGAAGAATGATACGTGCTTATTAGACACTGTTGTGCTTTGTGAGCTTGAGTCTATCTCGGTTTGGCTAACAATGTGGGAACTTGGAATGCAGTTTCAAGTCTTTCTAATGCCCGAAGTGTCTTTCGATGATCAGTATGAATTATCAACGATCTCAGATGGTTTATATGTAGATCTGCGGTTCCCATTCTCAGATATCCCGACAACGATCGTTGGTGTAATAACAGACCCGCGCACTAATCCTGACAAGACAAAAACTGAACCTGATCTGGACACATTACGCATTCACGACAAGTTCTTTACAGATGTATATCAGGGTCGTAAACTGGATGAAGGTGCATATGATTTATACTACAACGCACAGTTCGGTATAGTTGGAATAGAAAATGATTCCAGGTCGGTTTCGCTCAAATTTGAGAGAATGGAATAATGAAGTCTGATGGGGTAGCAATGCAACATCAATAAACAGTCCGTCTTAGGAATTGGAAATCAATAGGATGATGTCGGCAGCACGCGCTTTCGTGAGTAAGGCTTGACGTGCACTCCAGAAGTGCTAAAAAGTCTGACTTGCACTGATTTTTTAAAAATGGATGCGCTAGCACGACTCTCAGAAGACAAGCCCGGCTCATCCCGCCAGGAGAAAATTCCGCTTCGTATTGTACATCAGCAGGTAGCCGCGTTTGTCCGGTTCGCTGAGGAAGGAATGACTTACAAGTGTTTCCATAAAGGGCTGCTTTTCCACAAAAGGCGCGAGGAGTTTTTCACAGCGTTCTTCCATGACACCGATCCTCCTGGCGAACTCCCGGAAATCAGCCAGTGAAGGATGTCTTTGTTTTTCATACGGTTCACTTTTGAATTCATCTGCAAACAGACCCTTTTCGAGTGCAAAATCATCGTCGTCGACATGCATCCGCGTATTGATCAGATCATATGCCGGAGCGAGGAGGTGATCGCCGGATGCTGTCTCGAGTACCGCGAAGTTTTTCAGGTGCGCATCTCCATTTGAAAACAAGAAGTTGAAGACGACAAGTGAAAAGTATTTTTCGATCTCGACGCGCCAGGCCGGCACATAGTTCCGGATGAGAAGCCCTGCTTCCTCATAGCTATATGCGTATTTAAAATCTGGCCTTGCATTGTCCTTTGTTTTTCCTGCGAGCGTCGCAAAATCTTCCTTACCGAACTTGCCACCATCCGGCCTGACATCGAAGCGTTTTGTGATATATGCCGGTGTTCCATCACGGAAAAAGATCGTGGCATTTTCTGCAGTGTGGAGCCCGTACACTTGTTTTGCGATTTGCATGGTGAGATGTTCGTTTGTCGGCACCTGATCGACTTTTTTGACGTCCATCGGAATCGGTTTCAGGATATAGGTCCCTTGTTCACCGGGCTGCGTCAGTCGCAAAAGGTTCTTGTCAAGGAGCAAACTCACTTTCTCTTGTACACCGGAGATCGAGATCCGCTTGCGGTTTTCCCGGAACAGCTCTGCGTCCTCTTCACTCTTCTGTGGCGGGGCATATGGCAGTAGATGACTTACTTTCTTTCCATTGAAGAGTTGTCGCAGACAGGCAGGACTGTAGGTATCAAAACCTTCTGCGAGGGTCCCGGGACAATATTTGAGTTCAGGTTTCATGAGGATGTAATGGGTTTTACCAGGATCGCTCCGATGGTATCGGACTGTGCAGTCGCCATCAGCAAGCCAAAGCTATCTTCTTCATCAATTTTCAGGAGTTTGCTTTGAAGTTTACGGTTTACACCTTCGCTGAGCATATTTGAAAAGAATGGGAAGAGGATGTCGCTGCTGAATTCCTGCTCCGTCTTTGGCAGTGTGAGGCTGATCGAAAGTTGTCCGGGATCCTGAAAATATGCATCGTGGTACCTGAATACATAGTGGCTGCGATTCACTTCCGTGAGTATCCCGGCAAATATCCCATTGCGATAAACTTCCACGGCTCTCATACTCATTGCTTCTGCACTTGAAGAATGAGCTCCATGCCCAGCACCTGTGCTAGCCTGGTCAGTACCTCCAGCGATGGATTACCCTGGCCTCGCTCCACTTTATAGAGTGTATTGACGCTGATTTTGGCCAGCTCAGCCAGATGCGGCTGAGTAACTCTTAGCTCCTTTCTACGTGCTTTGATCGCTTGGCCAAGCTCCATGGCTCCCATTATACTGTGATTTTGTGTGCAAAATAGTGGGCATTTCGGATATTTTAGACTAAAATCACATTATAATGTGATTTTAATCAAAATAAGATATGGATTCTGGCTTAGCGGAGTAAATATCACACTATAATGTGGTTTTAGCTAACTTCCTAGCCCCCTGAGGAGGTCTCGGAACGGTGGTTCAAAAAATATCGGCCAGACTCGTATCAATCCCACCCTGACGCCCGCCTGACTGAAAGACAGAGTCATTCAATCTTTCGGGCAGGTTCCGAGGTCATGCCAAGCTCAATTCTCACCTCACTTCCATCGAGCCACTACACTCAACATGGATGATAGGTGATAGATGATGGGTGATAGTCAAACAACCATTGCACTGATTCGAATACTTCCTCCATCCAGCCATTCGACAATTTCTCCTTCTATAGCATCACCAACTTCCAACGACTGTGCAAGTGTCTCCGACTTAATGAACTCTCCGAAACCAGATACTGCCTTAGAAATATCCATATGTTCTGACACAACAACTTTAATACGATCGGTTACATTAAATCCTTTATCCTTTCGCAGATTCTGTATCCGATTCACCAAATCTCTTGCATACCCTTCGGCAATCAACTCATCATTCAACGTCACGTCGAGCGCAACGACAAGATCCCCATCGCTCGCCACTTGCCAGCCGGGGATATCTTCGGTCGCGATCTCAATGTCTTCTAAAGTCAGGTCGAACGTGTCACCATCGATGGACAACTTGTATTGATTCGATTTCTCGATGGTCGCTATTTCGGCAGGACTGAGCTCGTTGATTTTCGCAGCAGCATCTTTCATGTGCTTGCCGAGCTTCTTACCGAGGACTTTGAAATTCGGCTTCGCTTTCTTTTTGAGAATACCGGACGCATCGGTGAGATATTCGATCGCCTTCACATTCACTTCCGAGAGGATGAGATCCTTCACCTGTTCGACAAGTGATTGAAACTGATCATCAAGCACGGGTAGAAGTATGCGTTGCAATGGCTGGCGCACGCGGATCTGCTCTTTCTTACGGATGGACAAGACAAGAGAAGAGATACGTTGCGCATAATCCATACGTTGCTCGAGGGCGGGATCGATCACATCATCTTCCGCGATGGTGAGGTCAGTGAGGTGGACTGAAGGATGGATGATGGGTGATGGGTGATGGGTGATGGATGATTTGCTTTCCTCAGCCTTAGCCTCAGCCTTAGCCTTTAGATTTCTAAACATCCAGTCTGCAAAGAAGGGCGCGACTGGCGCCATCAACTGCGAAACAACCATCAGACATTCATACAGTGTCTCATAGGCCATCTTCTTGTCCTCAGTCATCTCGCCTTTCCAGAAGCGACGGCGATTGAGACGGACATACCAGTTGGAGAGGTGATCGTCGACGAAGGTCTCGATGGCGCGGCATGCAGGCGTCGCATCATAATCATCCATCCATGTGCGATAATCCTTAACAAGGCTGTGTAATTTTGAGATAATCCAGCGATCGATCTCAGGACGGTCTGCGATACGCGATACATTCTGCTCGTCGATCATCCAGTCGTCGATGTTGGCATAGAGCGCGAAAAAGGAGTATGTATTATAAACTGTCGCAAAGACTTTGCGTTGTGCTTCTGTGATGCCATCGGGATCAAATTTTAAATTGTCCCACGGTGATGCATTGGAGATCATATACCAGCGCGTGGCGTCAGCACCATATTTCGCGATCGTCTCAAAAGGTTCAGGAGCGTTTCCCAGGCGCTTGGACATCTTACGGCCTTCCTTGTCCTGAACAAGACCGTTCGAGACCACATTCTTAAAAGCGACACTGTCAAACACCATGGTAGCTATTGCGTGCAAACTGAAGAACCAGCCACGTGTCTGATCCACGCCTTCTGCGATGTAGTCTGCGGGAAAGTTTTTCGCGAAGATTTCTTTATTCTCAAACGGATAATGCCATTGTGCATAAGGCATGGCTCCACTGTCGAACCAGACGTCGATGAGATCTTTTTCGCGAGTCATCGGACGGCCGTCGTCAGATACCAAAGTCACATCATCGATGAAAGGGCGATGCAGATCATCGGGGACCGATTGCTTCAGATTGAGTTTTTTATTGGCTTTTTCAATCTCTGTCCGTAATTGTTCAATTGACCCGATGCACTTTTCAACACGTTCCTCAATCACGTTTGGATTTGCAGAATCGGGAATTGAGAATTGAGAATTTCCTGTTCTCCAGATTGGTAGCGGTACACCCCAGAACCGTGACCGTGAGAGATTCCAATCCTGCAGATTCTCAAGCCAGTTGCCGAAACGCTTCTCTCCGGTATGCGCCGGTTTCCAATTGATGGTTTTATTGAGTTCTACCATCCGCTCACGACATGCAGTGGATTTGATAAACCAGCTATCGAGTGGATAATACAACACAGGCTTGTCAGTACGCCAGCAGTGCGGATAATTGTGGCTGAACTTCTGTACGTTGAAGGCTTTGTTTTCTTCCTTCAGTTTGATAGAGATATCGATATCGACATTGCGATAGTTTTCTTCATCTTTATAATCCTTCACATAACGTCCTGCGAAATCAGCGACGGCGTCAACAAATTTTCCCTGAAGATCCACAAGGGTGAGTGTCCCCATGCCATACTTCTTACCCACTTTCATATCATCTGCTCCGAACGATGGTGCAACGTGCACGATGCCGGTACCTTCTTCGGTAGACACAAAATCACCGAGTAGCACTTTGAAGGCATCACCGTCTGTGGGTTGCACATAAGGCAAGAGTTGTTCGTATTCGATGTATTCGAATTGCGCGCCTTTGAATTCGCCGATCACGCGATACGGAATCAGTTTATCTCCCGGTTTCCATATATCAAAATCAACTTCTGCCTGTTCCGGTTTCAGCCATTTGTTCAACAGTTCTTTTGCAAGGATGACATTGACGGGAAGGAAGGTGTAGGGATTGAAAGTTTTGACAAGGACATAGTCAATTTTTGCACCGGCTGCTAAAGCAACATTACTTGGAAGCGTCCAGGGGGTGGTGGTCCAGGCGAGGAAGTATACTGATGGGTGATGGGTGATGGATGATGGATGATAAGACCACGCCTTGTCGGCATCGGGGAAAAGGAATTCAGATTTTTCGTTGCGGACGACTTTGAATTGTGCGACGGCAGATGTATCCGTCACATCGCGATAGGTCCCAGGCATATTCAACTCATGTGAACTCAACCCTGTACCTGCGGCCGGTGAATATGGTTGGATCGTATAGCCTTTGTACATAAGGCCTTTGTCATAGAGTTGTTTCAGCAGCCACCAGACGGATTCGATGTATGTGCTGTCATATGTGATATAGGGATGATCGAGATCTACCCAGTAACCCATCTTCCGCGTGATATCATCCCACAGATCTTTGTAACGCATGACGGTCTCGCGGCATTTTGCATTGTAGTCTGCAATGGAAATGGTTGTGCCGATATCTTCTTTAGTGATGCCGAGTTCTTTTTCCACATTGAGCTCGATAGGAAGACCATGCGTATCCCAACCACCCTTGCGCTCGACACGTTCACCTTTGAGCGTGTGATAGCGACAGAAAAGATCCTTGATAGTACGTGCCATCACGTGATGGATGCCGGGCTTGCCATTTGCAGAAGGTGGTCCTTCATAGAAGACAAAACGCCGGTCTTCCGGACGCTGGTCGACGCTCTTCTCGAAAATCTGATGCTCTTCCCAGAAGGCGAGGATCTCCCGATCGATAGCGGTGAGGTCAAGTTGCTTGTATTCAGGATACTTGCTCATGGTAGAAGTTTAGGACTCACCCCCTGGCCCCTCTCTTTTAGGAAGAGAGGGGGAAGTAGGGTCTTCAAGTTCAATGCTCAAAGTTTGTTCGACCCCGTTGGGGTCGTTAAACGTCTTCATTTTTAAGTGTTATTAATATGTGACCCTGCTGGGGTCAAAAACATGTGACCATTCTTGCTCAACGCGTTTTATACAGCGGACGGATTCTACTTTTCGGAATATAGTCCGGTCCATAGACTACGCCTGTTTTTCGAATTTTTTCAATGATTTCTTTGCGATCCTCACACAGCGTGAGATAGGTCACCCAGACACGATGCTCGTAATCTTCAATTTCTTCACACGCGTCAGGGGCGGTGTAAATTCGGTTTCGTGCGGAGATCACAATGTCCTGCATTTCGAGATCGACAGCGAGCAGATCAATCAGGTCAATCACATGACCTCCCGGCAGATCAAGTGCCCTTATCAATTCCATCTTGTCTATTGCTGTAAGGGGCTGATGCGCCTGAATGCCGAGATCGATATCGCTTTCCTTGTGGAAATCCTTTGTACAGAATGAACCAAAGACATAGATGGCTTTGATCCTGACGTGCAGTTTCTCCTGAGCTGCAAGCATTCTCTGGAGGATCATTTCGACGATATGTGCAAACTTATCTTCCATAAACTAAAAAGCCCCGTGCAATCTGACGAGGCTTTGTCTTTCCAGATTGCGATGACACCCTTCTATGTAATAATACTATGTAACATAATTAGTGGCGTGAAGATAAGAAGTGGGCGGGAACTGCAAAAGGCGACGCGTACAGGGGCTGAAGTCCTGGTATTTTTTTCTCGCTCATTACCGTTCGCTAAGCAAACGGTAATTGATTTTCCGTTTTTAAACGCCCTTTTTTCCACCCGGTATAGCGGATGGTAATTTACCCCTTCACGATCTTAAAACTCACGGTATTTCCGGGTTTCAACTGCGCCAGGGCATCGAGGTCTTCGGAAAGTACATTGGCAATGCGTGGATAACCGCCGGTCGTCTGGGCATCTGCCATCAGGATCACTGCCTGCCCCTGACGGGTGATCTGAATAGTGCCCGGGACAATTCCAGAAGATATCAGTTCATCTTCCGCCTCATAGTCAAGAAATCCAGGTTCAAGACGATATCCCATGCGATTACTTTCTCCACTGATGGTAAAAACGGCGTTGAAGAAATAGGCAATCTGTTGAGCAGTAAAAGATTGAAACTCGGGACCGGGAAGCACACGCACTGCGTGCGTATCTGGCCATGATTTTATTGGATTGGGATGCACAAGCACAGCGGGAAGGGGCTCGTGTACTTTCACGACTATCACCGCACCTTTTTTAATCACAGCACCAGGAACCAAGTCCTCATTGCCAATGCTCAGCGCACTTGCACTTTGCAGCCATCGATGCACCTGCCATTCTCCGTTTACAGCGAGATAGGCACGACATCCGTTCCGCAACTTCCCAAAGGAGAGTATCGATCCGGACGATACCTGAATGGTTTCATAACTCTGAATGCCCGTGCCATCGAGTTTCGGATTCATGTCTGCGCCTGTAATCGCAATCTGGCAGTCGCCGTCAACTTGAATTTGTGGACCAATCATCGTGATTTCCAGGACAGGAGAAGATTCAGGATTTCCTACACACCAATTCGCTGCAGCGGCAGATGTTTTATCTAAAGCACCTCCTATAGGAATCCCAGAGGATTGCTGATCGGGACGCCCCATGTCCTGAATGAGGGTATGCATTCCTGGTTTCAGGAATCGAAGAATTGTTGTGCGACCGGGCAAATTAAGCAGGATATTCTTTTAATCAATTGTTGATAATTCTCTGCAGATCGGCCTGAGTCACTTTCAAGAGTCCGACTTGTACGATTCTCGGCGTAAGTTCTTTCCAGTCCTGATTCTTTCCGAAGACATTCTTAAAAATCGGCAACGCATCATTGAGTTTCCCAATATTCGCCAATGACACAGCATGCCAATATTGCATTTCTTCATTTTCAGGAAAGAGTGTCTCTGCTGTACCATAGGAGATCAAGGCAGCATCCACATCTCCCAGTTCCATCGCCAGGTCGCCACGGTTCATGTATTCATATGCCGTATGCACATTCAGGAGTCTGCGCATTTCACCCAGGGGATCAGCATGATCGGCGATCTGTAAATCGACTTTGCGATCCAACCATGGCTGATTGGTTGATTTCGCAGCGACGACGAGGATAGCGATGGATTGACGTCCACGGATATCTCCACCCGCGGCTTCACCAGCTTCCATTGCTATTAGCAGGCGTTCTGCGAGAGGACCTTGAGATGCTCCGAAAGCTTGCGCCATTGCAGGCCAGACTTTGTCATTGCGCATGAGATTGGCTTGCACAGAGTAGTTATCTCCTTTTTGATGACCGGCGGAGGGAATGCAATTACTCCCCGTATACGCTGCGACATTTCCCTTTACATCAAGGATAGCCAATTGACGCACTGCACGTCCTTCATCACTTTCAATCAAAGCATCCAGCGCTTGCTGTGCTGTGAGGCCGGCTTTGAGCAGGGCAAGTCCACGTGGACCAAAGGATGGGTTGACAAATGACTGTGTAGCAATCACGCCGACTCCAGCTTCTCCCCAACTGACGATCGTCCCAACGGAAAACCAATGGGATTGTACGGCGACACCCATCTCCCCGGTGACTTTATCGCGCGCGACAATGGAGTAAGTATGCGCCAGAGGCTCCAAGCCGTATGGTGATTGGGCAAACGTGTAAATAGTCTGCCATAAGAGAAAGCTGATGACAAGGGACTTCCGATGAATCTTTGGTATATCTCTCTTTCTCATGGTTGCGCTTTTATTTTGTCTTAAGTTCTGATCAGGCACGCGTATTGTCAAAACTATGCATATCTGGATAGATCCATTTTTCTTCCCGTTGGAATAACCGGTCAGTGCCCAAATAAATCCCTGGTGACAAGAGAGCACATAACCATAAGAGCCCAGAGTTCCAGAAGCGCGATGAGGCTTTGTGTTCCAGGAGCATCCCGAATTTGGAATTGGGAAAAGAAATCTCAATTCAATCTGAGTGTGAGATTACCTGATTTCGGTTGGTTTATATGAACTCTATTTTTATACTATAGTGCCCTAAATGACAATGCCTTAATCGGGAATTAAGAGCTAAATCTCAGGGGTATTGCACAGCGATTTTCAAATTCATTTGACATGTAATTCATAGAAACGATACAAATTGTTTACAAACTCCGGCAACTAATTTGTACTTTTCCCTTGTTGAAAGGGAGTTATGTATTCTTGAAAAAAAACTGAACAAGAACATAACCTACCTTATATTGAAGAGAACTGTACACTATTAGTTCACCAAACAAAATTCTTTTTTACCATGGGAAAATCACGTTTGTTCTATGTGATTGCTGCCGTCATCCTAGTTGCTGTCGGTGGCTACTATTTGCTCGGCGGCAGGTTCGACACCACTCCTTCAGATGCTGCAGGTTCCGGCATTGATGGGGTTCAAAAAGCCGAAAAATACCGGGGCGAACACACGACGCCCGTTGACCTTGATGGTGCTGAAGTGCAACAGTTGCTCCAGAACCAGGACTTTCAGAAGCTGATCAAGGATGACAATTTCCGTTCCTTGATGAAGTCAGCTGCATTCACCAGTGTGGCAAAAACGGAGGAATTTAAGAATGTTGCGAACTCAGAAGGTCTCTCTGATCTTGCAAATGATCCTAAGCTTCGGGAACTTGTCACTTCGAATGAGTTTGAACAATTATCGAAGACTGCTGCGAGTGCGGGTGAAGGCGGATCCGGCGTGAATGACATGGAAAAGCTTTCTGAATTAGCGAACGACGAGACCTTTAAATCTCTGTCGAAGAGTGCTGATTTCGAGAGGATCATTGCAAATGCGGCATTTGTGTCGCTGGCTAAAAGTCCGGCAATGAGTGCTATCGCGAGCGACCCGAATTTTACTTCACTTCTGAAAACAGAAGAGTTTGCAACAGCGGCTAAATCCGACGCTTTTGACGATCTGTTAAACGACGAAAAAGCCGTTGCGCTTGCTTCAAGAGGTTCTTTCTCAGAACTCGGAAAAAATGCAAACTACACGGAACTGGTCTCAAGCGCATCTTTCCAGAAGCTTGCAAAATCTCCCGCTTTCAAAGCTCTGGCAAAAACCGATGCACTGGCTTCATTAGCTGAGTTGTCTTCATCGAGAGAGTTCAAGGAGTTTGTGAAAGGTGATGGCATCACCGCGCTGGGAAAATATCCAACAGCTATGCAGATGTTCACATCCGAAAAGTTTACCGCACTTGCTAAGAGTGATAGCGGAATCAGACTTCTGACTTCGCCTACAGCAGCACAACTGATGCGTAATCCTGCCTTTTCAAATTGTGCAACAAGTGCACGTTGCGGACAACTTATCTCCGTGCCGTCTGTCGGTAAGCTTGCAAAATCGGCTGAGTTTGCAAGTGTCATGGAAGATCCCAAATTCCAGGAGCTGGTGAAAGATAGAGCATTCGCATCCTTGATGAAGAACGCTGCTCTTATCTCAGTAGTCAGTAGCGAGCAATTCAAGAAACTCGAGCGGAGGGCAATGTAAGAACGTCCTATTTTTAGTCTCAATGGGGAGGTAGTTACTATCTCCCCATTGTTTATTATTCCATCAACACCAATCCGGTGTGGGTTTTTCAAACACACACACAAAATAGAAACACCGCCTGTGAGAAAATTCGCCCTTTTCTGTGCTCTCCTCATATGCCATACTTTGCCCGCACAATTTGATATGATCGAGACAGAGGAAATGAGTCTCGTGACGTATGAATTTGGCCATCGATACATCTTACCACATGCAGGCCGATGTTTTCATAATGCTCTACAATTTCATAAGAAGTTATTTGATTACACACCGACAGAACCCGTTTCGCTGCTTATTCAGGATTTTGGTGATTATGGTAATGCGGGAGCGACTGCTGTTCCCAGAAACGCAATCAGTATGGGATTATCTCCCTTCAGCTATGCATTTGAGACAAGTCCTGCAGGAGAACGTGTCTTTAGCATGATGAATCATGAACTCGTGCATGTTGTCGCGCTGGATAATGCAACAAAATCAGATCGTTTTTATCAAACCCTGTTTTTAGGCAAAGTTGAACCTTCTCCAACTGACCCTATCTCCATGTTCTACAGCTATCTTACCAATCCAAGGCGGTATTCGGCACGCTGGTATCATGAAGGCATCGCCTCTTATGTAGAGACATGGATGAGTGGAGGCGTGGGATTAGCATTGGGAAGCTACGACGAAATGGTTTTTAGAACACGTATCCTGGAAAATGCGCGTATCTACAGCGCACAAGGACTGGAATCCGAAGGTGTGACGACTGACTTTCAGGGGAGGTCAAATTCCTATCTCTATGGCACCAGGTTTATGGGCTATCTCGCCTACACGTATGGTCCTGATAAAATCATCGAGTGGGTAAAACGCAATAAGGGCAGCAGGCCATTTTTTGTCAGTCAGTTCAAACATGTCTTTGGTAAAAAAATCACGGATTCCTGGGATGAATGGATCACATTTGAACGAGAATGGCAAAACAAAAATCTCCGCACGCTGCGCGAGAATCCTGTTACTGAAATGACGCCTATTACTGAGGGTGCCATTGGTTCGGTTTCGTATGCACACTACGATAAAAACAGACGCAATATCTATGTGGCTGTAAATTATCCCGGCAAGGTGCCTCACCTGGCGTCTTTGAACCTTGAAAATGGTAAACTGGAGAGGCTTACCGACATCAAAGGTGCGGCTTTATTCTATGTCACTTCCCTTACGTATGATCCGACAGGAGATATGCTTTACTACACAACAGACAACGATGCATGGCGTGACCTGAACAGCTACAATCTCAAAACACGCGAGCGGAAATTATTGCAAAAAGATACACGCACGGGTGATCTTGCATTCAATCAAACTGACAAATCCATCTGGGGTATTAAGCATCTCAATGGGATATCTACCATTGTGCGCATTCCTCTTGCCGGGGATGAGGAGCATCACTTTAAGTCCTATAGCACTTGGGAACAGATCTATACATTGCCATATGGACAAGATATTTTCGACATTGACATTTCTCCCGACGGTTCGCTGCTCAGCGCTGCCGTCACTGACCTGGTCGGAAACCAATCATTGCTCCTGTATCGTGTGGAAGACTTATTACAGGATCAGTTTCAGGCTGATACAGTCTTCAACTTTGAGGTATCCTCACCACAATCTTTTCAGTTCACTGAGGATGGGAAATACCTCCATGGCTGTACCTATTACTCAGGAGTCAGTAATATTTATCGTGTAGAAGTCAAGACAAAAAACATTTCGGCGATGAGCAACAGTGTGACCGGGCTCTTTCGACCCGTGGTCATTGACAATGCGCGTTTGTTTGCTTTTAATTTCACCAGTGATGGGTTTCAACCAGTGTACATTCCCAATCGGGAAGTCGAAGATGTTTCTTCTATTGGGTTCCTTGGCAATATTACTGTGGAGAAATATCCTGAACTCATCGATTGGCAATTACCGATTTCCGGTGCAGAGCAAACACATTTTGAAGCACTGATTACCAATGAAGACACCTATCATGCCGGCAGAGAAATGCATTTGAACTATGCCTATCCTATTCTTGTCGGATATAAGAACAATCTCGGTATCGGTTATAACATGCACATTTCAGATCCCTTCAATTTGAGTTCCCTGCAGTTTGCGATATCCTACACTCCACGGAATTGGATCAATGGTCTCATTGATAAAAATGAGGAGTTCGAAGAATTAGATGATGAAGAACTCATCCATTTTAATTTTCAATATGAGACAGGTCGGTTTACACTCAGCGGAGGTTTCAATGAAGCGGAGTTTCATGATTTGTTCGGCCCTTCCCAGGGATCGCGAAAGGGCGTCCGGCTAGGAGTGAACTATGACCGCAGTTTTATTTATGACCCGCCGTATCTGCTCGACTTTAGAGTTGGATTATCAGGTTTCTATGGACTTGATCAGTCTCCGGAATTCCAGCAGATCCTTGCATCTGGTTTCAACAAAAACTTTTTCCTGAACCT
The DNA here is from genome assembly GCA_035292505.1 of Saprospiraceae bacterium. GTDB lineage: Bacteria > Bacteroidota > Bacteroidia > Chitinophagales > Saprospiraceae > DATDQA01. The sequence goes on along the minus strand of DATDQA010000214.1, from coordinate 11,614 downwards.
CAGCAGTTCCTTATCATTTAGTTCAGCCACAGGTTCACTTGGCGCGGTCGATGCCGAGAAAGGGATCATGACCAGTATATGGGCATCCACAGCAATGTCGGCGGGAAATTACTATCCGCGTGTCATCGGGACCTTCGATTATGGCATCCAATTACCAGGAAATCATTTTTCACTCTGGCTGAGAACTACAGCCGGAAGTTCATTCAGTGATACATTCAATCCTTTTACAAGATTTGGTTTCGCTGCCTTCGGAAATAACTATGTCGATTACCAGGCCGTCCGGAGATACCGTTCACCATTTTCATTTCCCGGAGTCGGGTATGATGCCGGGCGATCGATTATTGCACAGCGGTTTGCAAAAGGCACAGCAGAGTTGGTGATACCGCCAATCCGATTCAGAAAATTCGGAGGTTTCAACTTCTTTGTGAACTGGATACAACCGTGTGTGTTTTCGTCCCTGCTCTATACGCGTAATGCAGATCTCGCAGAATCCAGATTCGTAAATCTGGGAGCACAAGTGGATTTCAGGATGGTGACGTTCTCCCTGAACCCGTCGACGCTTTCCGTGGGCTATGCGAATGCCTGGGATCTCGATGGCAGCGATCAGTTTGATGAGTGGATGATTTCTTTGAAGTTGCTGCATTAATGTAGAATTGCGAACCTATAGATTCTTACATGATTTTAACACTGCAGGCAGCTCATGACCATGATTTTTCTTCTTCTCCTTGCGGTGGCCCCAGCGGTGGCAATTGTGTTATTCATCCATCTGAAAGACAAACATGAGCCAGAACCTCTGAGGCTGCTGCTCCTCGGTGTAGGCTGTGGGGTTTTGAGTTTCTTTCTATCCCTGGGTGTGGGCAAATTCCTGCACGACTTCACACACATTGATACCTCAGATGTCGTAGATCAGCTAATCAGGGCGTTTGTTTTCGTTGGTTTGGTTGAGGAAGCTTCCAAGTTTCTCTTTCTGCGCGGCATTCTTTATCGCTTTTTTGATGAACCCCTGGATGGTATTGTCTATGCGGTGATGGTGGCGATGGGGTTTGCTGCAGCAGAGAATATTGTCTATGTTGTCCAGGGAGGAGGTGGGACAGCGATCATCAGGATGTTCACCGCCGTGCCTGCGCATGCAGTATTTGCTGTGATCATGGGCTTTTTCCTTGGTGAGGCCAGGGTCTTTTCTACAAGCTCTGGATTGTATCATATCCTGGCAATCGGCTTTGCTACTTTCGTGCATGGTTTTTATGATTATTTTTTGTTCATATCTTTTATCCCTGGTCTCTGGATTCAGGCGTTTGTAGGATTGTTGATTGCAGTGGTGTTGACACATTATGCGATCAAGCAACGGCAACATGATTCTCCCTTCAATCGGGAGGAGGATGACGACGACTAAGAGCAATTGCTATGCGAAAGGTGAATCAAACAGATGCATAACTAAGTACACAATCAGAAGAATGGAAGAGCAGGCTTATATTGAAGATTCCGGTGTTGATGTACAGCGTGGTTTACTCCTCGATGTCACAGCACGGAATCAAATGGAGTTGATCGCAATCGCGGACAATAAGGCCAATGCGATTACGACGATCTGTATTTTGCTGATCGTACTGATTATTGTGGCCTTTAGCTCCGGGTTTGAGGTAAATGATGTCCCCTTGATCACCCAGATTCAGTTTGTTCTTCCACTTGCCGTGCTCCTTGTCTTTTGTGCAATCGCCGCGATCTGCGCAATCCTGGCATTGAAGCCGAAGATCATCCGGAGCACAAAGAAGCAACACCGTGGCATGTTGTTCTTTCATAATTACTACCGCAAATCATTGAAGGATTATATGGAGGAAATGCGCAGTGTCATGCGCACAAAGGATAGCATCTACGACCAGATGATGACCAATATCTACTACAACGGTCTTGTCCTCGAGCGGAAATATGCCTTGTTGGGGATTGCCTATACCGTCTTCCTGCTTGCGATCGTCTGTAGTGTAAGTTCTTATGTGATTGCTTCGGTAATCTGATCCTTCGACAAGCTCAGGATCCGGGAGAAGCCGGGCAAACACGTTAAACCTTGCTTTACCGATTTACTTCACCGGCTGTTTCGGCTGTACCGGCTGTAGGGTGTACCGGTTTCCCCGGGTCTCCCCGATTTTTCCGATTTCACCAGCTTTACCGGTTTCACCGATTTTACCCATTTATGTACCTTTCCTCCATGTGGACAGAAATCAACAATACGCTGCAAGCTGAATTCAAATTCAAAGATTTCTCGCAGGCCTTTGCTTTCATGACTGAGGTCGCCATTGCTGCGGAGAAAATGAATCATCATCCGGAATGGACGAACGTCTGGAATACGGTACGTTTTTCACTCAGTACTCACGATGCAGGGAGTATCGTCACCGAGCGGGATCATAAGTTGGCGGCAAAGATAGATGCGATTGCCACACGATATCTGTGAACCAAAATCACAACTCTCTCTGTATCACACAAAGACCAGTTGTGATCTCAAATATGAAGTATGTTCGCTTTTAGTCCTATTAACTACTGCTTGACGATTTTGAAGTGACTTGCTTTTGTCAGTTCTTCGTCAGTGACAATAAGAATGTAAATGCCTCGTGCATATTGTTCAAGAGCAAGAGTCACATTGCCTGCACCTGCTTCCCAGAAAGATTTGTGAATCAAACTTCCGTCGGCGAGATATAAAGTGATCAGATATCTGTCTTTAGTTCCATCTCGTTGCAGTACGGCAATATCCGAGACGGGGTTTGGATATACTTTGAGATCGGTGATCGCAGGCAGGTCACGCGTAGCGGAAGGTCCGCTCCCAAACAGGAGGAATGGGAATGGCTCGAAGTTGATAACCAGGCCATTCTGCTCATAAATCCCTCCAAAGGGCTCTCCAAGAGTGGAGACAACGATGATACTATCCTTCACAACAACCTGTGTATTACTCAGCCGGGAAATGACTACAGGATCCTGAGCGGTAAGTACATTGAAGTATAAGGCAAAAGCACCAAATATAAATAGTAGCCTTTTCATTTTTATTTTCATTTTTATTTTAATTCCCTAATGCCTCGCGTAATTCCGCAATTTCTTTTGCTTGTGCATCAATCTTTGCATTCATTTCCTGTAGAGCGCTCGTCAGGATGGTAATCATTTCGATATAGTTGATGGCTTTGTATTGTATCGTGCCACTTGAGTACATCTCCTGTGGATCGGTACTCAGTGGCATGGTGACATCGGAGACAAGTTCTGGAAACACTTCTTCCATTTCCTGTGCAAGGAAACCATGATGAATACCGTCCGGTAGACTATATGGTGTATCCTGTCGATAGCGGTACTGCGAAGGGCGCAGTCGCATGATCCGATCAAGTGCATCGGACTGTGCTCGTATCTCGGATTTCAACCGGGCGTCAGAAGACATCGACCAGGTACCGGTATAAAAGCCATTTCCAAAGATTGCTGCTCCCCAGCCACCTGTAAAATTCTGGGAGTTGCCAAAAAGGCCATACTTGAATCCCCCGCTATCAGGTGCCTGGCCCAACCCACCCCAAATTCCGGCGCCATTTCCACCACCCGTAGAGATACCAACAACACCATTCTGTGCAGTACCATAGAAACCCCATGTCTGCGCATTTGCAAGTACTCCGGCACTCATGGGAGATTCAGAATTATCAGCAAAGATCGCAGCCGTGTTATGATTTACTGATGCGCTACGGTGCCCGGCTACTTTTACGCCTAAAAAATGCAAGGCATCTTCCAGAGAAGGGGCACAGTATGTGATAAGATTGTCAATTACAGGTGGAGTGCTGGGGCCAAAGACATATCTTCTTTGGTTGCCGCCTCCTCCGATTCGGACAACATCAATTTCCTCACCTGATACGCCTGAGATAGATTTATCTGTTGAAAAGTAGTCCCTTGTATTTATCCGTTGTATAAAGCGCTCATTGTCCGAGGGACTATTCCAGGCAAGCAATCCTGGCTCATATTCCGGGGACAGATCAATAAACTCGTTTACTGTAAGACTCTGGTCGCTCCACGAGTTATTTCCAAAGCGCTCAGAATTCAACGAGAGAGCCGCGACATTTGCCCGTGGTACCGATGTGATTGTTTGTTCACCAGTAATGATCTTGTCACCCTCATCAGTCGTAACCGTGACTGTCCAACAGATATGTGTGATAAATGGAAACCACGCCGGATTTATGGTCGGTGGAGAGGGATTCTCTCCTTTACCTATTGTGAACCTAAGGAATGAGAAGTCGTCAAGTGTTCCTTCATGGGTCTCGGTGTAAACGATAGTCACCGAATCCGGATCTGCGATTCCCCTGGTTTTATACATCACAACAGCCGAAACATTCTTGCCTGGATATCCAACAAATTCGTCTGGCTTCAATACCGAAAAGCCCCACCGGACCCCATAATCAAATGCCGGATTCTGAGCAATGGTCAGACCTGTGAATAGCGTTAGCAACGCTGCGAGTAAAGCAATCCTTTTCATAATTAGGTTTTTTTTATAGTTAAAAAAGAACTCTCCAAGGATTAATGCGCCAAGGCACACTTTTGCACTCGTCCAAATCTAATAAAAGTGTGGTATTTATCTGCTCCAGGACTTTCTCCCTACCTTTCATCACTGACCGTTGCAAACAGGATTCTGTTAGAAACTCAACAACTCTGATTACGACATACATTTCAAATGCCTCTCCGCTCAAAACTTCCAGACACCGGGACAACGATTTTTACCGTCATGTCCGCGCTTGCACAAAAGCATGGGGCGATCAATCTTTCGCAGGGTTTTCCCAATTTTGATCCTGATCCGCGACTGCGGGCAATGGTGACTGCTGCGATGGAAGCGAGTCACAATCAATATGCACCGATGCAAGGTTTGCCTGAACTGCGTGAAGTACTGGCGCAAAAAATTCTTCATCTCTATGGATGCCAGGTGAGTCCGGAACATGAAATCACCATCACAGCAGGAGGTACACAAGCAATCTTTACAGCGGTCGGCGCAGTGATTCAGCCAGGTGATGAGGCTCTGGTCTTTGATCCCTCATATGATTGCTATGCACCGTCTGTTCGTGTGTTTGGAGGAATACCAAAAGCAATTCCATTGCATGGTCCGGATTTCAGGATTGATTGGGCCTTTGTTGAAAAGAACATCAATGCAAAGACCCGACTGATTTTTATCAATACACCACATAATCCGTTGGGTCGTGCATTCACTGAGCAGGATATCAGGTCTTTAGAAAGAATCGTCGCTGCGCACGACCTCTATGTCGTGAGCGATGAAGTCTATGAGCATATCATCTTTGATGGTCTGCAACATCAGTCGATGCTGAAGTCTGAAGTATTATCAAAGAAGAGTTTTGCGATCTATTCTTTTGGAAAATTGGTTCATGCCACCGGTTGGAAAGTCGGATACTGTGTAGCGCCTGCTGAATTGATGATGGAATTCAGGAAGATCCATCAGTTCAATGTCTTTGCAGTGAACAGACCTATGCAGCATGCGCTCGCCGAATATCTGGGTAATGCAGCGACGTATAGTGGTCTTAGTGCTTTCTTTGAGAAAAAACGCGATTATTTCACAGAACAAATGTCCGATACAGGTTTTCATTTTCTACCCTGTGAAGGCAGCTATTTCGTTCTCGCTGACTATAGTGCATTAAGTGATCTGGATGATATGACATTTGCGCAAACGCTCACAAGCCAGGGCGGCGTTGCCACGATCCCCCTTTCTCCTTTCTATGCAAATCCAATAAAAGGTCAGCGGATCGTTCGGTTTTGTTTTGCAAAAACAGATGAGACGCTGGCAAAAGCAGCGGAGTTATTGAAAGGAGTGCAACGCGTAGAATAAGCGGATACCCTGTGCTTCCCCGAGCTTCCCCGCTCTAAAGCACGGGGAAATTCAGTTTTTCTCAGGTACCGGCGGAGGACCATCTGGTAAGATTGCCTTCCAGACTTCTGTTCCTTTCTTCCGTAAAAATTCCTCGCGCATGTCCTGTCTGAGCTTTTCATTTGTAAATACATCCACCATCGTCATTGCAAGTGCTTTAGAAGCAAACAACATTCCTTTATGACCTATCGACATTCCTCCACATGCTACAACGACCCAGCTATGCCAGGGTGATCCGGCCGGCGCTGTAGTGACTTGCAAAGAAATCTCAGGAACGATATAGCTGACATCACCAACATCCGTCGATCCTCCTTCCGGATCCGGCTTTGTAGCTTCAAGGGGTTTGATTGTGCCATTCATTCCCTTGTATTCAGCGCCATAAGCCTGCATGACCTGATGTGCAAAAGCAATCTCATCGTCAGTATACATGATAGGATCCAGAAGTTCAAGATTCTTCTGAAGTGCTTTTGCTCCTGTCTCATTGACCAGGATTTCATATAAACCACTGTTCAGTTTTATTTCATGCTCTACGCCAGCCATGAGCGCCGCACCTTTTGCAATATCTTTCACACGACTTTCTACTACTGCAACACCGCTTCGCTTACTATCCCGAATCCACAACCATACATTTGCCTCCTCAGGTATGACATTGGGCACATCACCGGCTTTTGTGATCACATAGTGCATTCTCACTGTCGGTTTTACATGTTCACGCAACATATTGATCCCATCCGTAAACAGTTCTGCGGCATCGAGGGCGCTTCTTCCATTCCAGGGATCATAGGCCGCATGTGCACTTCTTCCTTTGAAGATGTAAGTATGGTCTATAATCGCCTGGGAGCTCTGCATACCCGCTTTTATTTCATCATCCGGATGCCAGTCGAGACAGACATCCAGATCATTAAATAACCCAGCTTTGGCCATATAGACTTTACCCGCGAGATCTTCTTCTGCCGGAGTACCATAAAACCTGATCGTACCATTGAGCTTACCAGCACTCATCAGTTCTTTTATCGCAACCGCGGCACCCAGGCTTCCTGCTCCGAAGAGATTATGACCACATGCATGTCCGGCGCCCCCTACCAGCAAAGGCTGCCGCGACGGGATGGCTTGTTGCGACATACCCGGCAATGCATCGAACTCACCGAGGATGCCGATGATGGGTTTTCCGGATCCATATTCCGCAATAAACGCAGTTGGAATTTCAGCAACACCCCGTGTCACTCTGAAACCTTTTATTTCTGCATAATCAGCAAGGGCTTTGGCTGATTGGTGTTCGCGCATGGCTAGTTCAGCAAATGCCCAGATTTGGTCGCTGAGGTGGATTAACTCTTCCTGATGTCGATCCACAGAGGCCTGGACAGATATTTTAAGGATTTCAGGATTTTCACCGATGTACGACGGTTGAGCGTGCATGGAGTTTACTACAACTACCGCAGTCAACAGTAGATTGAATTTTCTCATAGACAAGTTTATCTTTCAGATGATCGTTTCCGATAAATATAAATCTATCCCCTGATTACATCCGGATGATATGGAATTCTACACGTCTGTTTTTACTCCGCCCTTCTTCGGATAGATTGTCAGATATCGGCCTCATACTTGCAAAACCCTGGTATTGAATCCGTCTCGCATCTATGCCATGACCGGTGAGAAAAGAGACGACGTTCTGCGCCCGCTTTACAGAGAGTTCCTGGTTGAATTCATCAGTACCAAGGTTGTCAGTATGGCCGTGTACTTCTATACTCATCTCCGGATGGTTACGCATGATGTCAAGGAGCAAGTAGAGTTCACGGAAAGAGCGCGGGAGAAAGTCTGCTTTGCCGGAATCAAAAAAAATATAGTTCAGCTTGATCGTTTTCCCTTCTTCCAGGACAGCGAAAGAGAGATCATCGGGGGCAATCGGTACATCAAGAATCGGCGGCAATTTTCTCAGGACAACATCATCGACATAGTAATATGCAAAGGGCAAGCAATCGCCCGGACAACGCGATCTGATGCGTGTCTCTTCATCGCTCCGGAAGTTGCCGATGATCATATATCCTGCATCCGACTGTGCATGAAATTCATTCCGACACTGCAACCATTGACCTGGAGGGCATGAGAGGATATCGGTGTTGGATATGACATACTCAAGACTGATTTTCTCATCGGTTTGCGATACGCTCCGGAGAGGTGTAAAGCCTGCACTGAGATTATTGATCTGAAGTGAATTCGGAAGGTGTAGGACCCAATACGAGATTTCATAGCGTTGACCAGGCACAAGAGGTTCGATGAGTTGTGTCTGAATGTACTCCCTACAGTGCGGCTTTCCGCCATGACAACCGTAGAGTGTAAGGCCGACCATCGACTGGCCACCATGCGCTCGTGTCTGGCCAAATCCTTTGTCGCGCCAATGTCGGGGTACATATACTTTGGGGCCGTACACATCAGGCGATGCACCGGTTGCGGATTCCCAATATCTCATCACCCTCGTAAAATCACTTCCGGTATAAAACCAGTCATCGGGAATCTCAGAGTACTCTTCGAAGCCGGGATTGGGGACAAGGTTAACGTTTGCCGCTCTTTGCGCAGCGAGTGAGATGTTCAGCAGGACCAGGATGAGCAATGCCTGTAAACGCATGACGAGTATTCTCTCAAAACGCCACTTTTTCTTCTTCAGTACCCAATACCACGGGAAAACGGCCATCTGCAAAGATTAATATATAATGTTTTTTGTGTATTTGTCCTTTTTCCATATCTTGCGGGCATGCTTTTTGCAGACTTTCCGAAAGAAGAGCAGATTGCCATTAAGAAAAGTCTATTTTTGCGGCTTCGCGATTGGCGGAGCTTCTGTAGAGAGAGGCCATCCCAAGCCGAAGTCTAAGAACATGATAAGAACAGTATTGAGAGCACTCCTGTGTTGCGTCGTGATTGTTTGCCTGTTACCCTTGCAGGCGCAAACGATTCAGTCTTCCACATTGGTTTCACGTGCACAGGTGCATATCACCCCGGAGAATGTGAGTCGTGTGCATCTCATGGGTATTGATCTTACCCATGGCCAATACGTTCCCGGCAAGTACCTCATCACCGATCTCTCCTCCTGGGAAATAGAACACATTCTTTCTTTGGGTTTCGAGGTCGAAATCCTTATTGAGGATGTCACCAAACACTACCAGTCTCAGCGGCCGCAAAGAAGTCCTTTGGCATGCCAGGAGTATGAGTATAGTTATCCCGTGCCCGAAAATTTTGATTTGGGCTCCATGGGAGGTTATCTCACCTATTCCGAGATTCTGGATGCTCTCGATCTCATGCAGTTGACATATCCGGAACTGATCAATACACGTCAGCGCACTGGTATTGAAGTGACGCATCAGGGCAGACCTATCTTCTGGGTGCGTATTTCAGATCATGCCACAACCGACGAACCTGAACCAGAAGTGCTTTATACCGCTTTACATCATGCGCGAGAACCCATGAGTATGATGCAGATGGTCTACTATATGTGGTATCTGCTCGAAGGATATGGCAAAGACCCCGAAGCAACTTACCTGCTCAACAATACTGAACTCTACTTTATACCCTGTCTGAACCCGGATGGGTACCTCTTCAATCAGATCATTGAACCTGATGGTGGTGGATACTGGCGTAAGAATATGCGCGATAACGATAATGATGGTGAATTTGATGAGAATGAGGATGGTGTGGACATCAATCGCAACTATGGATATGAGTGGGGAGCGGATGACAAAGGTTCAAGCGGCAACCCCTCTTCACAGATTTACCGTGGACCATCACCCTTCAGTGAGCCCGAGACCCGCGCAGTCAAAGAGTTTGTCCAACAGCGTGACCTCTTCACTGCCTTGAACTATCATGCCTATGGTAACTTTTTCATTTATCCATGGGGCTATACGGAAGAATTAAATCCTGACCTTCTGCTGTTTGAGAATTATGGAGAACTCTTTGCCCTTGACAATGGCTTCTCACAAGGAACATCCTATGAGACTGTTGGATATCCTACCAACGGCTGCTCTGACGATTGGATGTATGCAGAGCACGGTATCTATGCCATGACTCCAGAACTCGGTGACGAATTCTGGCCGGCTTCATTTGATATCATCCCGCTGTGTCAGTCAAATCTGAAAAATAATCTCGCGCTTGCTCATCTGCCTCATCAGTTTGCGATTGCCCAGGAAATGAATGGTGCATTTTTCACTGATCATGAGGGCACAATAGACGTCCGGATCAAGAGCTATGGCGCTGTCTTTAGTGATATGGCACTTACCATAGTTTCGTTGTCACCGGAATTGCACATCAACGGCAATATTGAAGTAGTCTCCATAGGGACCTTTGAAGAGGAATCCTATTCGATTTCGTATACACTTGACCCGACAGCTCAGGGTGGTGAAGTATTTAATTTTGTTATTCTTCTCGACAATGGTTTTTTCGAAGTACGTGATACGGTCACAAAGACCTTGGCTGGTGAAACTATTGCGTTCTTTGAGGATGGTGATGATATCTCAGAATGGAATGTTGTAGGTACGACATGGAATAGCACTGATGAAACAGCGCATGTGGGGACAACCTGTATTACCGACTCACCGAATGGCCTCTATGCACCCAATGAAGAAAATATCCTGCAAATATCAGATCCTATTGATCTGAAGGATGCCTTGAATGCCGTCCTGGAGTTTTGGGCAAAATGGGAAATCGAAGAATATATCGACTATGCGCAAGTGCAGATCTCTACCGATGGGATCAACTTTGAACCACTCTGCGGCCAGTATTCAAGACTTGGCAGTGGCTTCATTCAACCTCTTGAACCTGTATACGATGGCCTGCAGGAAGCGTGGATCAAAGAATCCATCGATCTTTCTGCATACATCGGAAATGAAGTCTATATCCGCTTAGCACTGATCACAGACAATGGCCTGAATCTTGACGGCATCTATGTGGATGATATCCGCGTATTTGTCTATGATGCCGGAACCACAGGAACGGAGGAGTTGAATATTTCTTCCCTGCGTCTTTGGCCGAATCCTGTCTCTGATCAATTATGGATCGCGACGGAAAGGAGTTCTTCAGCAAACGCACAATGGATTTCAATTACCAATGCATTGGGAGTTGAAATGAGCAGATTACCACTCCATCACCTCAGCGAAACCCTCAGAGTCAATATCTCAACATGGTCTTCAGGACTCTACCTGATTAATGCTTTTGAAGATGGCTATGTGATCAGCACACATAAAATCGTCGTAGAGTAATCAACCTATTTCGGATTTCGGATGTCAGATTTCGGATCATGGAAGTTATCTCCGAAATCCCTGCCTGAGTTGGCAGGCAAGAATGGTTTAAAGATTAGAATCGACCCATCCGTGTGAGAGTACGCGATGCGTTTTGCTTTATCTTAAGTAATTAACTCAAGTTTCGGTACCTAATGTTCTATTATAATCCTCTAACTAATAATGGCTTATGATGGCATGCGCTTTTCATTTGTTGGAAAAGACCATTTGATGAGTCATACTCGATTATGATAGAAAGCGGATGTCCGTTATCTGAACATTATAAGTTCTATGGATTGAGAATAGAGAAGATTTATAAGAAAGCCAGATCACTTTGTTGAAAGAATTACTAGCGAGAATTTGAATGTGTGCGGAATGTCCAGCAGTGGAGACGGTGTCCAACCGATGGGAAAAGGGCCTTGAAGGGTTGTCTTACAGCGAGTTGGCGCGGGTGGGCATGAAGCGATCAGCGAAGTGA
>DATDQA010000213.1:0-6748 GCA_035292505.1 Saprospiraceae bacterium | reverse complement strand
TATAACGAGCGCCAGGCGATTCAAAAAAGACATCGTCGATATGCACTATGGACTTGCAGAGATACTGCAGATGCAAGGGAAAGAGTACGTCTATGTCAATGACCCTACCAGCCGTCACGAGATAGGACTGATTGCGGAAGAAGTCGAACTGGTCGTACCTGAACTTGTCTATCACAATCCTAAAGACAACCTGGTCTTCGGGATAGACTATGGCAAGCTTACTCCGGTATTGATAGAGGCAATTAAAGAACAGCAGCAGAAAATTGATCACCAAACACATCTTATTGCGGATCAGCAACAACAAATCGATGAGTTAAGAATACTTGTGAAAAAGCTGTTAGATGAATGAATGGTATACATGTTTAAGTGTGTAACTGTTTAAATGTTTTTAACTGTGTAATGTTTAACGTGTAATGTTTAATGTTTAGGACTGAAGACTGAGGACTGAGGACTGAGGACTGGACTGGGGACTGCGGACTGAATTCTACTTCGCTTTCAATTGGTCGACGACTTCTTCCTTCCTACGTCGGGATATCTCCACGATCGATTGATCAATCATTGTCAGTGTACCATCCCGGGTGATCTGGACGACATGCTTCTTGTTCACAAGATGTGATTTGTGTGTACGGATAAATCCATGGTCCAATAAAATCTCTTCATACTCCTTCAATGTCCGTGAAGTGAGCAGTGCTTTTTGTTGGGTAAAGAAGAACCACGTGTAATTGCTTTCGGCTTCAAGGCGAATGATTTCTTCCGGTTGATAGAAGTATGTTCCTGCAGTGGTGGCTAGTGCGAGTTTAAAGTCTTCTTTGCGTTTGACAGTGATATTATGCAGCAAGTTGTTGTAAAGGGATTCTTCATTTTGTTTGTTTGCTTCTTTTGCGATAAATCGGTCTATCGCTGCACGCAATTCATCCGCATCGATCGGCTTCAATAAATAATCTAACGCAGAAAATCGGATAGCCTGAATTGCATAATGATCATAAGCTGTGGTAAAGATGATGCTGAAATTGATTTGAGGAAACTGTTTCAGGATGTCAAAGCCATTCATGACCGGTATCTGGATATCAAGAAAAAGCAGATGTGGGTTCCAGGTTTTGAGTATGTGAATGCCTTCGGTAGGTTCAGTAGCGCTCCTTAGGTCTGTGATTTCAGGGACGTAGCGTTCGAGCATCAATTGCAAGGTCTCGACTGCAGGAGGCTCGTCATCTATGATGAGGGCTCGGATCATGCTGAAAATTACGAAAACCGGTGAAGCGGGTGAAATCGGTGAAGTCGGGGAAATCGGAGAAAACAGAGGAAATAGAGAAAGTAGAGAAGCTGACCTCACAAACTCTTACTCTCCCCTCTTTCGCAGAGAGAGAGGGCTGGGGTGAGTCCTTACTCCCTCTTTCAAGAAAGAGGGTCTAATCGTCCTTTATTTTCCCAAGACTATTCTTGCCCTCTTTTGCAGAGAGAGGGCTGGAGTGAGTTCTTACTCCCCCTCTTTCAAGAAAGAGGGTCTAATCGTCCTTTATTTTCCCAAGACTCATCTTGCCCTCTTTCGCAGAGAGAGGGGCTGGGGTGAGTTCTTATTCCCCCCTCTTTCAAGAAAGAGGGTCTAATCGTCCTTTATTTTCCAAAGACTCATCTTGCCCTCTTTCGCAGAGAGAGGGCTGGAGTGAGTTCTTATTCCCCCCTCTTTCAAGAAAGAGGGTCTAATCGTCCTTTATTTTCCCAAGACTATTCTTGCCCTCTTTCGCAGAGAGAGGGCTGGGGTGAGTTCTTATTCCCCCCTCTTTCAAGAAAGAGGGTCTAATCGTCCTTTATTTTCCCAAGACTCATCTTGCCCTCTTTCGCAGAGAGAGGGGCTGGGGGGTGAGTTCAACGTCCAACAAAAAGTGTCACATTGACCTCCGTACCTTCTACCGCTCCTTCAGCATCAGTTCTGTCAACGACCTGCACCTGATACGAATGCTGATACAATTGTTCAAGAATGCGCAGGCGCTCATGCACCAATGACATACCTTTCGACTGATGCTGCAGCGTGCCTTCATGGTTATTCTTCAGCCTCTCGGAAGCAGCTCGTCCAATCCCGTTGTCCCGGATCCTGCAGTGAAGCTTTTCATCACCATTCAGGGTAAATTGAATATCGACGCGTTTAGGTCCCTGACTTGGCATCAGGCCATGCCATATTGCATTTTCTACGAAAGGTTGCAGGATCATGGGAGGTATCTTTATCTCACCTGAATCAATTTCCTCATCGACCCTGATCGTGTAGGAGAAATTGTCATTGAAACGCAGCTGCTCAAGCTGAAGATAAAGCTCAAGGATCTCGATCTCCTGGTCAAGCATGATAAAATCCTTGGCGCTATTATTGAGTACTTCGCGTTGAAGCCGGCTGAATTTCGACAGGTATCGGTTTGCCTGATCGACATCACCCCTCAGGATATAACGCTGTACGCTATTCAAGGCGTTGAAAATGAAGTGCGGATTCATTTGTGCACGGAGGGCGGTGAGCTGTGATGCTGCCAGATCGCGATTCATGGTGATGAGCTGCACTTCACTTTGACGTCTCTCAGCCTCCTGTCTGCGTACAAACCTGATTCTCTGTTTCACCAGAAAGAACACAGTCGCTGCAATCGCTGCTATCGACAAGATGATAAACCACCAAGTTTGCCAAAAAGGAAATGCAATATGAAAGGCAAGAGTTTCCTTCCCTTCAAACCATTTGATTCCATTCAAACTGGCTGCTACTTTAAAAAGATACTTTCCGGGACGAAGTGAAGTAAACCTGATGGTATTATTGTTGCCAACATTTTTCCATTCTGTGTTTAAACCTCTAAGTTGGTACCTGTACTGAAGCCGATTGGTATTACCATAAAACGGTGCTATATACTCAATCTCGATGTAATTCTGCTTGGGTCTGAGAGAGAGAAGAGCTGCCCGGTTGTAATAGCTGGTATCATCCTTGTTCACGGTTACCTTTAGCAGAGAAACCTGAATGCTGTCTTTCCTGACTTGCATTTTATCCGGATGAAAATAATTGATACCATTTGTTCCTCCCATAAACAGAACGCCATCGCTATTCAGGAGATGACAATTCGGGTGAAAAATATCTCCCTGTATGTTATCAAAGCGATCAAATAATTCAATATAACCGCTTGTTCTGTCGAAAAGAAATAAACCTTCATCTGAACCCAACCAAAGACGATTCTGTTTATCTCTGAAAATGGAACGGATATTGGTTTGATCAAAAAAATGATCAAGTGTGCTTGTCTCAATTCTGCCATTAATGATTCGGAGTATGAATAATCCCTGAGCACCTAGTATATATTCACTGTCATCCCATTGATAGAGGCAAAGCATTGCACCAGCTCCAAGTCCTTCTTTTATATCGAATTTATACACCAGGTTTGAATCAAGACAATACAATCCCTCATAGGTACTCAGCCATACCTGCCTGAAATGATCTTCGTAACAGAAGTTGAGATTTTCTTTACTGCCTGGAAAATTAATCTGCCTGATGAGGTAGGTTCCTGCTTCCATGACATACCCTCCATCCCTTCCGGCAATGATATGATTCCCGTTGTGCAGCCTGTATACCTGGTCAATAAAATCTTTCTCTAATTTTCTCCGGGTCGATTCACCTGGTTCACCGGGTTCATAACCCGGTCTGCGATATTTTTTTTTGACCGGATTATACAACCAGATACCCCTGTTTGTCTGACCGATGATGACATTTTCACCGTCATATTCAATACCCCTGATAGAGGGATGATTCATTCTATCTGTAGCTCCCTCGATGGCATAAAATGGCTGAAAATTATTCTTTTGCAGATCCCAGAATATAATACCATTATAAGATGCCAACCATAAATTTTCATTTTCATCCGCCGCAATACCCCTGATTTGATTACTGAAGGATTTAGTAGGATCTGATTCTATACTCCGGATCAAACCAATAACAGCTCTAAATGGATCAAACGTCATCAAGGTATATTCCGAGCAAGCCCAAACTTTCTCCTGGCTATCCAGATACAGATCTATTATCCTGGCTGCATTGGATATAGGCTGTCCCTTATAAAATAATTTTTTTAAACCTAATTGTCCGTTAGATGAATTGAATTCGAGCAATCCTTTTGTCGTGGCCAATAAATGACGTTGATCATCCAGGTTCAATGTAGACTTGACAACCAGGAA
Organism: Saprospiraceae bacterium; assembly: GCA_035292505.1. Taxonomy (GTDB): domain Bacteria; phylum Bacteroidota; class Bacteroidia; order Chitinophagales; family Saprospiraceae; genus DATDQA01. The sequence goes on along the minus strand of DATDQA010000213.1, from coordinate 2,566 downwards.
ATCATCTTCAGCATTCTTTAAAAATTTATGTGGAAAAATCCTCTCTATAGTTTGTGTTTGAAAATCATATAAAAACGTATGGCTTTCCCAGGAACTTACAATCAACTGAAATTGATTCAGCGCGTATAAACCATATAAATTCTTAAAAGGGAAATGAAGCTTATTTCCTGTCAGCACATCATGAGACCATATCGTGTCTTTACTACTATAAAAGAAAGTATTCTCATAACGTCTGAAACTAAATCTCCTTATGTTGACAGGTGTTTCAATCATAAATTTTTCATCCTTCACAGGAAGAAATTTCGACTCCTTTTGATCATACGTATAGAAACCCCGATCGGTGAGTAACCAGACTTCTTTTCCCGGCAACTGAAACACGTTACCGATAGTGGGATTTCCAGCGCTGTCAATCGCGATTGCGATAAAACCTTCCTTGTCATTTTCAAATCTGTACACATGAGATCTGGATGTGATCCATAGTTTACTATCCTGGTCTGAAAAAATAGAATTAAGTCCATCTCTAATGAAAAATTCGGCTATGTGTTTGCCATCAAATCGTTGCACCCTGTCATTATACATCAGCCAGACAAACCCATGATGATCTTTGATCACACGATCCATGTCCGTACGCATACCATAACTTTCATCAAAAAGCTGAATATGGTAATCTGGAAGCTGAGCACATAGCGTAACAATAGAGCAAAACGCAATAAAGAAGATGCAAAAACGTCGATGGCGAAGTATTGTCACTGGACAGAGATGAGGGCTTTCAACATTGGATGGTGTATAATTGAAATATTGAAACGAATTTACCTATTACATGATAAAGGAGATATGATTCGCCGCATCACGTGTTCCAGCTGTAAACAGCCATTGTCTGCAAGAAGGCAAGAGGGATGATATGCAAGATCATCAATCCTCAAGTTGTGCAGTACCACAAGGCGCAAGATATCCATGGACAGTATTACCGAATCCTGCTTCGAATCCGGCCTTCAGAATGATATAGTTATCTGCTTTGAGCACGAGATTGGTATTCTGTCCACCGAAGATATAGGAGGTGCATGAAATTGAATCCGAGGCTTCGTAGTAGCGATTGCCACTTAAGTTTGCGGTCAGATTAAGACCTTGCGTGCAAGTGCTGTAGGTATCGCTTTGCCACACGCCACGGCCAAAAGTGGCTGCGCGAATGAAATTGTCAGCTTCATACAATTCCAAATCTGACACAGGGATGACTGGAAGTCGATGCCAGAAAGGAACCCAGTCGGTCATTCCTGACCCGCGATAAAAGACACCGATATCAGTACCGATATAGGCATTGTTGTTTGCATCTACCTGAATTGCATTGACGGGGATATTAGGAAGGGAACCTGACTTATTGAACCAGGACTCCCCGACATCGTCGGAAAAAAATACCTTATTCCCATCACTAAAACCGCCAAACGTGATCCAGACATTTCCGGAAACAGTAGGTCGAACTCCTATGTCCGTTAGCCTGATATTTGCTGTTGGGTAGCCCGGATTATCGGATACAACTGTCCATGTGTCACCCTGATTTGCGCTGCGATACATGTTGCCCGTGGTCGCAAAAGCGCTGGAACCACCTGCGGCGTAGAAACGGCTTGCGTTACTCGGGCACCGCTCAATGTCCCAGAATCCTGAAGCTCCTTCATTACTCCATGATTGGCCGCTGTTTATGGATTTGAAAATATCTGCATACCCTGCAAGTACAAGTGTGCCATCGTTGATCGCCGATGTCACCCTTGGAAAAAAGCCATCACTTCCCGGAGGTGTGATGTCTTCTCTATTTCCGCCATTGTTCCAGAACCTACTTACAATGCTATTCCATGATAGATAACCAGCTGTACTGCTCTCATCATTGTAAATACAATCGAAACCGTCCGCACTGAGTACCTGATCCCATACAGATGTATTGGCATTCCGGCGCTTGCATCCATTGTCCTGAAGACCAATGATCATATTGTCGATATCCGTAAGTGAACCTGCCATATGATAGATTTGTGAGGCCGTAATACCATCAGAAAGATTAACCCAATCGATGCCGTGATTTGCACTTTTAATCAATCCGCCATCGCTACCGAGGTACACATGTCCATTGAGCGGATTGTATTCTATATCATGTACATCGGCATGCACAAATCCCGTGGATTCGGATTCTGCATCACATCGACCGGCGCTGGCATTGACCCATGTAACCCCGTAATTCGAGCTTCTCCATGTGGTAATTCCTGCTGCAATTACCCTGGTACTCGTCACATGTGAAACAGCAATTGCAAGATCATAACTCGATTGGTTGGTTCCGCCAGTGCCAGTGCATGAAGATTCCACGATATTCGGGGTGTTGCTTTGACGTGTAAACGAGCTTCCGGAATCAGTAGAAAGATAGACACCGCCGAAAGTTCCACCATTTGCTGCCCAACCGGACATGATATACACACGATTGCTAGATACATTGGTGATAGCCAATGCAACACGGCCACTCAGCAATGGGTAGTCAAAGTCCGTGATCTCTTCCCATTCAATGCCTCCATCTGTACTTCTGAAGAAT
>DATDQA010000212.1:0-13298 GCA_035292505.1 Saprospiraceae bacterium | reverse complement strand
GATTAAATACCTTCGCCTGATCATCTGATTCAGTTCTCATTCCCAATGAAAGCAGCGTTATGTCTCGGTAGTTTTCTCCTGGCGATATCCACCTGCTTTGGTCAAACACCTCTGTCTGCGAGAGTAGCCAACTACGATATGGACATCACCCTTGATGTCGCCCAAAAATATCTTGTTGCCACCACCCATCTTCTCTGGATAAATCCTTCCCCGGATACTGTACGTGAACTACAGTTCCATCTTTACTATAATGCATTTAAAAACAGCAAGTCCACCTGGATGCAGGAAGGAGAACAGTTTATGGAGTTTGTTGGTGATGACTGGTATAAAGATTGCGATTGGAGCTGGTCTCTGATTCATCGCATGCAGGACAGTCATGCCAATGACCTCACAAAAGGATTCGAGTTCATCCGTCCGGACGACGACAACATGTACGATGAGACTGTGCTACGCGTACCATTGATTGTGCCTGTGATGCCTTTTGACTCTGCGCGCTTCAACTTTGCATGGACTGCGCAGATCCCCAGGGCAATGATCCGCACCGGTTACAATAAAGACTTCTATTTTTTTGCGCAGTGGTTTCCAAAACTCGGTGTCTACGAACCGGCAGGGATGCGCTATGCAACAAAAGGAGCATGGAATTGCCATCAATATCACGCAGAGGGCGAATACTATTCCGACTTCGGCCTTTACAATGTGGATCTCACCGTACCGAATGACTTCATCGTTGGCGCTTCCGGCTTGCTTGTGAAAAAAACTGAACATGATGAGAAGTCAACGACATGGACATACCGTGCTGCGGATGTCATCGACTTCACATGGACGGCATCACCAAAGTTTATAGTGGTTGAACACCAATGGAAGGATGTCAATGTCTCGGTGATCATGTATCCCGAGCACCAGATCTTTGCACCACGTTACAAGGCATCGATCGATAATGTCCTTTCTTTTATGCATGCGCATGTGGGTGAGTATCCTTATCCGAATGTGACAATAGTCGATCCACCCATTCATGGGATGTTTGTCGGGGGTATGGAGTATCCGACATTGATCACTTCTTTTAGCACGGTGTTCCTTCCGGCGTCATTTAAATCTACCGAGACTCTTGTCATACATGAATTCATTCATCAGTATTTCATGCAGATGGTGGCGACACATGAACAAGAAGAGCCCTGGATGGATGAGGGAATCTCAAGCTACTATGAGGCAAGGATCATGGATGAAGTTTATGGACCTCAATCATCGATGAGCAGTTGCTGTGGACTAGACATTGGGAATTTTGAATTTACGCGCCATGAGTTTTTTAGCTCTGGTCATGTAAAAGTCGCTCCGAATACACTCCGGAGTTGGGAATTCCGGCATGGTGGGTACAGTGCAATGTCTTACAATAAGGTCGCTCTCTGGATGAAAACATTGGAAGGTCTTATTGGCACAGATGTACTTGATGAAGCGATGAAGACCTATTTTGAACGCTGGAAATTCAGGCATCCCTGTGGACGTGATTTTATCAGCGTGATAAATGAAGTCGTTTCTGCCCGTTTACCGGAGAAATGGCCAGATGGTATGAATTGGTATTTTAACCAGGTCCTCGAAGGCACAGAGGTTTGTGACTATAGTGTCGCATCAATCTCAAATGAACTCATGACAAAGGATGTAGGATATCTGAATGATACCAGTATCTGTCACTACCCTGATGAAGCATTCGACAAAACAAACAGGCAGTATCATGCCAGGGTGATATTGTATCGCCTTGGAGAAATGCGATTACCTGTAGAGGTAGTGATGACATTTGATGACGGCCACACAACTACCGAACAGTGGGATGGCAAAAGTCGCAGTACGGAGTTCAGCTATCATGGATCAGCGCGTATCGTGAGTGCAGAGATTGATCCTGAACATAAAATCTATCTTGACCTGAACTTCCTGAATAATAGTAAGACGGTATCCCTGCAACGCACAGGTCTTCAATATTACTTTACAAGGTGTTTGACGACCGTCCAGCATCTGATGGAAACACTAAGCCTACTGATGTGAAAGTAATAACAGCGTTCAGAGAAGGATGGAAGATGGTTGTATTGCACCGTAGGATGTGGCTTATCCTCTATCTGGTGAATCTTGTATTCGCTGTGGTCGCAACAATTGCATTTCGGGGATGGCTCAAAGACACAGCAGGATACAGTCTTGCATTGGCACACAACATTGGCCGGTTTGATTTCACCTTTATCACAGATCTGATCAGAAATTATGGAGGGTTGTCGCTGCTGTGTGAACAGGTAATTGTCATTGCGATCGCCTATCTCATTTTTTCTGCATTCCTGGTTGGAGGTATTCTTCATATCTATCTTCATCAACGGGAGAAATTTTCTGCCAGAGACTTTCTGTCAGGTGGAGCACTTTACTTCTGGCGCATGTTGCGACTGGCAGGGTATTTTCTTCTGATACAATTTGGTCTGCTTGCGATATTCTGCCTGGTCTTTATAGCCATTGGAGTCAATCCCAAGGAAATGGAAAGTGATGTGCAGTTTTTACAGTATGTGAAGATCATCCTGCCTGTCTATCTCTTCATGGCATTGGTGATCGTGATCATGCATGATTACGTGAAGATCTATGTTGTACAACAGAATGCTCATCCGATGACGAAGGCATTTGGTTCAGGAATACGATTCGTCATGCGTCACTTTGGTTCGGTGCTTTTATTATATATGCTCAATCTTCTCTTGCTGATAATCTTCATTGTAGCTTATTCGCAAATACGGAACATGATACCCACAGTAACTCCAGGAGGCATTCTGGTTGGATTCATTTTGTCGCAACTGTTTCTCATTGGACGCATCGGAGTGAAGCTACTGATATTAAGTAGTGTCAATCAGCTTGTTCAACAAAAAAACGAGGACATTGTAGGAAATTCGACTGTACAGGTATCTTAAGAAATTGGAGAAGTCTCGGACCGGTAAGCATGCACCAGAGACATTTGAGTTGGGTGTATGACCCTTGAGTTTGAGTTTGCACTTGAGTTTGTGTTTGTGATTTCCTTCGCCTTCGCCTCCGCCTTAGCCTTCTTTAATACTTTTGCACCTCCAAGCTTCAAAACAGAACATGATAAAAATCACATTTCCCGATGGTGCCATCCGAGAATATGCTCCCGGTACCACCGCGCTACAAATTGCATCTTCGATCAGTGAAGGACTGGCCCGAAATGTCCTTTCCGCAGAGGTAAATGGTGAGGTTTGGGATGCCACCCGGCCAATTAATGCAGATGCGAAACTGAAATTGCTGACATGGAATGATGAAGGTGGGAAGATGGCCTTCTGGCACTCCTCTGCCCATCTGATGGCTGAAGCCCTGGAGACAATCTATCCCGGTGTGCAATTCGGCATCGGTCCTCCGATCGAAAATGGTTTCTACTATGATGTGGACTTGGGAGACAGAGTGCTTTCGGTAAATGACCTTCCTGCCATTGAACAAAAGATGCAGGAACTCGCACGAGCAAAGAGTGACTATGTGCGCGGCGATGTCCGAAAAGCTGAGGCAATTGCATTCTTTCGTGAAAAAGGTGATGAATACAAGCTCGAACTTCTTGAAGAGCTTGCAGACGGCACTATTACGTTCTACAAGCAGGGAAATTTCACAGACCTCTGTCGTGGACCTCATATCCCGAATTCCGACAAGATCAAAGCGGTGAAGCTTACGAAAGTCGCAGGTGCATACTGGCGTGGCGATGAAAAGCGGAAGCAAATGACACGGATCTATGGCATCACATTTCCAAAACAAAAGGAACTGGATGACTATCTCACACTACTTGAAGAAGCGAAGAAGCGAGACCATCGAAAGATTGGCGCAGAGTTGGAGCTTTTCATGTTCTCTGAAAGGGTAGGAGGAGGTCTTCCACTTTGGTTACCAAAAGGAACAGCGTTGCGCAATCGTCTCACAGAATACATGCGCAAAGAGCAACAGCGTCGTGGATACCAGGAAGTGATCACTCCACACATCGGTAAGCGGGAGTTGTATGAGACCTCAGGTCATTGGGAGAAATACGGGCAGGACAGCTTTCGCCCCATTCAGACTCCGCGTGAAGGAGAGGAGTTTCTTCTCAAACCTATGAACTGTCCCCATCACTGCGAGATTTATGCAAATCAGCCAAGGTCATACCGTGACTTGCCGTTAAGAATTGCTGAATTTGGGACAGTATATAGATATGAGCAAAGCGGGGAATTACATGGTCTCTCACGTGTGCGAGGATTTACGCAAGACGATGCACATATCTTTTGCACTGCCGAGCAGGTGAAGTCAGAGTTTCTTGATGTACTTGATCTTACCAAGCAGGTGATTGCCAGGATGGGCTTTGAAACTTTCACAACACAGATTTCTCTGCGCGATCCCGAGAATAAATCGAAGTATATCGGTAGTGATGAGAATTGGGCAGTTGCGGAACGTTCGATTATTGAAGCTGCCGCAGAAGCAGGTCTTGAGACTGTCACTGTTTTAGGGGAAGCGGCTTTCTATGGTCCGAAACTCGATTTCATGATCAAAGATGCACTCGGCCGCTCATGGCAACTTGGTACAATACAAGTCGATTACAATCTGCCTGAGCGCTTCAAACTCGAGTATACAGGTGCAGACAACCAACAGCACCGCCCAGTGATGATACACCGTGCACCGTTCGGATCCATGGAACGCTTTATCTCAATCCTGATCGAACACACGGCAGGTAAGTTTCCACTCTGGCTTGCTCCTGAACAGTACACATTGCTTCCTATCAACACTACAGAAGTCACGCTCGCCTATTGTAAACAGCTTCAGGCACAACTGAGTGAACTTGGCGTGCGCGGTACCATTGACGAGCGAAACGAAACAATCGGTAAAAAAATCCGTGAGACAGAGCTGCGCAAAGTACCGTTCATGCTTATTGTCGGTGACAAGGAACGTGAATCGCATACGGTTGCGGTGCGCAAGCAAGGAGAAGGCGACCAGGGAGCGATGAGTATTGCGGGGTTTGCGGAGCTAATTGAGAGAGGCTAAAGAAAGTGAAGAGAAATCAAAAGAAGTCAAAATGTAAAATGCAAAAGTCAAAATGTAAAAGTCACTTTGGAATTTTACATTTTACATTTTGACTTTAAATACGCCAATGCTTTGTAATACCTAGAATGGTGAATATGGAATATCATCCTGCAGAAGAATTCTCTTTCGCCCCTTCAGGGCTCACTATAAAATCTTGAACGTTGCATTGGGCTTCACCCAATGCAAGGTTCTGTCAGCCCTTCAGGCTGAAATCAATTTACGTACCACAATCAAGAATCAAGAATCGCGAGGTCGGATTTTCCTCAGCCTTCGCCTTCGCCTCAGCCTTGTTTCAATCCCGTCCCATCCGCTCCCGATTCCTCGCCTGCGTTTTGGAATGAAAATGAATGCGCAGTATCTTATCGATCCTGCATGCGTTCTTTAATCTGCTCCAGCACATTCCGGTTAAATTCCATTTCTGCGGCAGCGAGTCGTGCGATCTTCCTTGGTGGAATCGCATTTTTAAGTTTGTCGTAATACTCGCGTTTCAACCGGAGAATACTCTCTTCTGTCGCGAAGTGTTGTTCGATGATTCTCGCAGCTTCTGCATCCGTGACATCCATGATATTCCGCTCAGGAACAGCAGAACGACGGATGTCCTGCTGCTTTTCTTTGTACTCGTTGTAGACGGGCCAGAATTTCGTCGCTTCATCAGGTGTGAGCTGCAGCTTCTGCGTGATAAATGCGATACGTTGAGCTTCCACACGATCTTGCATCATTTCTCTTCGGACACCGGGTTGAGCATAAAGCATCGTAGTCATCATCAGCATCATCAGACTTGAAAGAATTCGGTTCATTTTGTTGTTTATTTAATTTGTATTCATTTATACATTTACACGTTTTATCTCTTAGAACAACACCTCAATGATCTCCCCATTTCCCTGCTGTATTATCTCATCGATTATTTGATCATACTCCTCATTAGAAGCCGGCGATATCTCAGTCGCATCCCATTCGGTAAGAACACCTGAAGAAATCAGGTCATCGCTGGTAAAGTCATATAGATTGTCCAATACATATTCCAGGGCTTCATCCTGCGTGATAGAAACAATAGGATCAGAAGTGGATTGCATACGAGAATACCAAACTCCGGCCACGATGAGTACAAGCACCGAAGCAAAAGCCACCACAAAACGGGGTCTCATCAGACTCTGCAGCCATGTCAGGACACTTGCCGGCTTTTGCTCTTCTGTAGCGATTTTTACTAACACCTTGTCAGGGAACTCTTTGAAATAGTTGTGAGGAGTGGTAAATCCATCTTCACGCTTCAGCTCACTCAGTCCAGGTGCAATCTGCCGAAGTTCATCCCGGATTTCCCTATGTTCATTTTTCTCTTTCATAAATATCTCTGTGTTCTCCGTCCGCCCGGCCGGTACGGACGGGTGTCTCTGTGTGAGGCTCTTCTTTTAATTGTGCTTCAACTTTCTTTGCGGCATGATGATAAGATGCTTTCAACGCACCCACTGAAGTCCCTGTTACTTTCGACATCTCTTCGTAGCCCATCTCGTCATAATAACGCATATTGAAGACCGCCCTTTGTTTAACTGGCAAGGTCTCCAATGCGGTAAGGAGTCTGGCTTGTGCCGCATCACCATCAAAAAACACATCACCGGCTATTTTCTCATGGATTGCCATGTCGCCATAGTCTAATGATAGCGCACTTTTACGCTTGCGTAATTGTAAAAAACTCAGTGCTTCATTCGTCGCGATCCGGTACAGCCACGTGTAGAGACCTGATTGTTCCCTGAATCCAGCTATCCCTCTATGCACTTTCACAAACGTGTTTTGGAGCACATCATCCGTGTCATCATGAGTTGTCACCAGACGCCGGATATGGTGGTACAGGCGTTCCTGGTACTTCACCATCAGAGTCCGGAACCCCAACTCATACGTCGCAGTCTTTTTGAGCATACTGAGGATTTGCTCATCCGGAGTTTCCTTCACGTCTTCACGGTTGTTGATCATTCAGACTGAAGATAGGGGGAAAGGTTTAATGCGATTTCGGATACGACTGACTGCCCCAAAGGGATGCCTTTGGCGCCGGTTGGGCAGGATGAGGATCTCTAGTGCGCTTCGGTAGGTCAAAGAGATATTAATGGTTTGCACTTGCGCTTGAGTCCCGAGGCTATCCCGACACAACTCGTCGGGATCGGTATGGGATGTCGCTTCGCTCCATTTGCGCTTGCACTTGAGTCCCGACGCTCTCCCGACACAACTCGTCGGGATCGGTAAGAGATGTCGCTTCGCTCCATTTGCGCTTGCACTTGAGTTTGCACTTGAGTTTGTTTTCCCACTCTTTCGGTCCCTGAGCTTGTCGAAGGGCACCTTCTCACGCCCGGTCTCTTTGACGAATTCCTGACCTTCACTACATGTCACCCGGTTTTGCACGATTTGTCATGCGTCTCTTTGGATGGAGAGTGGAAGGGGAAATTCCCCAATCGCTGCACAAGTTTGTCGTCATCGCGGCACCACATACCTCGTGGTGGGATTTTCCCCTGGGCATCGCCTCCAGAGCGGCGATCGGAAGAAAGATTCTGTTTCTCGGGAAGGACAGTTTGTTCAATCCACCTCTGGGTTGGTTTATGCGATGGCTTGGTGGTTATCCTGTGGACAGATCGAAGCATTCAAAACTGGTAGATCAGGTTGTCACTATGTTCAATGAGAAGAAAGAGTTTGCGATCTCGCTTGCACCGGAAGGTACACGCAAGAAAGTGACGGAATTTAAATCAGGCTTCTATTACATCGCGCGTGGCGTAGGTGTTCCTATTATCTGTGTGAGCATGGACTATAGAAATAAAAAGGTCACCTTCAGTCCCCCGTTTTATCCTACAGAGAATGCACAGGAGGATCTGCGAAAACTCTGGAATCATTTCATAGGAGTACATGGCAAGAGACCTGAGCTCGGTATCACAGAAGCGAAGTGAAGAAAGTTCTCAGTTGGCAGTTTACCATGAAGTCAAGCATAACACGTACTTCATGGTTCTCGGTCTACACTGTAACTCAGGGTTCTTTTTTTGGTCTGGGGCAGTCGAAAGTTGTTACTACAGAGTGCATTCTGAAATCTTCTTTTTGAGATAAAGAGGAATGTGGATAACTTTTTTCGGAAAAAGTCGCTCATGACTGCTTTCCCATACATATATGTTACTGCATGGCAAAGAATGAGTTACCAAGAGGTGCTTGTTAGGTGATGGTTTATAGCCATGCATATTGCATTGATTCTAAGCCTTCACGTTCAGATGATTTTTTATCGTCATAGAAGAAATAACTCTTTGGAAATTTACTTGAAGATGTAGTATGTTTGGCCGGTAATTGGTTATATTTAACCGTGCGTGTTGTAATCCCAGTCAGTAACACATGGAACACAGAACGAAAAAGAATCACCCCCCCCATGAATTAGTATCAGAATACGAAGCCAGAAACGAACAGGGCGACCAGATGTACCTCGCCGAAAAAGACTTCTGTCAACTGATCAACTATTATGAGGATGAACGTGAAGTAACAAGAGCGCTTGATGTCGTCGATCATGCCATCAGTCTCCACAGTTACTGCGCCGACTTCCTGATCATCAAAGCAAGACTGCTCCTCTCAACCAGCAAGCCGTTGCGCGCATTACGCTATCTCGATCAGGCTGAGATCATTTCACCTTGTGAACTTGATATCTACCTTCTCAGGGCGCGTGTACTGTGTGAGTTAGGTCATTTTGATACGGCGCTTGCCATCCTTGAGTCAGCACGGAAGTTTTCTGTGGGAACAGACCTTGTCGAAATCGCTTTATGCGAAGCATTCATCTTCGAACGTCAGAAGTTGTTTGATAAAATGTTCGAGGCTCTCGCCCAGGCATTGCGCATCGATCCACAAAATGAAGAAGCACTGGAGCGTATCTGGTGGAGTGTCGAAAACTCCAAAAAATACGATGAGAGTATCGATTTTCATAAAGAACTCCTCGATCAGGATGCCTACTCCTACCTGGCCTGGTTCAATCTCGCGCAGGGCTATTCCTGTAATGGCGACTATGAGAAGGCCATTGAGGCAATGGAATATTCGTTCCTTATCAATCCGGACTTCGAAATGGGTTATCTGGATTGTGCCGACCTCTGTATCCAGATCGGACGCTACGACCAGGCCCTCAAGATCTATCAAGAACTCATCGAAAACTTTGGTGGTGATAGCGAAGAACTCGTAAAGTTGGCTGAGTGTGAATTCTACACTGGTCGTATCCGCGATTGCAAGCGTACGTTGATCGAAGCATTGAAGATGGACTCCTACAATGATGAGGCCTACTACTACCTTGGGAAATGCTTCAACGCACTCGGTAAGTATAAAAACGCCATCAGTGCGCTTATCAAAGCTATTGATCTCGAAGATCGTCGGGAAGAATATTATGCTGAACTTGCCTCAGCCTATCAATCAGCCGGTGAATTAGGCAAAGCGGATTTCTACTTCCGCAAGGCCACTGAAATAGGACCTGAGCTCGATACGTATTGGTATATGCATATCCGTTTCCTGATCGGACAAGGTGAATATGAAAAAGCACTCGACGTCCTCGAAGAAGCGGATTACCAGACATCCAGTGCCGGGCTCGATTGTTGCAAAGCCATCTGCTTATTCAAACTCAAGCGCCGGTCGAAAGCAATAAATGCTTTGCGCGATGCACTCCTCGACAATTTTTCTACACATGAGATTCTCTTTGAGTTGATCCCTGAATTGAAAGAGGACAAAGAGATTACCTCCATGCTTCGGTATTATCAGGGAGAGAAGAAGATTGTGGAGAGTGAGAATGTGCGAGATTGAGAAAACTCAAACTTCACCAAAGGGCGATCAGCCTCTCCCGGGGAGTTCATTGGACTGGCTGACAAGCACAAAATCGAGTCAAGCTGACCGCAATCAGCAATAGTTTAGTTACAACAAATAGCGAACAGCGAACAACAAACATTCCCCCTACTTCTTCTTTTGAAGTAGCTGTTGCTGATATGCGTACAACGCAGCTCCTACGATCCCGGCATCATTGCGCAATTTGGCGGGGACGACTACTGTACCTGGATCCAGAAACTGACCGAAGATCGCAAAGTGCTTGCTGACACCTCCGCCAAGGATAATGAGATCCGGGCTGAAGATGTGGCAAATGTGTTTTAGATAGGCGTTGAGTTCTTTGCCCCACACTTTGTACGTGAGTTGTTTTTCTTTACGGGCACGGTTTGACGCATAATCTTCTGCGATGCCATCATGAAAGCGAAGATGTCCAAGCTCAGTATTGGGTACAAGTTTGCCATCGACAAATAATGCAGAACCAATTCCAGTACCAATTGTAAGAAGGATGACCGTCCCTTTACGCCCCTTCACCTTGCCAAAACTATACTCTGCCATCCCTGCTGCATCAGCATCATTAAGTAATATGACGTTATATCCGGTACGTCTGCTGAGGTATTTCTGAGCACCAAATTTGATCCACTTCTTATCGATATTGGCAGCGCTACGCGTCACACCCCTGATGACAATAGACGGAAAGCCACATCCGACAAGATCACCTTTCTTGAGCTTGAGTTTTCGGCCAAGAGTAATGATTGCTTTGGCGATGGCATCTGGTGTAGCAGGCTGGGGTGTTCCAACTTTATAACGATCGCTGATGATCCTGCCTTTGCGGACATCTACGATGCCTACCTTGATACCTGTAGCTCCCACATCAATCCCTGCTACCCCTTCGCTCTTTTTTGAGGCCATGCCTTATTTGATTACAATGACTTTCATTGTCACATCTTCCGTTGGCCGGTCACCCCGATCCGTCGCGACTGAGGCTATCTTGTCAATCACATCCAATCCCTCAATCACTTGCCCAAACACTGTGTAATCGCGATCTAGAAAAGGAGTGCCGCCATGTTTTAAAAAGACTTCGCGTTGCGCAGAGGTATAATGTATTCCTTTGCGGCTTTCCATCATCGTCAGTTCCTGTTCCGTTATCGGCTTGCCATGCACGATGTAGAATTGCGATCCGGAGGACATTTTCTTTGGGTTGACCGAATCACCTGTCCTTGCGGCTGCAATCGCACCTTTTATGTGGATAAGGTCATCGACAAATTCTGCCGGTACCTGGTAGCTTGGTCCGCCTGCACCCAATTGCTGGCCAGGAGCTGCATTACGAGAATTCGGATCACCGCCCTGGATCATGAATCCATTGATTACCCGATGAAAGAGGAGGCCGTCATAGTATCCTTCTTCAGCGAGTTTGATAAAATTGTCGCGGTGCAGTGGTGTTTCATCAGACAATTTCAATGTCATATTGCCAAACTTCGTCTGAATCTCTATGAGACATGTTTCAGGTGCAGTCACAGTAATTGTTTTTTGGTGTTCTTTAATTGCATTCCCTTTCGTTGCGCGCAATGTCACCATGTAGTCTCCGGAGCGTGTATACCGGTGAATGGGAGATGATTCTTCGGAGCTATGGCCATCGCCAAAATCCCAGACATAGGCGTCTGCGTTTTGCGATGTGTTCCTGAATTGCACAGAAGCAGGAGCCATGAATTGTCCGGAGGGTGCTTCAAATCCGACTTTTGGTACAGCACAACCGATTAAGAGAATGAGGAGCGGAAGCAAGAGTTTCATGTTCTTCAATTCGCCATTTTGATTTTCATCTTCACATCTTGTACAGGCCGGTCTCCTTGCCCGGTTTGCACGGCTGCGATCTTGTCGATGACATCCAGGCCCTCGACCACTTCACCAAAGACAGTGTATTCGCCGTCAAGTTGTGGGGTGCCACCATGTTCCTTGTAGAGTTTCCGTTGCTCTTCTGTGTATGTAATGCCGCGTTGACTTGCAATGCCATCAAGCATTGTATCATCGACGGCACGCCCTTGTACCAAATAGAACTGTGAGCCTGAGCTTGCTTTCTCCGGATTGCTATTCCGTGCTGCACCGAGAGCTCCTTTGAAATGCGGCTCTCCGATTTCAGCAGGAATCTGGTAGCCGGGACCACCTGCCCCCAGCGGTGCCACCTGCGCAGCATTCTTTGAATTCGGGTCGCCACCCTGGATCATAAATCCGTTGATGACCCTATGGAAAAGCAGATCATCATAGTAGTTCTCCTTCACGAGCTTCACAAAATTGTCGCGATGCTGCGGTGTTTCATTAAAGAGCTTCACCTTCATGTTTCCATATTCCGTTTCGATCAGGACGTATTGATATTCTTCACCTCCGCAGGAGATGAATCCCAGAGTGCTGGTTAGCACAAATGCCAGAATCCAAAAAGGATTAGCCGGTAGTGTTTTCAACAGAGATTTCATGATGTTCCAGATTAAAGTATTCAATGATTTTTTCTTTGAGTAATCGTTCCTGTGCCTTGACCCCTCCTTCCGGCACCGGCCGTGTCTGGGTAAAGTGTGGCCATCCATCGCCATCGATCCCCTGCAAGGTATAATATCCATCCGCACTCAGCAATGTGCAAACGGCAATGTGCATGAGATCCTGTTTTTCTTCTTTCGTCAACTTACGCTTGACCGCACCGAGCTCCTGGATACCGATGAGAAAAAGAACCGCCTGCAGATCAGGGAGTTCCTGTCTGCCCAAGGATTCTTTCACATGATGTTGCACCCTGAGCCATTCGAAGTCTAATTGCCAGTCTTCCACGGCGGCAAAGATAGAAATGCCAAAATGAGGAAATGAGGAAGTGTGTAAATGTGGAAATGAGGAAATAATCCAAATGAAAGTACGATGAGTTTTTTCTGCGCAGGGAGAATAGGAAATCGATGATCAGGGATTCCTTCGGTTACTCCTCCCGTAAATAAGCCTGTACCTCTGCTCCTTTCCGTGCAGGGAGGACTGAGGCGAGCAACCCGATTGTGAGGACAGTCGCCGTGACTATGAGGAAATCAGAAAATCTGAGAACAATGGGATAAGCGTCTACCACAAAACCCTCCGGCACTCCCACAAGACCGAACTGCTTCTGTAAGAGGAAGCCGGCAACGGCTACAATGATACCTGCACCGACACCGACAGTACAAATTAAAGCTCCTTCAATTAAAATGATGTCCCTGATCTGCTTCATCGTGGCACCCATAGATTTCAGGATCGAGATATCCTGCTTCTTGTCCAGCACAATCATCCAGAGGGCACCAATGAGATTAAATGAAACAATCGTCAATGCGAGACCCGCAATTGCATAACTCAGCCACTTTTCGATGTTCATGAGTCTGAAGAGCGCTGCATTCTGCTCATACCGGTCCTGCACCTGGAACGCTTCACCGGCTATT
>DATDQA010000211.1:0-13569 GCA_035292505.1 Saprospiraceae bacterium | reverse complement strand
CTACCCCCTGACCCCCTAAAGGTGGAACCGCCGCCCGCATAATACATTGAAATTCAATGTGCGTGGACTTCCCCTTCAGGGGATCGAGGGGTGCGGGAGGACAAAAGATGACTTTTCGGAGTAGACTCAAATGTAAAAGTCAAAAATAGATTCGTCTTCATTTTGATATTTTGACTTTTGCATTTTACATTTTGACTTTAATTTTTAATCTACATTTGGTGTCGTAAGCATCAGTGATCGGTCCTCCACAAAATCATACAGTGTCATTCCGCGAATTTCGAACAAAGCCATCCAGAAATCGCGAATTGACTGCAGATATGCACGGCGTGCACTTTCCTGGTCAGCCAACGCAAGATTAAGATCGGTAACAGAAATTTTGCCTATCAGATATCGCTGATAGGTGATGTCGTAGCGTGTACGGGCAGCGTCAAGGGATTTTCCCGCGATTTCTGCATTCCGACGGACAAGATCAAATTGTTGTGCCTTCAGCATCACAATACGACGAAAATTTTCACGCTCCTGCCCAACCTGTCGCTGTTCCAATTCCAAACTTGATAGGGCGACAGCACGACGCGCCTTTGATTTGCCCCAATCTGCAATCGGCACAGTAAGACTCATGGTGACAACTTCCTGATCTAAGAGATTCGTATACACCTGGGCCAAAGCAGAACCTGTTTGTGTCAGTCCGAACTGACCGATAAGACTTGCCGTTACACCAGTTTCTCCACGCGCGCGATCTACTTCACGTTCTGCTTCACGCAGACGGCGGTCATAGGCAACCACATCGCTCCGGTGTTCCATTGCATAATTCAATGCTTCTTCCGGATTGATAATGACTCCCGGTAATAGATAAGGAGGTACAAGATCAAAATCAATCTCACCCTGAAGATCGAGGAAATCCCGGAGCTCTTCCGAATTGGTCTGCATATTGAGTTGGGCTTCGGCAAGCCGGGCTTCCGCCTGCATCGCATTCAATTGAATTTGCAATAAATCGGTCTCCGCAATTTTTCCGACATCAAATCTTCCTTGTGACAAGATGAGCAATGTATCCGCGTTAGCTTTATCACGTTCTGCTGCTTCCGCGTCGAGTTGACTGATCAGGAGATTAAAAAACAAACTGGCAGACTGATATGCAACGGCTTCCATTTGCTCCGAGTATTGTTTCTGACTTTCCTTGTAGATGATAGGTTCGATTTGCTTGCGCCACTTCATCGCATTGTATTGAAAAAGAGGTTGCACAAAGCCCACGTTCACCGGTGCTGAACGATACGAAATGGACATAGGAACGCCTGCTGTCTTAAATGCATCAATACGACTTAATGCACTACCGACAAAAATCGTAGCACCTGTTGGAGCAAAATCCTGTTGAAGAGAAAGGTCAAGGCTATTGTGCATAAACGCTCGCGAAATGTATACTAACTGACCAGTCGGTAGAGTTATGGGATCAATCGATCTGTTGAAGAGCGGCAAAGTTCCACTCAATAACATTTGCGGCTTGAAGTCTGCAATGAATGTCTGATAGGTCCAATGGCTGCGTTCCCATCGTGTAGACGCAAGGAGGGCATCAGGTGCATTGCTCTGCGCCAATGCCACGACTTCATCCAATGTGAGACGATAGTTATTCTGTGCCGTAATAGGGAAGCAGGGCAATGTGATCAAAGCCCATATCTCCAGTGACTTTAATATTGCAGTAAATCTCATAGTCTTCATCAATTCATCATTCATCACTCATCACTCATCATTCATCATTCTACTCCGTTCTCAAGGCCTCAATCGGATCTAGTTTAGCCGCTTTCTGCGCCGGAAAGATTCCAAAGATGAGCCCAATCGATGCTGCCACTCCGAAGGAGAGTACGATCGACCACCAGGAGATCATCGTTGGGATTTCGGCAGCAGTGGAAATCGCTTTCGCAGCAACAACTCCAAGCAACACACCAAGAATACCACCGATAATGCTTACAATGATTGCTTCGAAGAGGAACTGAAACACAATATCACGGCTTGTGGCACCAATTGCCCGACGCAATCCGATCTCTTTGATTCTCTCGTATACCGATGCAAGCATAATATTCATGATACCGATACCACCGACAAGCAAAGAGATCCCTGCAATCACGGCAAGCACGAGATTGAAAATATCCTGTGTCTTCTGTTCTTGTTGTAATAAGAGTTCCGGAATCTCCATTGAAAAATCCACCTGCCCCAAATGCCTTCTTTTCAACATACGAGCAATCACATCAGCAGTGGATTGCAGGTACTTTGTATCATCGACGCGCACTACAAGTCTGTCTATCTGATGTACCTGGACATCCTCATTGCTCGTACTTCTCCCCTGACGTCCAAGATGTTCTTTCAGAATCCGTGAACGATCTCCAAAGCGTATCAGTGAGACTTCCAGAGGAATGAAGATATCAGAATTCAGATCGCGCAATCCGAGAGAAGTCAAAGTCTCGCGCGTGGCAATCCGCCTGTCGAGCACACCGATGATGACAAAATAATTATTGCCGCATTTGATAGATTGGCCGAGTGGATCTTTGCCACTGAAGAGTTTAGTTTCCACATGTTTTCCAATTACACAGACTGGTTTTCGTGTAGCGATATGTTCTTCGGTGAAAAAACTTCCTTTAGATGTTGTGAGTTGATTGAGCGTAAAAAATGCATTTGTCACTCCGACGCACCGTACGTCCAGAATTTTTCCGAAATACATTGCTTTTGTCTCGCGGATAATCTCAGGGCTCAATAGTTCAACAGAAGGGATGCTATGGATCACGTCAAGATCACTCACAGACATTCCCGGGGCCCATGTTTCAAGCTTACTTTCATTACCGGCAGTTGTCGCAGTGGTTTCTTCTTCATTCTCTGTACCGACATCATCACCGGGCGGTTTATGTTCGAAGACAATATTGTTGGTACCAATGAGACGCATTTGATCCAGCAGGAATTTTTTCGCTCCGGAGCCAATTGCCAGCATGGCAATAACGGCAGCAACACCAAACACTACTCCGAGGGCGGTAAGCATACCACGCAGCTTATTGATAAGTACACTTTCTGCAGCGATCTTGAACAGAAAAAGATGGCGTTCCATAATTCAGGGAAAAAGGTGATGTCAGAAAACAATAAAGACTCCACCCGAACCCTCATCAGTAGATATTTCTTCTGCTTTCACTGTCCTTGCAATGTCCTGTTGGATCTTCATACGGGCTGCCATTGCTTCTGCGATCGATGCAAGAGCGGATTGTTTTTCCTCCGTGCTGAGGTACATAAAGTCCAGGTCTTCTGCCTTTGCCGGAGTGCTCAGACTCACGACATCTCCCTTTGCGAGTCCTGAAGCGATAGAAATAGTGAGATCATTTGAAGGACCGGTGACCACTTCCTGCTTTACGAATCCGACTTTCACTTTCTTATACACAAAACTCACACTATCCGCCTGTATGGCTTCGAGTGGCACTTGCAGGCAATTCGGAATAGAATCCACAAGAATATCGATACCTGTTGTCATTGCAGGTCTGAGTAAAGAATCCTGTCCTTGCAACAATACAATCACTTCAAAGACTTTCGTATCAAAGTTGCGTACCTGTTCACCGATGTTTGCCTTGGTGAGTACCATACCTGGAAACGCTTTCCCGGGAAATGCGTCAACAGTGATCTTTGCTTTCTGACCGGGCAATACTTTGCTGATATCAACCTCATTAATATATGCCTTGGTGATCATTTCGCTCAGATCAGGTAGCTCTGCGATCACAGGATCCCATGCCGACACTTGCGAGCCAGGACCACGCTTCCCATTCCAGTCCCGTGCATAGATGACCATGCCGGCTTTTGGCGCCATCACAGTCATCTGTTGTTGGAAGCCGAGCAGTTGATTGAGTTTGAATTCCTGCTGACGATAGGACGCATTGATTTCTCCGATCTTGGCGATAGATTTTTCACGGGTCAGTGCAAGTTTATTTTCGAGTTGATTGAATTCACGTTGTGCTTTTTCGAGATCAAGTTGTGCTTGTTGCTGTATCGCTTGCGGTTCATATTTGCTCAGCTCAAGGGTGAGTGCTTTTTCCTTCATTGAGAATCGGACATTCACATGTTGATCTCTGAGCCCACGCATTTCGATCGCCGTATCGATTTTAGCCTGGTCCAATTGTGTCATGATCTTCTCGATTTCGGTCTGTGATTCTTTGATTTTACCGTCGAGTTCAGTCCGATCAAGAGAAGCGATGAACTGTCCCTGTTGTACGATAGTACCTTCCGGAACGAGGGTGGCGATGGTGACCTGGTACACACCGACGGTGCGCAGGCCGCCGGGGCCTTTGATTTTTTCTGACCGCCGCGCCTGGAGTTCTCCCGGGGCATGGATAGTTACAGCTAAAGGTGCTTCGGTGACTTCTACAAGCAGGTCGGCAGATTTGTCATTCGAAGAGGAGGATTTGCGGAAGAAAAAATAGACGGCGACGACAACGCCAATAGCGCCAATCAGCAGGAGGAGACGAGCGGGCTTCATTTGTGTTCTCTTAGGTTTTTATGAAAAATGCAAGCCTCGTATAGAACAAGATAAGGAGGGTTTCATTGTGTGGGTATTCAAAATTGTTAAATAACGTTTTGATAAGATGCCGTGCTACTATTCATATGGTGTAAGATGAAGTCAAAATTCCTGCCTGACCGGTCTTGCTCTGCCGAAGCGGCTACGCGAAGGCGATGTAGGCAGGTAAAATGTAAAAGTCAAAATATAAAAGTTAAGGCGTCTTCATTTTTGACTTTTACATTTTGTATTTTACCTTTTGACTTTAATTTGTCTTTTCTTCACCACCCGATCCCATAGTCCTCACCATGGTCACTCGATCCTCCCCATAGGGTGCCAGGAAGATCGCATTCAGAGGCCCCAGTGTGCCTCCATGTTCTGCAAAAAAAATCAATGAAACTTTTGAAAAAGTCAAAATATAAAATGCAAAAGTCAAAATATAAAAGTTAAGGCGTCTTCATTTTTGACTTTTACATTTTGTATTTTACCTTTTGACTTTAATTTGACTTTTCTTCACCACCCGATCCCATAGTCCTCACCATGGTTACTCGATCCTCCCCATAGCGTGCCATGTTCCCGGTCAAAGAAGATCGCATTCAGGGGTCCCGATGTCCGTTCTGCATCTTCGAGGGTATATCCCATCTCGCGCAATACGCGACGCACATAGTCCGGTGTATCGGAGCGAATCAACATGACGCCCGGTCTGCTGCCGTGATCAGCAAATGAATCACGCATTTGAAAGGAATTCATATTTGCTGCTTCAGTCGCTTCCTGTACGTTCATATTCCACTCTACCATGTTGAGGAAAAACTGCAATGAGTTCTGATCCTGACTGTCACCACCCTGCACAGCGAAAGAAAGAAAAGGTTTTCCATCCTTTAATGCCATGGATGGCGTGAGTGTGGCACGTGGCCGTTTTCCTGGTTCAATCACATTAAAAGGATTTTCTTCTGGTCGCAGGACAAAACTCTGTAAGCGTTGACTCATACCAATCCCTGTCCTTCCCGCAATCACTGCAGGAATCCAACCCCCACTTGGCGTGATAGAGACGACCCATCCTTCTTCATCTGCCGCCTGTACAGATGTCGTCCCTGTGTATGAGACCGCGGCAGGGAATTCTCCATCAGAGATACCAATCCCCATGTTCTCCACCAGTTTGCGCGTGTTGTTCCAATCCATCAGGAGGCTGTCATAGGGATTTGTCTTGTCTTCATACGGATATGGATCACCCGGACCGGCATTGCGATCGTTTTTCCCCCAATTGATTTCTTCTATCCTCATTTTGGCATAGTCCTTAGACATCAGACCCTTGATGGGTTCGACGGGATCGTAGTAAGGATCTCCATAATAGAAATCACGATCGGCAAATGCTAGATTCATGACCTGGTAAAGTGCATGCAGGTATTTTGGGGTATTGTAGCCCATTGACTGCACATCAATTTGCTCGAGCATATTCAAGGCTTGAAGCATCACGGGACTTTGTAGCCACGTTGTGAGCTTATAGACTTCAATGCCTTTATATGTTGTCATCAAGGGTTCTTCGATATAAACTTTCCAGTTTGCGAGATCTTCCAGGGTGATCAATCCACCTTGTTCCTGGACACTGCGTGCAAATTCTTCTGCGATATCGCCACGATAGAAGCGATGATATGCAGCATAGATTGCCTCTTTGCGGGATTTTCCCTGTGCAAGCGCCCTTGATTCTGCTTCAACCAGCTTTTGAAGAGTGATATAGAGATTTGTTTGAACAAAAATTTCACCAGCATAAGGTGCCTCTCGTTCTTCTCCAGGATGTGGAAGCATCACACTTCTTGCGTATGGCCATTCTTTGATTTGCTTTTTCCGGAGTTCAATGTAATCTGCAGTTTGTGCTTCTATAGGATACCCTTGAGCAAGCTGGATCGCGGGTGCAAGTACCTGTCCCAGAGTCATGGTACCATATTCAGCAAGCATCGTCATCAATCCTCCTGGCGTACCTGGTGTCACTGCCGATAATGGACCATATTGCGGAGGGTATTGCATGTTTTTCCCGAGAAAGAATTCAGGAGTGGCTCCGGTAGGTGCAACACCTAACGCGTTAATACCGATGACTTTACCTGTATGTGGATTAAAAATGAGGGCTTGAGTCTCACCTCCCCAACTGAGGACATCCCACATCGTGCACGTCGCAGCGAGCATGGCGCAAGCAGCATCTACGGCATTGCCCCCATGCTGAAAGATCATTGACCCTGCCGTTGCAGCAAGAGGTTTACCGGTAATAGCTACCCAATGACGGGCGTGGATGACTGGCTTTTGGGTGCGCTGTGCCTGCGCAGAAACATACAGCAGCGATCCACATAAGATAAAACAAAGAGCACGTTTCATGGTCTGACTTTTAGAATGCTTGAGTATTAAAAGTAAGAAAAGCGGACAGGAATTGATAGAGCCAGTGTGTTTAGAGCATTTCTCAATGTCGCCTAATGGGGTATTCTCCCGAGCTCTGGATTACGCAGAAAGGCAGCGCGCAAAGCCCAATGCCAGACTTTAATATCCTCTTAAGATTTCCCGGGGAAACCTTAAGACTTCGATGCCGTCAAAAGAGACATTGGAATCATCGTAAAAATTCTAAACCCGGAAACATGAAAACACAGGAAAAAGTAAACAGAAAGAAAAGCGTGCTGATCAGTATCGGCGTGCATTCTGCAATCCTTCTGGCAGCTCTGATCCCAATGGCATCCCAGCTCCATGTGGATATTACCGAGGAACCGTATTACGAGATTCCGATTGAGTTCGCAGAGTTTGCAAAAGCCGGGGATAAAGGCCTCAAAGCAGCGAGTCCTGTCCGTGATCTTGAAGTCAAGCCGGTCATAGAAGAGCAAAAAGATGAGCCCGATGTCGTGGAAGCGGAGAAAGTCAGTGATGTGCCTCAAATCACTGAAGAAGTGGAGCCTGTCGAGAGTGAAATCGTCGAAAAAACAACTGAAGAAATCGTTGCATCTGAAGACAATCAGATCGGTGATGCCGATGAAGCTGCTTCTGCAGGTGGTTCAGATGCCACACTTGCCGAGGGTGATAGTCAGGGAACCGATGATGCCGGTAATGATGAAGGACAAAGCGGTCTGGATGGCGATGGAGTGATTACGCGAAGAGTGATTCATCGTGAAGACATCACAAAGGCAGCCGAGTATAGCGGTGTCATTGCAGTGGATTTGTGTATCGATCGTCGCGGTTATGTTATTTCAGTTGCAAAGAATGGAGAACGTACAACAATTACAGATTCGGATATTATCCGCAGAGCGTTGAATATTGCAGCAGGGTATCGGTTCGAAGTGGATTACAGTGCAGCAAAACGCGAATGTGGTATACTGACTTTTGTGTTCGAAATTGATGAGGATATTGAAGAAGCATATGTAGTTGTTGAATAAGGCTAAGGCTGAGGCTAAGGCTAAGGAAATCCAAGGCATAATTAAGTCGTGTTTTCCGGGATGTACCGCATGGGTGGAAATCAATCATCCATGCGGTTTTTTCTTTTCGTCTGCAAATGAAATCCAGTAGCAGGCAAGCCTCGGTCGCCGAAAACCCTCTGCTGCCTCATAATCCTGTTGACCTACTCTTTAATCTGATCACTCGATCATAGCCAGAGTGGGAAGCTCGCCAGCTTGAATTTTAGCACGAATACCTTGTTGAATACCCTCGATCTCTGCCTGAAATTCGCGAACAAGAGTTTTGAATTCCGGAAGGTCCCTGAGCGATTCGAACAACGGATCTTTGTCAATCCACGCGTGAATACCCATATCTGGTTTCCACGCGTGTAAATGCCGCAAAGCTGCATCAGGTTGGCCGAGGAAGGTATAGACTTTTGCAAGTTCATAGGCTGAATTGAAGTTGTTTTCTTCAATCCATTGCTTCGTCTCATTGATCATTTGCATGGCCTCCTGTTGTTTGCCAAGCTTCCTGAGCACAAAAGCATAGGTGGATTTTTCATACCCATACTGTGTTGTTTTTTCCTTCGGGAGTGCGTAAAAGTCAGCATAGGAAATTTCTGCGTTATGATAGTTTCCCAACAACAGATATGCCCTGCCCCTGTCTATTAATCCGATATTATCCTTGCGGATAGAGAGTGATTTGTTCGTTGTGTTCATGAATTCTTCATATTGACCGGTAATCAACTGCAGATGTGCCAGAAGATGGAGAAATCTCAGATCATCGGGTGACAACTCCAGGGCCTTTTGAATAAATGACATCGCCAGATCAAATTCTCCGACACAGATATAAGACTGAGCGATTGATATCAGGAGTACAGGATACGATTCACTGGGTTCTTTTTGGAGTGCATGCATGTATACAGACAATCCATCGGGATGCTTGCCCTGAACAGTATAGATACGACCTCTGATCGTCAAAAATGTTTGGTTTGCGGAATCGAGCCGAATGGCCTTGTCGATATATTCTAAGGCAACAGAGTAATCCTGTAGTTCGTATGCATGATATTTCGCCAGTGCGGCAAAGTTGTCCGGGAGAACGGGATTGATCTGAATAGATTTTTGAATAAAATACAAGAGTGAGTCCGCACTCATGGTACGCCCTTCCGCATCCGTATCCCTTTTGTCCCGAATTGCATTGGCAAGCCATGTGTAAGCCAGAGCAAAAGAAGCGTCCTTCTGGATTGCCTGTTTGTAAAAACCGATAGCGAAATTGATATCCGTCAGCTCGCGGAATTTCCACCAGGCACGGTGATGCTCCTTTCCCCTTAAGTACAAATCCCACGCCTCTGTGCTCGTTGTCGGGATTCTTTCAATTCTCCGTTTTTGTGCACCTGCGAGTTTAATATTGAGTTCAGAGGCGATATTCAGTGCGATTTCACTCTGGATCCTGAAAATGTCCTCATATTTTTCATTGTATTCCTTAGACCAGAGATGATCATCAGATCTTGGATTAATGAGTTGCACGATAATCCTGACATCATCCTTGTATTTCTGTACGCTTCCTTCAAGCACATATTGTACATCCAGCTCCTGGGCGATTTCAGGAATTGTTTTGGATGATCCATCATACTTTTCCATGGATGTTCTTGAACGCACATTGAGATTTTCGATGCCGTGTAAGTGATTGATAAGGACATCCGCGACACCCTCGGCAAAATATTTTCCCTCTTCATCACTTCCTATGACTTTAAAGGGAAGCACAGCAATGGACTTGGAAATATCGGACCAGCCATGTATAAACCCCGACATGGGTCCCTGATAGAGCAGATATCCCAGCGACATTAAAAGGGCAATGACCGAGATGGTCATTATCCTGCTCTTGTAGGAACCGGTATGTTGTCGGCCGTCTATCGGGGAAGAATGCGGTAAAATTTCTTCCTGAACAATCTGATAGATACGTTCAGGTTCCTGAATGTTTTTAAACTTGCCTTTTCTGACATAAATAACATGCAGGTCCTTTTGATTCTTGATGTTTCGTTCTACAGATTCAGAGATATAAATACCACCTGGCGGCGCAATCGATTGAAGTCTTGCTGCAATGTTTACACCGTTTCCAAACACATCGTTGTTTTCAAACACGACTTCTCCCAGATGAATTCCGATACGAAGCTGGAACTCTTTTGCCTTGCGGCACTCAGACTGAATACGGATAGCTGCCGTGACTGCGTCAGAAACCGAATTGAAACTGGTGAGCACACCGTCGCCTAATTCCTTGATCCATCTTCCATAGCATTCCTCTACGATTGGTTTCTGGAGGGTTCTGTTCTTTTCGAGAAGTTCAAAGGCCTTCTTTTCATCCTTACCCATCATAAAGGCATATCCGACAATATCAGAAAACATAATTGCTGCAAGCTGCCGTGACTGAGACATTGAAAATCGTTGACTTCTATTCAAAGATAGTCATCAGGGGAAAGGAAGCCCTGGAGAAACAGCAAGAACACGTTGGTGATGGAGCCTTATAACGCAATACCCACTAACATCTCCCAACCACGGAGTTTTGAATTGTCTCTTATTTTGATCATGTTACTGAAATCCTGCACATACCTGATATCCGCTGTAAAACGCCATAACATGAGTTGTAGCCCCCCTTGAAAGCCAGGATGCACCTCACTGACCTTATCTGTGTTTACCCCAAAAGGGTTTTCATCGATCCCGATCGTAAAATTGAGATGACCACCAACATACATGCGGAGTGTCACAACGCGATCACGGATGATTTGCGTCCCCATACTCAAGGGTAAACTGATCTGGTGAAAATTCTTCCTTCCGGCAAACAATTTACCGCGTGCAGAAGTGCTCTGGATATCAAATTGCTGGTAATGCAGCCCGGGCAGAAACAGAAATCGCGAGTCTTCTACGATCGCATCGAATCCAAAACTCAGACCATAATGCCTGCCATTGTCTTCATCAGCAAATCGTAAGTTGACGAGACCTGTTTTGATATTGATTGCTGACTGCGCATTCTGACTCATACTCATCGTCAACAGTGCAATGCCAAGTAACAATGCCCGCTTTATAATATACATCGATACCTTTCGTATGAGAAGTTGAGTGATTGGGGTGAGACAGCAAATCTAACCATCATTTTGTGATAACACCTTGTCCGAAGTTTACAGCTTCATGAATCTCTGCAGCTCTGCTCACGCTAAACCCCGTCCGAATGGACTTCCTGCCCGACTCTGTCATTCAGGCGGGCGTCCGGGGCGGGCTGGCAGGATATCCCTCATTCCATTGCCCCGCTAAACAACAAGGTTATCCTTGCGCTGTACCCCGTTGCTTAGTTAATTAGTTTAATTAGTTTATTCACCAATCCTTACTTATACATCACTTCGAGAATTCCAATCAATCGTTCACATGCCATATCAATCTCCTCCTCATTCATAATTAATGGGGGAGAAATTCGCCACGACCGATTATCGAAGAGAAACCAATCGGTAAGTACGCCATGATCAAAAACCTGGCGAATAAAATCTGTAAGTGAAATCCCTTCAGACAATTCTACCGCCATCATCAAACCAACGTTGCGAATCTCACGGATCATTGGATGTTGAAGTTGGGAAATAAATCTCTGCGCACGTGACTCAACAGCAGCCATGTAATCACCTTCCAACAATTCTTCAAGAGTGGCAAGAGCTGCTGCGCACGAAACCGGATGTCCCCCAAACGTGGTGAGATGACCGAGCGCAGGATCATGAGTGAACTCATTCAGGAGCGACTTCCTGCTGATGAAGGCACCAAGTGGCATACCCCCTCCAAACGATTTGGCTAACAAGAGCACATCAGGCACAACGCCATATCGTTGATACGCGAAAAGATGTCCCGTACGTCCCATACCGGTTTGAATCTCATCGAAAATCAATAATGCGCCTGTTTCATCACAACGCTTGCGTAGGGATTGCAGATATCCCGGCGCAGGAATCCGCACGCCTGCTTCTCCCTGTACCGGTTCAATCAAAACAGCAGCAGTTGTTTCAGTGATATGCTTAAGATCATCAAAGTTTGAAAAATGAATATTACGTATCCCTGGCAACAAAGGCATGAAGGCACTGGTGTACTCCAGATCTGAGCGCAGACTATCGGCTCCCTGTGTGCTGCCATGATAGGCTTTATGACATGCAACGATCTCGTATCGACCAGTGACCCTTTTCGCAAGCTTCATTGCTCCTTCGACCGCTTCTGCACCTGAATTCACAAAGAAGACGCAGTTCAGTGAGGGATCGAGTTGTTCTGTGAGTTTTTTAGCGAGTTGCACCTGTGGAGATTGAATATGTTCTCCGTACACGGTCGTATGCATATAAATCGCCGCTTGCTTTTGTACTGCTTCCACCACTCTCGGATGACAGTGACCAAGGACACTGACACAGTAGCCGGAATTGAGATCGACGTAGGGATTGCCACTCACGTCATAGATATAGATCCCTGATGCACGCTCTGGTTCAAGCATGACCGGAGATGGCCCCGTCTGCGCAATATGGTGGAGGAAGAGAGGACGAAGAGAGGACATACTGCGAAGTTCGACAAACGAAAGCTAAATCAAAATCAAAATGTAAAATGCAAAAGTCAAAATGCAAAAGTTAAGGCACTCGTCACTTTTAAACTTTTTGCATTTCGAACTTCTTTAATTTTTCAACACACCCGAGAACTGACAATGAAAAAATGGCAGAGGTGTAAATCTAGTACCCTTCCTACCCTTCTGCCCTTCTACCGTTCCGCCGTTCTGCCATTAACCTTATCTTGCAGCCATAAATCTTTCAGAAAATGAAACGTCTTTTTACGTTCCTCGTTCTTGCGACAGCATCTCTTTCATCCTTTGCCCAAGGCATCGATTTCTTCCACGGCTCATGGGATGAAACACTCGCCGAAGCCCGGAAACGCGGAACGGTGATTTTTGTCGATGCGTATACAACATGGTGCGGTCCCTGCAAACGCATGGCAGCACAAATCTTTCCTCTGCAGGAAGTCGGTGATTTCTACAATCCAAACTTCGTGAATGTCAAGATTGATATGGAGAGCGAGGCCGGTTTGAAATTCAAACGCAAATATCCGGTAAGGTCATATCCGACATTTCTTTTCATCGCACCTGATGAGAGTATCGTACTACAAGTCGTCGGTGCAAAACCCGCGGAACAATTCATCGGAGTAGGACAGGAAGTCTTGAGAAAATACGACGGCAGTGCACAATACCAGGTGAAGTATGATGCTGGTGATCGGAGCTATGATGTAGTGTACAATCTGGTCACTGCGCTGAATAAATCAGGCAAGTCCAGTCTGAAAGTTGCCAATGATTATCTCAAAACGCAAACCGATCTCCGTACGCCGGAAAATCTGAAGCTGATCCTCGAAGCATTTACACAGGTAGACAGCAAGATGTATGAGTACTTCGAGACCTACCAGAAAAACCTTTTGAAGACATCCGGAGAAACAATCGTGAATGAAAGACTCCGCGCTGGAGCAACAAAGACTGCAGCACGTGCTGTCGAGTATGAAAGTGAAGCACTGCTTGCCGAAGCCAACGCAGCGATGCAAAAATATCTTCCCTCAGAAGCGGAACTTTTTAATATCACTGCATCGATGGATTATGCCCAGGCAACT
>DATDQA010000210.1:0-47184 GCA_035292505.1 Saprospiraceae bacterium | reverse complement strand
GGGTGCAGAGGATCTGACGTTTGACAACCTTGCGTATGAGTCCGGGGCTGGCCACACCTACAGCGTGATCACGCTCAAATATTACCTCTCAAGGATGCAGATAAGGTCAAAGGTGGGCGCGCTGCTTGATCTTACTGATGTGATCTACCGCGACGCACGAGATCCTGACAGCGGTGCACGATCTGTAACGGACATCCCCAATGGTGAGTACACAAGCCTGGAATTCATCTTCGGTCTGGATGACGCGATGAATGTAGATGGTGGCCTGGAGAACACGTTGCATAATATCAAAATGGAATGGCCGATTCCCGGTGATCAGGGATATCATTATATGAAATATGAAGGCAAGTATGATGTGTATCACTCCGATACCATCCGGAGTTTCAATCTGCATCTGGGTCCAACCGGCGGAAACCAGAATTTCTTTCATGTGACTTTGCCAATTTCGTCTCTTGCGATCAATGGCGATAACTGGCGGATCACATTGATAATGGATGTCAATGAATGGCTCCAGAATCCCAACACTTATGATTTCGAGGTACACGGTCCGGCGATCATGATGAATCAAACCGCACAAGAGCTCCTGAAGGAGAATGGCGAGACGGTATTTTCAGTGACATCTGTACAACGGATAAACTAACCATACATGAAGCACTGGCAGGTCATCCCCATCCTCTGTATATACGCAATGATCCTGGTGGCATGCAAAAAAGACGCGATCAACGATCCGCGATTTGATCATGTCATATACCATCCGACACCTTACATCCTTGATTACCCCGACAGGTTCCCGTTGCCTATCATCCCCGAAGACAATCCGATGACGGAAGAAGGGATTGCCCTTGGCAGGCGCCTGTATTATGATCCGGTGTTGCATATTAACAATGACAGATCATGCTCTACCTGTCATCAACAGGAACATGCATTCACTTCCGCCGCGAGTGTGTTGCCACACATCAACCTGGGATGGAACAGCGCCTTTCTGTGGAATGGTAAGGTGCAGGGAACGCTTGAAGATATTATGCTCTTCGAGGTAAAAGATTTTTTCCTCGCCGACTTGGATCGGTTGAACGCACATCCGGACTATCCCATATTGGTGTACAAAGCATTCGGAGAAAAAGTCGTCACATATGAGTTGTTGGCAAACGCCCTTGCGCAGTTTGAGCGCACGATGATCTCATCAGGATCGATCTATGACAAGGTCATGGAAGGTGAGTTGTTCTTTACTGATGCACAGTATGATGGTTTCGAAATTTTCTTCTCTGAGCGTGGCGATTGCTTCCACTGTCATGGAGGCGTCTTGTTTACGGACAATGCGTTTCACAACAATGGTCTCGATGCCATACCGGAGGCCGGTCTGGGGGCGATCACCGGTATACCCGTGGATATGGGAAAATTCAAGACTCCTACATTACGCAATATTGAACTCACTGGTCCATATATGCATGACGGCCGCTATAGCACCCTGGAGGAAGTCATTGATTTCTATAGCGAAGGATTGCACGATTCTCAGACAATCGATCCTTTGATGAAACAGATCCGAAAAGGAGGTGTCAAGCTTACAGTAAAGGAAAAGAGTGATCTCCTGGCGTTTCTTAAAATGCTGACGGACCATGATTTTACTGTAAACCCAGAGCTAGCGAGTCCGTTTTGAACCCTGAATACCCGCATGATACACGGCGGTTTCAAAAAAAGTATTGCGAATATACAGACGCATCTATAACTCATTCATACAATAATTCCGGTCTTTTCACCCTCCCCTTTCCATACCTGTCTTCATTCATTATTCGATATTCAATAATCAATATTCGACATTCATTATTCATTATTCTCATTCCTCATCCAGCAAATCCGGCCTTCTCTTCCTCGTTCTCTCCATCGCCTGCTCCTCCCTCCACTTCGCAATCGCTTTATGATCACCACTCAGCAATACATCAGGCACTTTCAATCCGTGAATCTCCTCCGGTCGTGTATACACAGGTGGCGCCAATAATCCATCCTGGAATGAATCCTCTAATGCAGAAGTCCCATCACTGAGTACTCCCGGAATCAAACGCCCTATTGCATCTACGAGTACTGCGGCCGCAATCTCTCCGCCACTGAGGACATAGTCCCCGATAGAAATTTCACGCGTCACATATAATTCCCGGATACGCTCGTCGATGCCTTTGTAGTGGCCACAGATCAGAAGCAGGTTTTCTTTCATAGAGAGATTGTTGGCCATGTGCTGATCCAGACGCTCGCCATCTGGTGTGAGATAAATGATCTCGTCAAATGCACGCTCTTTGCTCAACGCGTCGATCGCATTTGCGAGAGGTTCTGCCATCATTACCATGCCTGCGCTGCCACCATATTGATAGTCATCGAGCTGCCGATGCCGTCCGATGCCGTGCTCACGCAGATCGACCACTTGCACAGTGAGCAAACCCCTGACCTGTGCACGCTGCAGGATGGAGTGCCGGAAAGGACTTTCGAGGAGCTCAGGAAGCGCCGAGAGAATTGTGATATTCATTATAAATACCGTTCGCTGTTCGCCGTTCGCTGTTCGCCTTTGGGATCTATGCGCTCAAACAAGTCACGCCTTTATGACACATCTTTCACATGACCAACTTAATATTAATAACCATCGAGACAATCAAGAACTACACACTCATAATTTCATTTCATCCATCCAAATAGGCTAAAGCCTAACGGCCCACAGCTAACGGCGCTTTTATTAGTTCTTCTTCAATTCCGCATAATATTGATGGAAATACGGTATCGTCTCTATTCCTTTATAGTAATTGAATAAGCCAAAGCATTCATTTGGGGAATGAATATTGTCAGAGTCAAGCCCAAAGCCCAGGAGAACAGTCTTTACACCAAGCACCTCCTCAAACAAGGCAACGATGGGGATACTCCCGCCAGACCTCTGAGGAAGTGGCTTTTTGCTGAAGGTTTTCTCCATCGCCATTGAAGCCGCTTTGTACTCGGGAGTATTTGTTGGTGTTACGACTGGTTGTCCGCCATGATGTACTGTTACTTTTACCGTCACATAAGGGGAGGCGATCTTTTTAAAGTGCTTTTCAAACAATCCGGGAATTTTATCCGGATCCTGGTTTGGGACAAGGCGCATGCTGATCTTGGCAAAGGCCTTGGAGGGCAATACAGTCTTTGCTCCCTCGCCGATATAACCTCCCCACATTCCATTGACATCAAGCGTCGGGCGGATGGATGTACGTTCGAGTGACGTATATCCTTCTTCACCTTTCACTTCCCCGATCCCCAAATCTTTTTTGTATTCATCGAGGTCAAAGGGAGCTTTATTCATTTCTTTCCGTTCAGTATCGCTTACTGCAGCTACATCATCATAGAACTCAGGTATCGTGATCCTGCCTTTTTCATCGTGCAATGAAGCTATCATCGCGCAAAGTGTATTGATCGGATTTGCAACGGCGCCTCCATAGACTCCACTGTGCAGATCGCGATTTGGACCCGTGACCTCCACTTCCACATAACACAAGCCGCGTAGTCCGGTCGTAATCGACGGAACATCATTGGCGATCATGCTGGTATCGGATATCAGGACGACATCGCATTTCAATTTGTCCTTGTACTTTCTGACGAAGGTGCCCAGATTGGAACTGCCTACCTCTTCTTCACCTTCGAACATGAATTTCAGGTTACAAGGGAAGCCGCCGTTTTGAGACATGGCATCATATGCTTTGAGGTGCATATAGAGTTGACCCTTATCATCACATGCCCCCCGTGCGTAGATTTTTTCATCTTTTATCACTGGTTCAAATGGCGGAGAATGCCATAAATCGAGCGGATCCGGAGGTTGTACATCATAATGGCCATAGACCAACACTGTCGGCTTTGACGAATCCATGATCTTTTCGCCATAGACCATTGGATGGCCGGTCGTTTCGAAAATTTCAACAGCCTCCAGGCCGCTGTGTTTCATGGAATCGCGCACCCATTCAGCCGCCTTGCGGACATCCTGCTTGTGCTTCGGGTCTGCACTGACGGATGGTATACGCAGGAATTCAAGAAGCTCGTTGAGCATGGTGTCGCGATTGGCATCGATATACGCTTTAATCCCGGACATGATTGACTTGTTTTATTGACGCTAAAAGTATGGCTATTTCGTGAGAGGAGCTGCTGTGAGTGGCACACAAAGACTTTTCGTGCACCGACGCAAAGGACTCCAAACAAGTCGCAGGTAAAGTGACATCTCCGGGTACATATCGACCAATCGCGAAGGAGATTTATTCTCCCTCCATTATAATGCTCAACTATATTCGGTAAGTGTGTGGTGTTTAGAGATAGCGGTCGGAAGAGTAGGATTTTATTCCCGCCCCGACAAGACGCAATGATTCAAGCATCCAGTTCTGCTATATTCCATCTCTTCATTCTAAGATTATAATACCATGCAATGCCCGCGCCTATGATAGCACCCAATACTCCTCCCCCTATCACATCCAATGGATAATGCACCCCTACATATACTTGAGCGAATGCAATACATACGGCCCAGATGATCACAGGCCAGCGTATTCTCCGCATCATCCTTCCCAATGTGAAGAACAGAAACGTGGCCATCGCAAAATGATTCGAAGCATGAGAAGAGGTAAACCCATACTGTCCACCGCAAGGGACGAGCATATGCAAATGCGTAGCGGTAAGTTCCGTATGACATGGCCTGATACGTTTTACCTGGTACTTGATCACTTTACTGCTCACTGAGTCAGATAGTGCTATTGCGAAAATGAAAAACAGTGCCCACAATCCTCCGCGCTTTCCAAAGTTGAACAGCATAAATGCGAGAAGAAAGACATAGAGAGGTGCCCAGGTCCACTTTGAGCGTACAAGAGGCATCAGCCAATCCAGCACATCACTGCGTAGATATTCGTGAATCCAAATGAGCAACCGGGTATCTATTGATTGAATCGTCTCAAGCATGAGAGCAAAGGTCGCAATTTGAGATTCCTTTAGCAGGATATCAGAATTTCGCTGTTTCTTGGGCGAAACATTCTTCCGATGATGGATCTTCTGAAAGAATTCCTGGATATTCTCCTGCACATTGATGAAAAGCTTGCTGAATGGATTGCCACGTATGCCACGGGGACGTACTTCATCCTGTTTACGATCATCTTTGTCGAAACAGGACTGGTGATCATGCCACTCCTCCCTGGTGATTCCTTATTGTTTACGGCCGGTATGTTTTGCGGTGTTGAAAATCCCACGTTGAAAATTTCTATGGTGGTACCCTTACTCATTGGTGCTGCATTGCTGGGTGATAATGTAAATTATTTCATCGGAAAATATTTCGGTGATCAGATCAAAAAACGCAAGCGCATTCTGTTTTTCAAACGCGAATACATTGAGATGACTGAAGCATTTTATGCAAAGCATGGCGGTAAGACGATCATCCTTGCGCGATTCGTGCCAATTGTGCGTACAATAGCGCCTTTTGTTGCAGGTGCCGGAAGCATGACCTATTCAAGATATATCCTTTTCTGCATCCTGGGTGCGACCTTATGGGTTGGCAGTATTACTACATTGGGCTATCTCTTTGGAAACATCCCGATCGTGAGGAAGAACTTTGAAATCTCCATTCTTGCCATCATCTTCATTTCCGTATTACCTATATTCATAGGTTTCCTGAAGGGTTGGATGGCGAAGCGGAAATCTCCTGAGGTTTGATGGATTTCAGAAATAAATATTCTCATTCTCCTTTTCCTATTTTTACATTGATGGCACTCATAAAATCAGTTTCAGGGATACGAGGTACTTTAGGAGGAGTACAGGGTGATAATCTTACACCTGCTGACATCGTATTATACACGGCTGCATACGCAACATGGCTGAAAACCAGCGATCGGAATCCCACGGTCGTTATTGGTCGCGATGGCAGGATTTCAGGACCCCATGTAAGCGCTCTTGTCATTGAGACCCTCCGGGCCATGGGTGTGAACGTCATCGAAGCAGGTGTGTCCACAACACCATCCATAGAGATGTATGTCGCGTATGCAAAAGCACAAGGCGGCATTATCATCACAGCGAGCCATAACCCACGGGATTGGAACGCCTTGAAGTTTCTCAATGCAAATGGAGAGATTATCAGTCAGGCAGATGGAGAACAGATCCTGAAGATTGCTGAAGCAAATGCGATTCAGTATTCTCCAATGGACGTCTTCGGAACGCTTCAGACGACTCTGAATGATATGACGTATCACATAGATTGTATTTGTAAACTCGATCTGGTAGATGTACAGGCAATACAACAAAAGCAGTTTTATATCGTCGCGGATTGTATCAACTCATCAGGCGCGCTCGCAATCCCTGCGCTCCTTAAAGCACTCGGGTGCACATTTACACTCCTCAATGAGAGCATCAATGGCGAATTTGCCCATAATCCAGAACCATCGGAAAAACATCTTCGGGATCTCTGTCGGGAAGTCTCCTCCTTCGGTGCGATGCTGGGAATCGCTGTGGATCCGGACGTAGATCGTCTGGCGCTGGTGGATGAGCACGGGGCCTATTTTGGGGAAGAATATACACTCGTGGCAGTGGCAGATTATGTACTTCAGCATACACCGGGTCCCTGTGTGTCGAATCTCTCTTCCTCACTGGCATTGCGTGATCTGGCTGCAAAGTACGGACAGCCCTATAGCGCCTCGAAAGTCGGTGAAGCGTATGTTGTAGAGGAAATGAAACGTACAGGCGCGGTCATTGGTGGTGAGGGAAACGGAGGTGTCATCTATCCGGTATTACATTATGGACGTGATGCACTGGTTGGAATTGCTTTGTTACTCTCTTACATGGCAAAATCAGGCCACTCTCTGAGCCAGCTCAAAAAGAAATATCCTGCGTATATCATTGCTAAGAGTAAAATTGAACTTCCGAAAGAAGTCGATCTGAAATCCTTATTTGACAGCGTTGCTTCTGCATATTCTGGCGCAGAGATAGATACGAGAGATGGGTTGAAAATCCTCACCGGCGATAGCTGGATACACCTTCGCGCTTCCAATACCGAACCGATCCTCCGTATCTACGCAGAGAGCGGCACGAAGGACAAAGCAGAAAAGCTCGCCGCTGAGATGCGCAATGAGCTCCTTGTGCTGAGCACTACCTAGCTAAGCGGCGAAAAATTTATTCGATCTTTGCGTCCAATTTACCTGAACAAATAATGATTCATGAAGCGCGTATATCTTGATAATGCTGCGACGACACCTCTACGCCCTGAGGTGATAGAGGCCATGCTTCCTTTCCTCCATGAGCACTTTGGCAATCCTTCTTCTATTCATGCAGAAGGACGAAAAGTCCGCGCTTCCATCGAAACTGCCAGAAAAGTCGTTGCCCAAAGTATCCATGCATCGATTGGAGAGATCTTCTTCACATCAGGTGGCACAGAAGCAAATAATATGGCCTTACGATGCAGCGTGCGTGATCTTGGTGTGAAGCGTATCATCTCCTCACCGATCGAACACCATTGCATCCTCCACACCCTGGCTGGAATACAACAGGAGAACACAGTGAAAACAGAGTATCTGCACGTTGACCGGGAAGGACGTATTGATCCGGAAGAACTGCGCAAGAAGCTTCGGGCTTCTTCAGAAAAAACGCTTGTCAGTCTGATGCACGCCAATAATGAGATCGGTACGATGATCGATCTCGACCTCGTCTCGGCAATCTGTAGTGAGGAAGGTGCTTTGTTTCACTCAGACACCGTACAGACCATCAGTCATTTTCCCATCGATGTAAGCAAGACCCGAATCAACTTTCTCGCTTGCGGCGCGCATAAGTTTCATGGGCCAAAGGGTTGTGGCTTCATCTATATCAACCAGAATACGATGGTACATCCCTTCATCGAAGGCGGAGGTCAGGAGCGAAATATGCGTGGAGGTACGGAAAATGTGTATGGCATTGTAGGTACTGCTGCCGCAATGCAACTGATGAAAGCGCGGCTGGATGAAGACATTGCACATATTCGCGCATTGCGAAGTACATTCCGCCAACGTCTCACGGAAGAATTTGACGATATCACTTTCAATGGAGATATCGACGGTAATGCATCTTACACTGTTCTGAGTGTCTCGTTCCCTGCGACAGAACGTTCGGACATGTTGTTGTTGTCGCTGGATATTGCAGGCATTAGTGCAAGTGGAGGCAGTGCATGTAGTTCAGGTGCTGAGACTCAATCACATGTCCTCGAGGCGATAGGTGCGAATCCAAAACGAAAGACAATACGGTTTTCATTTTCAGCATTGAATACTATGGATGAGATTCACTATACCATCGAAAAGCTAAAAGAAATTGTTCCTGTGGAAGCGCATGCTTAAATGCAGTTGTTAGCTAATGGCTAACAACAGTTGGATTTCGGAAGTAACACTTTAGCGAAGTTTTAACTTCGATTTTATAACTACTCATTCAATGTCTTAGTGTCTGAACTTTAGAAGTTTGCAACTTCCCTCAGCCAATAGCCAACAGCTAACAGCCAATGGCATTTTTAAGACACATTCGACAATTCAAGCATCTTTTCCAGCAACGCGAGATCCTCCGGTGTATCAATCCCCAGTGATTCAAACTCAGTCTCTATGGCGTGAATTGGATAGCCGTGATAGAGCCAGTTCAATTGTTCCAGCTTCTCAGTACGTTCGAGATCACTTTGAGGGAGAATACCGATACGTTTCAGGACTTCTCTCCGATAGGCATACATACCGATATGTCTGTAGAAATGTCCATGTTCCAACCATTGATTTATAGGCAGATCGCGCACAAAGGGTATAGGGCTCCTGCTGAAATACATTACCCGGTCGTGATGACCACAAACTACTTTGGCTACCGCCGGATTCGACAAATCTTCTATGCGGTCGATCCGGCGCATCAAAGTCCCAATGCTGATCGTTGGCTGACTTGTCATAAACTCAACGAGTTGATCTATTTGGACTGGATTGATCAAGGGTTCATCACCCTGGATATTGACGATCAGATCGAAACTCGACATCGCTTCTATGATTTCTGCGCAACGGGAAGTTCCGCTTGGATGATCTAATCTGGTGATGATGGCATGGCCACCGAATTTCCGCACGTGATTATAGATTCTTACATCATCGGTAGCGACGACGATTTCAGTAAGTTGTGCAGACTTATGGACGCGTTCGTAGACACGTTCGATGATGGTCTTTCCCTGTATTTTGATCAGGGGCTTACCAGGAAGTCTTGTGGATCCATATCGTGCGGGAATGATACCAAGGATGCCCATGTCTCGTTCTTAGTGTTGTTTTGCCAATGAAGTGCGAATATTGAGCAAATATATTCAAAAGTAGTAATTTACACATTACAAAATTTCTTTATATAATTGTAGGATGATTCGTTCACTTACAGTCTTTACGCTTCTGTTTACGGGCCCACTCCTGGATGGGCAGAGGGTATCAGGGAACATCTTGCTTTGTCAGGATACCCTACTGGTCCAGAGCAGCGAAGATGGGTCCCTGTACCTGCAGTGGCGCGTGGGCAGAACGACAACCCTGAACACGATCACGGCAGCCACAGGCTGTACTGCTTTCCAACTTCAGGCTCTGAATCCTATCCTCCACTTTCGGGATATCGAGCCCTGTGATCTGATCCTGACATCGTTTGACATCAGAAGGCTGGAAACTTCATCGGCAACAGCAAGCTATCCGGTTTATTATAGAGTCAGGCAAGGTGAGACCATCTTTGGCCTGGCGAAGAGGATGCTTCAGATACCCGTTGATACCTTAATGAGAATGAATGCGTTATATGATTCCAATGTACGTATGGGACAATTGCTTTTCCTCGGAAAATTGAATACCTCCGTTTCGGGAATCTACTTCAGGAATGGCCATTTGACAAATACTTTGACCTCTCACCATGGTTATGCGATCGACAGTCAAATGGTCAATACTTCGCCTGACAAACACTATGCAAAACAAAAAGGAGTTGCATGGTGGAATAAGTCAAAACAAGACCCCAATTTATTTGTCCTGCACCGGATGGCCCCGGTCAATTCGCTCATCGAAATACGCAATCCGATGTTTGGTCGCAGTGTTTGGGCCAAAGTGATTGGCACTATCCCGCCAACCTATCCGGATGATATCAGCGTGATTGTATCGCAGGGTATTGCACGGACTCTGGGTGCCATCGATGGAAGGTTTCATGTCGAAATAAGCTACGAAATAAGGTAGGCTTCCGGATACCGTATCTTTGCGCTGAAATACTAAAAAGATCAATGAACTATCGCGAGAATATCCTCCAGACAATCGGCAATACTCCGCTGGTAAAGCTGAACAAAGTTGTCGCTGATATCCCTGCACTCGTTCTGGCCAAAGTCGAGACCTTCAACCCAGGGCATTCGATCAAGGACCGGATGGCTGTGAAAATGATCGATGATGCAGAAAAACGTGGCGATCTGCTGCCTGGTGGTATAATCATCGAATGCACATCAGGTAATACCGGTATGGGCCTTGCAATTGCCGCTGCCGTAAAGGGCTATAAATGTATTTTCACAACAAACGATAAACAATCGAAGGAAAAAATTGACATGCTCAAGGCGCACGGTGCAGAAGTCATCGTCTGTCCAACGAATGTCGAACCCACTGATCCACGCTCCTACTATTCTGTCGCAAAACGCCTCAGTAAGCAACTGCCGAATTCCTATTGGTGTAATCAATATGACAATCTCTCCAACACACTGGCCCACTATGAAACTACCGGACCTGAAATCTGGGAGCAAACAGACGGCAAAATCACACATCTTGTCGTCGGCGTCGGTACAGGTGGCACCGTCTCGGGCGTAGCACAATATCTCAAGGAACGGAATCCGAACATCCAGGTATGGGGTATTGATACATACGGTTCCGTGTTCAAAAAGTATAAGGAAACCGGGATATTTGACCCAAAAGAAATATATCCTTACATCACCGAAGGCATCGGAGAGGATATCCTGCCGAAGAACGTAAACTTTGATCTTATCGATCTCTTTGAAAAAGTGACGGACAAGGATGGTGCAATTGCAGCGCGGAGACTTGCCAGGGAGGAAGGCATCCTGCTCGGATATTCTGCAGGTTCTGCACTTGCCGGCTTAATTCAGCTCAAAGACAAACTCACAAAAGACGACGTCGTTGTCATCATCTTCCATGATCATGGCAGCCGTTATG
Organism: Saprospiraceae bacterium; assembly: GCA_035292505.1. Lineage (GTDB taxonomy): Bacteria > Bacteroidota > Bacteroidia > Chitinophagales > Saprospiraceae > DATDQA01. The sequence goes on along the minus strand of DATDQA010000210.1, from coordinate 36,019 downwards.
TCGGCAAAATCTATAATGATGATTGGATGCGCCAGCGCGGCTTCCTGGAGAAAGAACTTTCAGTCAAGGATATTATTCAGCACATGCGTGGACAGGAGATGCTGAGTGTAGATCAGAATACGTCAGTACGATCGGTGTTTGAAATGATGAGAGATCATGACATTTCCCAGGTACCTATAGCGGAAAATGGTCATTTCGTTGGTAGTGTCACGGAGACGCAGGTACTTTCCTTCTTATTGGAAAACCCCTTGAAACATGCGGAGACGCAGATTCGCGCGATCATGGGACAGCCCTTTCCGGAGGTCGATGAAGAATTGCCAATCTCAAAACTCAATCAGTACATCACACGGAAAGTACCGGCGGTGATCTCCCGTGATCGGACCGGAAAGGCGTATATCGTGACGAATTATGACATCATCAAAATGCTTCAGTAAATCTCAATTTCGGCTTAATTCCCGAATGCGTATGTCAATTCTATGTCGTTTAATTTGTACCGGATGTATCGCGCTTTGCAATGTTGTGTCGCATGCACAGGACAGATACTTCACGCAGTTCTACACTGTACCTCTTGATATCAATCCGGCGTTGACAGGAGCAATCGATGGATCATACCGGGTATCCATGATCTATCATGATCAATGGCGTGGCATTCTGGACAATCCTTATCAGACGTACGGTGTATTTGGTGATTTGCGCTTTGAAGTAGGTCGCACTTCCAAGGACTATGCCGGTGCAGGACTTTCCGTTGTCGCTGACCGCACAGGAGTATTTAATTTCAATACCACTCAGATCAACCTTTCCGCAGCCTTTCACAAATTCCTTGATGCACAGTCAGCACAATATCTCTCCGGTGGTCTTTACCTGGGAATTGTGCAGCGCAGTATCAATTATGAGAACCTGATCTTTGACGATCAGTTTAATGGGCTTGACCAATATAGTTTCGTCACAAGGGAAAACTTACCTGAGAATAATCTTGCGCATGCGGATCTGGGCCTTGGCATCAATTACATGTTGGAGGCATCAAAGAAATTCGGGCTTTCGGGAGGCATTGCAATTGGACATATTATCGCACCCTCAGTGTCTTTCTTCCGGCGCACGGAAGGACAGGAAGATGCCGAGGATATCACCCTGAAGAGCAAGTTGACGGCATATGCGAACACCAATATTGTCCTGAATGAATCGGTAAGCATCTTGCCACGCTTCGCATTTTTCTCACAAGGGCCTGTGTCAATGCTTCAGTTTGGTACACACGTACGCTTCGCCATCAATAACCACAATAACAATGCCCTCCATCTCGGAGCTGGATTGCGCCTCGCGAAAGAACTCGAAAATCTCAAGCCGTCGTCGCTCATGGCACTCACCGGTATCGAACTCGGTAGCTTCTTGCTCGGGCTCAGCTATGAGTATAGTCTCGATGATCTCGCGAATGATCGTCTGGGGCAAGGGATCTTTGAACTCAGCCTGACGTTCATCGGTGAATATGAGAACACAAGCTCATTTTGTCCGAGCTTTTAGGAGCTCTTTCTTGTCATCCTTTCTTTACACGAATTTTCGTACAGAGACATTCACCTCAGGAGCGGAACTCAACATTGCGCGTATTTGATCTTCATGCATTCTGAATTTCAATCACATGCGAATCCGCGCTATCCGCATATTCTTTACTTTGCCGGTGTTTTGACAACAATATCTGATTAATCAGATGAGTCTTATTCAGACATACCTGTCTATCCTTGTTGCAGCCCTTGTCACAATTCCATTTCTTAACACGAAGTGGAAAGGGATCATCACTCTCACTGTTGTTATCCTGAATGCCATTCTGAGCGGAATACTTGCTGCGCGTGCCCTTGTTGGCGGGCAGATCGAGTTTATTTTGCAGGGAACACTTGTCACTGGCGACATTCCACTGAGAATAGATGCATTGTCCGGGTGGTTTATCCTGCTCATCAATTTCACCATTGTCACTGGTGGCATGTATGGATTGTACTACATGAAATCCTATCAGACGCAATCCTCTCAGATCTCTCTCCACTGTGTTGCCTTTTTACTCATGCAGTCGTCACTTACGGCGATATGCGTGATTCAGCACTCTCTCCTATTCCTCATGGCCTGGGAGATCTTAGCCCTTTCTGCATTCATGCTTGTCATCTTTGAACATCACAAGTCCGCCACCATCAAAGCGGGTATTAATTATTTAATCCAATCACATATCTCCATTGTGTTTCTCACCCTGGGTTTTATCTGGATATTTTATCGGATGGATTCTTATGATTTTCATGCGATCACTGCATTCTCTTCCTCTTTCCCACCTCTGATCAGTCTGGGTCTATTCTTTTGTTTTTTCCTCGGTTTTGCGATCAAGGCAGGATTTGTTCCCTTTCATACATGGTTGCCATATGCCCATCCGGTCGCACCGGCGCATATCTCCGGTATTATGTCTGGTGTGATTATCAAAATAGGTATTTATGGTATCCTCCGGATGCTTTTACTGATAAAGACGGATTACACCGTCCTGGGATATACAATACTTATGATCTCCGTGCTCTCGGGAATTTATGGTGTGATGCTCGCCATCCTGCAACACAATCTGAAGAAGTTGCTGGCCTATCATAGCATTGAAAATATCGGCATTATTGGAATCGGCATAGGGCTAGGTGCAATCGGGATCGGACAACAAAATGCGGCTTTGGTGATTCTTGGCTTTGGAGGAGGGTTGCTCCATGTATTGAATCATTCGTTATTCAAGTCGTTGCTTTTTTACGGGGCAGGTAATGTGTATCAATCGACGCAAACCGTGCACATCGAACATTTAGGAGGTCTCGTAAAACATATGCCGCATACCACGCTTCTCTTTCTTGTTGCGGCGCTCGCGATTTGCGGCCTCCCTCCATTCAATGGTTTCGTCTCGGAGTTTCTGATCTTCTTCGGATTGCTTAATGGAATTGAGAATGCAGTCCTTGCGAATGTTCTGGTGATGTTATTTTCGATTTTTGGTTTGGTCCTCATCGGTGGACTTGCCCTGTTTTGTTTTTCGAAAGCTTTCGGTATTGTATTTCTGGGCACGCCCCGTCGTCAATTCCCTCAGAACATGTCTGAAGCAATTGCAGGGAAACTCCTCCCGATGTACATGATATTGGTAATGATGCTGGCGATTGGGCTTTTTCCAGGAGTATTTGTACGGTTACTTGGAGAGCCTATTCAATTATTTGCAGCCAAGATGCCTGTACCCGGCGGAGATCTGCTTGCTGCACTGCAGATCAGTCAAAGCATGCAAGCGATTGGCTTGTGTGCAGCCGGATTCATTGTTCTGACGTTAAGCATCTATGGGATACGAAGGATGGTGACCCTCAGAAGAACGCATGTGACTGATGTTACATGGGGATGCGGCTATGTGGGAGATATGCGTAAAATGCAGTACACGGCGAGTGCTTTTGTCCGTGCATACCGAAAACTGGCGGAACCCATGCTGTCTATCCACAAAAAGAAACAGGAGGTCACCGGTGTGTTTCCGAAGCAGGGCTGGCATGAAACACATCCGCATGATAAACTGGAAATATGGCTGATTGATTTACCTCTCAGGCAACTTAGATTTTTCTTTGGCAAGTTCAGATTTCTGCAAAACGGCAACCCTCAGTTTTATGTCCTCTATGGAGTGATCTTCATTACACTCGTCATGGCTGTGCCCTTGTTGAAGGATGCGCTGCAAAAATTCATTAATTTTTTAAACCAGATATGAGATGCTCAGCCTGGCCTTGATATTCCTCACGAGTTTGGTATTCACCGGTATCGTCATCAGGACCAAGAGTATCACTTCAGGCAGAAAAGGGCCGGGGCTGTTTCAACCCATGAAAGATGTGATACGCCTATGGAAGAAAGGCGCGGTCTATAGCGAGACAACCAGTTTCATTTTCCAGATCGCCCCAAGTATGCATTTTGCCTCTGTGGTGATGGCGATACTTGTAGTTCCATTGGGTCAATACAAAGGAATTATTTCCTTTAATGGTGATTTTGTATTCTTTGCATATGTCCTGGGGATAGGAAAATTCTTCAGCATAGTCTCGGCACTGGACACAGGCAGCAGTTTTGAAGGGATGGGAGCAAGCCGCGAAGCACTTTACTCCCTGCTGGTAGAGCCTGCGTTCTTCATTCTGATGGGTTCCTTTGCTCTCTTTACCGGACACACGTCCTTTCAGGAGATATTTGTTTCCCTTCATTTTGGTTCTTATATTTCTTATGCGCTTGGAGTACTGGCAACTTTTGTGTTGATCATGATTGCGATGATTGAAAACAGCCGAATGCCGGTCGACGATCCAAAGACACATCTCGAACTCACGATGATTCATGAAGTGATGATTCTGGACAATAGTGGTTTTGATCTGGGGATGATTCAGTTCGCAGGAAATCTGAAGTTCGCCATGTATGGTACCCTGATTGCAAATTTCTTTGTAGGATTCCTTCCCTTCTATTATACGATACCTATCTTCTTTGCAGTACAGTTTGTGTTTGCCATGATTGTAGGAGTACTGGAATCATTTTCTGCAAGATTCAGAATGGGCCACAATCCACAGTTTATTTTTACGCTTACCTCAGTTTCATTGTTGATCTTTTTCGGGGTATTGCTGATCATGGGAAAATTTATTTAATCCAGGAATCGCCAGGACAATGATCAATGTCTTAATGATCACTTTCGTCGTCTCCCTGATATACCTCAGTATCGCAAATCGCCTGCTCACCTATATCAAAATTCTTGCATTTCAGGGCATCCTGTTATTTGCAGTCAGCCTCATCGAGTTGCACGAAATCGATTCTCTGAATCTCGTCTTTATTCTTCTCGAGACAATTGTCTTCAAAACTCTTGCTGTTCCATTGATACTTACCTATGTGATCAAACGGAATAAAATAACCCGTGAAGCTGAGCCGTATCTACCCAATTTTCTTTCCCTGATTATAGTGACGCTGATCGTAGTACTTACATTCCTTCTTTCCAACATTGTAGACGACACGCGTTTGAACAAAATATATTTTGTTGCTGCGCTTTCCGCCTTGTTTACCGGATTATATATCATTATGAGCCGAAGAAAAATTATCACACATGTGATGGGATTCCTGATTATTGAAAACGGCGTCTTTGCATTATCCCTTGCCGTGGGAAACGAAATGCCAATGCTTGTCAATACAGGTATCTTGCTTGATCTTTTCGTCAGCGTGTTGTTGCTTGGAATATTCGCGAATAAGATCGGAGACGTACTCAAAGATGTGGATGTGGACCGATTAAGAAATCTGAAGGACTAGACACTGCGTGTACAGAGTATGACGATACCTTATTTAGCCGGCGCCTTTGCAATAACAGTATTCCTGTTTGTTAACAGGAATACACTCTTTAATCACCTGGCAGTTCTTGTTTTTCTTATCCTCCAGTGGAGCTTTACAGTATATGAATTCAACCATCTAGGCCAGGTTGAATTTGGATATTTCATGCCCGATGCGCTTGCAATCCTGCTCCTGGTTACCCTCAGTATCATAGCGATTCCCGCATTTTATCACAGTCATATCTATTTATCAAAACAAGGGGATACCCCGCGAAAAAGAGGGATTTACTGTGCTGCGATGGTTGCGCTTGTTGCGGCATTGAGTGCTGCATACCTCTCCAATCACATCGCTGTAACCTGGATATTTGTCGAGTTGACTACTCTTGCCTCTTCTGCCTTAATCTATCATCCCCGACACATCCGCTCCCTGGAAGGCACATGGAAATACGTCTTTGTATGCTCCATTAGTATCTCTTTGGTATTTATTGGTATTCTTTTTCTCAGCATTGCATTACAGAAGGAAGGTATCAGTGATCTTTCTTTCGCTGCGCTGCTGGAGAATGCCGGCTCACTCAACATTTTCTGGCTGCGTCTTGCTTTTATCTTCATCTTCACCGGATACACCGCCAAATTAGGCCTTGTTCCGATGTTTACAGCCGGTATCGATGCAAAAGACAAAGCGCCTTCACCGGCCGGTGCATTACTGTCCAGCGTCCTGATGAACGTCGGTTTTGTGGGTATTTTTCGTTTCTACGAAATCATTGCCAGCACCACTCTGCATCTCTGGGCAAATCACATCATTATGCTTGCTGCTGTCCTCTCCGTCTTCGTTGCCACTATCTATATGCTCCGGGTGAAGAATATCAAAAGAGTGATGGCCTATTCAGGCGTCGAACACATGGGTATAGTCATGATTGGTATCGCAGCAGGTGGCGTGGGATATTATGCCGCGATCTTACACATTCTGTTTCATGCATGCGTAAAATCCAGCATGTTTTTTCAAATGGGCCAGATTTATCGGATTTATAACAGCAAAAGCATCTATGATACCGGCAATTATTTGAAATACAATTTTACGGGCGCAATGGTCATGATACTGGCTTTTGTCTGTACTACCGCCATACCACCTTCCGGCCTGTTCATTACTGAGTTCATGATATTTCTCTCTTTATTTGAAGGACATCACTTCTTCGTACTTATCCTGCTCCTTCTGTTGCTCACTACGATTATGTGGGCATTCGGTAAAAATATCTTTAAGCTGCTATTTTCATTTCCTGTGAAATTCAATGAAGAACATGTCGAACACATTAAGCCACACGAGTCTTTTTCACAGTTTATCCTGCTGGGATTGGTGATTTATCTCGGGTTGAACCCGCCATCACAAATGGTTGAACTGATTCAGAGCGCTATCGTTAATTTGCCTTAGGTAGGATGGAGTATATCGCGATTAAAAATAATCAAAGCATTTCGTTGGATGCCATTCCTGTGCTGAATTACGAACCATTTCTGGAACTCAATACCGTGTTCCTGAGTCATGAAGCCAATCACTGTGTGAACTACTATGGCTTTCCACACCAGGACAAGATAAAATTGATGTGTTGCATCGCCAATGATACTGATGGACTCATCTATATTTCTTCTGCTGTCGTCGATGTTAAAACTCCTCTTCCTTCATTTACAAGGCATCATCTTGCTTTTCAAATATTTGAGCGAGAAATGCATGAGAATTTCCAAATCAGTTATACGGATCATCCCTGGCTTAAGCCTGTCAGATTTCCCTCTGACCGGCCGGACAGGAACAGCAACATTACCAATTATCCTTTCTTCAAGATCCCCAGCGATGAACTCTATGAGGCAGGGGTAGGTCCCATTCATGCAGGCGTGATAGAGCCCGGACATTTCCGTTTCATTTGTGATGGTGAGCAGATCCTGCACCTTGAAATTCAACTAGGCTATCAACACCGTGGCATCGAAAGTCTTTTTCTCAAGAAGAAAAAACTCTTGCAGCGCATTACACTTGCCGAGAACATTGCGGGTGATACTGTCGCTGGTCACACAACCGCATTTGTCAATCTCTGGGAATCTCTGTGTGGCTATCTGTCAGATGAGGATTTGCAGTTTCAGAGGACGCTTGCCCTGGAGCTGGAACGCGTTGCCATTCACACTGGTGACCTGAGTGCTCTCTGTACGGATATCGCCTATCAACTTGGCAGCTCTGTATTCGGGAGATTACGGACGCCGCTTGTCAATTATTTCCAAATCTGGTGTGGAAACCGCTTCGCTAAAGGTCTGATTCGGGCGGGGACAACTCATTTCCCATTTACAATGGAATCTGGTGATACGCTCAAACATGTAATTGATGAATATGAACCAGACTTTGAGGAGATGTGCAGAGAGACATTTACTTCGCCTACTGTACTGGCAAGGCTCGAAAAGACCGGAGTGGTGTCATCTGAAACAGGAAAAGAAATCGGAACTGTTGGCATGACTGCAAGGATGAGCAGTATTGCCCGTGACATCCGTTCTTCTCATCCTCATGACCTCTACCCTACACTATCTCACCAACCCATTTTGAAACATCACGGAGATGTATACTCACGCGCGCAGATCAGGAAAGCTGAAATCAGGCAATCCATAGGATATATCAGGCAACTCATTGAAACAATTCCGGCGGAAACCAGGCTCAGAAACCCTTTATTAAAGCCCCTTCCCAATGCATTTGCCCTTTCACTCGTTGAGGGATGGAGAGGTGAAATATGTCATTGCGCCATCAGCGATACACAGGGAGAGTTGCTGCACTATAAAATCAAGGACCCATCGCTACATAACTGGCTCGCATTAGCTTTGGCGGTGCGGAATAATGAGATTTCTGATTTCCCGGTCAATAATAAAAGTTTTGATCTGTCTTATTGTGGACATGACTTATAGCAGGTAGCCGATCATGATAAACAATATAAAAATACTCCTGCACCAGGGAAAGCAATACATCCCTGATGTGACCAAAGCCAGTGTACCGGGCATCTTCAGGGGTAGACCTGTAATCCTGCCTACACAGGTGGACGAACAACAGTTCGCGGACATATGCCCAACACAGGCTATAGAAATAAACCCGGTAAGGGTTGACCTTGGCAAATGCACGTTCTGTGGAGAATGTGCTTTTGCTTACCCAGATAAGATCACGTTTACGACAGACTATAAGATGGCAACAAACGACCCTGCACGATTGATTGTGAAAGAAGGAGATGAATTGCCTATCGCATTAAATCCGGATTTGATCAGGGCAGAAATCTCCCATTTTTTCAGTGGCTCACTCAAGCTGCGTCAAATATCTGCAGGCGGAGATAATAGCTGTGAGTTGGAACTCAACGCATGTGGTAATGTGAACTTCGATATGGGTCGATTTGGTATTGAGTTTGTCGCATCACCACGCCATGCCGATGGTATTGTGATCACAGGTCCTCTCACGGCAAATATGGCCGAGGCATTGCAAATTTGTTATGATGCCATACCAGAACCGAAAATGATTATCCTCGCAGGAACCGATGCAATCAGTGGAGGAATATTTGCAGAGAGCGCAGCATTGAACAGAAGTTTCCTCAACAAGTATCGCATTGATTTATATGTGCCAGGGAATCCGATTCATCCCCTCACCTTCATTCATGGAGTGTTGGATCTGATTAGGCGCAGGTAAGTTCAAATCTGTTAACTCCCGATAGACAGCTCGTTTTTTACCTCCACGTTATCCACAACTCACCGTTTCCACAATCTCTAATCCGAATCCTAAGAGACCTACACGTGGTCTCGGATGATTCGTGATAAGCCGAATCTTCTCAATACCGAGTGCATTGAGGATTTGTGCACCAACACCGATGTTCCGTTGTTCGTTATCGGTAGGAGATGTATCATGTATCTTCTTGTAGATACTCAGTTTTTTGAGTATCGCCTCAGGATGCTCATTATGCCTGAGATAGACGAGCACGCCATTACCTTGTTCGGCAATCATCTTCATTGAATTTGCCAGCTGAAGTCCGTAATCATCGAACAATATCCCGAGGACATCTCCGGTCTCAGCTGCGGAATGCATACGTACCAATGTCGGCGAGGTACTCAACGTCCCTTTCACAAATGCAAGATGAATATCCTGAGAGGTGATCTGCCTGAATGGGATGACGTCGAACATGCCATATGGAGTATCTACAGTGACCGAATCCAGTTGTTCTACGATGCGTTCCCGTTCCATGCGATATGCGATCAGGTCACGGATGGAGATGATCTTCAGATTGTGAAGTCGCGCAATCTCCAGAAGTTGAGGTAAGCGGGCCATTGTTCCATCGGCGTTGAGTATCTCAACCAACACACCTGCGGGATAAAAACCTGCAAGTCTTGCGAGATCAATTCCTGCTTCGGTGTGTCCGCTGCGACGTAATACGCCTCCAGAGCGCGCACGCAATGGAAATATATGTCCCGGACGTGCAAAATCACTGGCTTTGATAGCAGAGTCGGTCAGTGCTTTGATGCCGCGTGCACGATCATAGGCAGAGATTCCGGTCGTACATCCATGCCCGATCAGGTCTATCGATACAGTGAAAGCCGTTGCATGCAGGGCGGTATTTTCATCCACCATCATCGGCAGATTCAATTCATCTGCACGTTTTTCATTCAGGGGCGCACAAATAAGTCCACGACCATGGGTTGCCATGAAGTTGATCACTTCAGGCGTCACGCATTCGGCAGCGCAAATAAAGTCGCCTTCATTTTCCCGATCCTCATCATCCACGACAATGACCATTTTACCCAAACGGATATCTCCAATCGCATCCGCGACTGTATCAAGGACTCCTGCATGCGGTTCATGAACTGAGATCATACGTGTATTGTTTCAGATTGTCTGTGCGTTGTGTGCCTTGTCAACAAGCCATCCAGCGCTTTGTTTTTCATTTCCCAACTATAATTCCGCGATACAAATTCGCGGGCTTTTGTACCAAGTCTCCGTATTTCTTCCGGATTTGCCAGAAGATGACAAATTGCCTGTGCAAACGCATCCTGATCTTCTGCTATGAGTAATGCATGCTCTTTCGCGGCCCCGATCGCTTCATCGACTAATCCAGTGGTAATACAAGGACATTCCATGGCCATCGCCTCAAGGATTTTATTTTGTTGGCCCATTCCACTGAACATCGGAGCCACAAAAATCAGTCCTTGTGCATAATATGCCCTGATGTCATCTACCCATCCTGTCACCTCGACCTGTGTGGAATGGAGCTTTAGTACACGTTTATGTGGCCGCGCTCCTGCCAGGCATACTTTTGATTGCGGAAAACTTCGCCAGACCAACGGCATGATTTTCTTCACAAGGAACTCGACCGCTTCAATATTCGGTACATACCCCATATTTCCCACAAACACAATTTCATACTTCACACTCTGATTGGTCATCGGAGAAAAATATTGCAGGTCCACGCCATTAGACAAGACTGAAACACTGCCTTGATATGGCAAGGGAAGACGATCCCGATCCCGGGCTGAAATTATCGCATGATTCGTGAAAGCCCCATATATTGATTTTTCATATTTCCTGAGTCTGCTTGCTTCTAATGCAAAAAAAGGTCTCAGGAGCAAGTTTCCCGATCGCGCCCGCTGTACTGCTCCAACTGAAAAGACATCCATATAGTCCAAAGTCTTGGAGATCGGCAATACACGCACATATTCTGCTGCACGGATCAACTGGACAAAGACATGCTGTGGCTGCAGGCGGATGATCTCATGTTGCATCATATGCTTCTGCTTTCGATCCAGAAAATAGGCTACAGAAGCAGGAAGGCCTTTCAACAACCCAGCAATGAGATTAAAGGGCAGTCGCGAGTTATTGATCCGATAGATATGTACGCCGGCGCATATCGCTTTGAGTGCGCGAATGTCCTCCTCCCGAACCTCGTGATGGGTAATTGCAAAGAGATGCACCTCATGTCGTGTGCAAAGCCAACGAATATGCTGGTAGGCGCGCAACTTATCCCCTTTTTCAACAGGAAAAGGAAATCTGGATGTGATAAATGCAATTTTCATGTACACGAAAGCAGGCGCAAAAGTCGGGAAAATGGGGGGAATGGAGGGCGGGCATGGAGCAAGGGCATAAAGCAGGAGGGCTGCCCATAAAAAACTATCACGACTTCAAGTATCAGGAAGGAATAATGAACTCCGAACTCTCCCTCATCTACGCATGCACATTCTCACCCTCGACAAGCTGCTGATAGATCTCAAAAAGTCGCTGAGTGATTTCACGATTGTTGAAGTGTCGCTTAACAAATGCACGTGCGTTTTCGCCGATTACTTCGAGGATGTCAGGCTGACGCAGGCAATAGCCTATCGCATGAACGAATGCCGTTGCATCATCTGCGACGATAATTTCTTCTTTATCACGGGCTTCAATTCCTTCCTTACCAAGCGATGTCGAAATGACCACTTTACCCAACGCCATCCCTTCGAGAATCTTAACCCGCATTCCACTTCCCGAGAACAATGGCACTACCATGGCATCATATCTGCTGATAAACTCTGAAGCATTCGGTACTTCACCATGAATGAAGACATGCTTCAACGAGGTACTGAAAAGAGAGCGCGGGGTATTCCTTCCGGCAACATGCAGTGTCACTTCAGGATACTGACGGGAGATCATCGGCCATACTTTGTGAAGAAACCAATCAAGACCTTCGATGTTTGGCATCCAATCCAAAGAACCAATGAAGCAGAGTGAAAACGATTTATCTTCCGGTTTCTCCGGCTTCCTTACAATATATTTTGAAGTTTCCAACCCAATCGGTGAAGCCATGGCGCCATTTTTGTAGCCAAGCTTTTTAAACATCTTGAGATCACGATCGGTGAGGGCAAGCAGGAAGTCGTAGTTATTGAGATTCGCGACCTCATAATTTCGCAGCTTCTTTGCGAGGTGAGTGAGATACCACTTCTTTGGAAAAAATTGCGTGTTTTGAGAAATCCGTTCCCAGATTTCATGCTCGACATTATGTGCACGCATCACGATCTGTGCGCTGCTGTACTGCTTGATGGTGTCCACATAAGGTGCGAGATAAAGCGTCTCCAGTTGCACCACATCATACGTATTTTGGCTCAGAATCTCGACAAGCTTGTCTCTGAATTGCCGGCTATCAAATCGCTGCACATGATATGAGGCATCTGAGAAGAGATTCAGGAACGCATCGACTGCATTCAGACTATTATCAAGAGGTGTACAGTGGATACTATGGTAATGATCGAAATCTTCAGGGAGTTCAGAAAGATCGGTATAGTGTTTGGTGGTATTCATGCAAAGTAACGTGATTTCACAACCGAGATCACGAAGTGCTTTGCTGAGATATGTCACCGCTATCGACTCTCCATCTTTGAGAGGGTAGGGAAATTTCTTACAGAGTTGTAAAATTCTCATACGAATCTTTCAAAGTGTTATGCAACGCAGGCAGGGGGAACACCCCAAAAATAGCTTTTTTCGTCTATGTCCCACACAATAGCCCCATTTACTCCATGCTGGGACGTGTCTCATAAATCCCAGAAAATGACCACAATACAGGACTGTCTCGAAAAGTACGAGAATCGCGTATTATTTTTAACCCTGCAACGCATTCGTGCAAAATTTTTGTAAGGTATTTATCAAATCCAGCTGAGTCAGCTGACCAAAACATTACACATTGAGCATTCTATCGACCAGGAACGTGCATAAAAGTTTTGGTGCGCTACATGTCCTCAAAGGTGTCAACCTGGATATTGAAACCAGTGAAATCGTCACCATCGTCGGGAAATCCGGGGCCGGTAAGAGTACTTTGCTCCACATCATGGGGACACTGGACAAAGCGGATATCGGTAGTGTGAGGATCACCGACAGAGAAATCGGCCGAATGGGTGAACGCGAACTGGCTCGTTTTCGGAATGATACGATCGGATTCATTTTCCAGTTTCATCATTTGTTGCCAGAATTCACGGCGCTCGAAAATGTCTGCATTCCTGCATACATTCAACATCAGTCAACACAATCTGCGACAACACGAGGGAAAGAGCTATTGGATTACCTCGGTCTCTCCCACAGACTTGAGCACAAACCGAATGCCTTGTCCGGTGGTGAACAACAGCGCGTAGCCGTTGCCCGTGCGCTCATGAACAATCCCAAAGTGATCTTCGCCGATGAGCCAACGGGTAATCTCGATACCGAAAACTCACAGGATATCCATAGATTATTCCTGAAGTTACGCGATGACTTTGGCCAGACATTCATCATCGTGACCCATAATCAGGACCTCGCTGCTCTTAGCGACAGGACGTTGGTGATGCAGGATGGGTTATTTGTGCAATAAAATATGATTCCGCCCACTGGATTGTAAAAACTCGTCTGCATAATGTTGGGCCATGTATCTGCAGACGGGCGTGCCCTGTTGAGCCATTCAACAGGGAACTCGTAAAACTTGTCCGAACCAAAGGGGCGGACGTCGTTTTTCAACTGCCCCTGCCAAAGTCAGGCAGGCTTTGGAAGTCATGAGTGAACATCAAAATCTGTCTATGTTGGCAGTAACGTTGTGGTCCACATTCTGAGCGTAAAATCTCCCTAAAGCCCTGATTGTCAGAAATCAAATTCAAATTCGCCATTTACATTCGGCTCGAGTCCTATCGCATTCCGACTGAGTCTGCTACTAAGCTTTTGATTTCCTTTGGCGCACGAGCCAGTAATTTCTATCCCTGATCATTAATCTATATTTGCCGTCCTAATCACTCATAGCTATGTTATTGGCCCGATATCATGTCCTGTTCCTTTTAAGTGCAATAGTTGTAGTGGCATGTGCAGGAAGCCAACAGAAAACACGACAGAAGGATATCGTGAGCCTCGAGAAAAATATCATGCAGATACACGATGAAGTGATGCCTAAAATGTCGGAAATCGCCAGGCTTATCCCGGCTCTGGAAACTGAAGCGAAGAATAGCAACCTCGACAGCATATTGCACCAGCAGATCGCTAAATCGATTGCTGAACTCAATGCCGGAGACAGCCTGATGTGGGAATGGATGCACAACTACAAAATGCCAGAAAATGTGTCACCGGATTCAATCCATGCTTATCTCCAATCAGAAAAAGCACGGATATCCAAAGTCCGCGATGCCATGTTGACAGGAATTAAAAATGCGGAATCACTTCTTCAAAAACTTGGTCATGTTCAGCCGAATTAGTCCCTTTCTCTTATTTGCGTTGGGGCTTTGGTACTCTTGCCAGACAAAGTCTCAGGATCGTCCACCACTACCCATTCTGGGCAACTATGAAGTGGTGAATGGTGATACAGTTTATCACAGCATTCCAGATTTTAGTTTTATAGATCAGGACAGCAACGTGATCACCAATGACTCTTTTGCCGGCAGGATTTATGTCGCTGATTTCTTCTTTACTTCATGTCCTTCGATCTGCCCTAAAGTCAAAAAGGAAATGTTGAGGATGTATGAAAAATATCACAGCGATACGCGTCTGGCTTTTGTATCACACTCTATTGATACCAAACGTGACACGGTCGGAAGGCTAAAAGAGTACGCTACGAATCTGGGCGTATCCTCCGAATTCTGGCATTTCGTGACTGGTAAGAAGTCCGAGATTTTCAAGATTGCCAATGAGTACTTCGTAAGCGCCCTCGAAGACCCCGGTGCACCGGGTGGGTTTGATCACAGTGGCCGGTTAATCCTGATTGATAAGGATCGACACGTGCGCGCCTTTTGCAATGGCACGGTCTCCGAAGAAGTGGATGTATTTATGGATCAAATTGACTTCATTCTTGAAACTGAGTATTAGTCTGTTACTGCTGTTTATCTTCAGTACTTCATGCAGGCAGCAGTATCCACAGGGCGAGAGAATTTACCAGACCTATTGCGTCAATTGTCATATGGAAGATGGTACCGGATTGGGTTGGCTCATCCCTCCCCTTGCGGGTGCAGATTTTCTGCAATCGAATCGCGGTGATGTGCCGTGTATCATCCAGTATGGCCACAAAGGCGGGATCAATGTAAACGGCATTATCTATAAAGAGCCCATGCCTTCTTTTCGTAATCTCAATGAGGTCGAGCTCAGCAATCTGATCAACTATCTCAACACGGCCTGGGGCAATGACAATCCTGAAACCTCTCCATCGGAGATAGCCAAAGCGCTTGAGCTATGTCCCGACAAATGACTAAGTTCTACCCTTTGTGCTGGCAATTTCGACCGACTCAAGCCGTTACATGTCGGACTTTGCAGGGTGGGAGTAAAATTCTAATCCACAGCTAACTAGTGATTAAGGATGACAGACTTATTTGTTCCCTTCCTATTGCAAATTCCGATAACTGAAAATTCGTCCGCAAAATGACCCAACCCTGTCCGGTCGATGAAAAGTCTGTAATTTGTCGCCCTGTGCTCGCTCAATAACAGATATGCAAAAAGTAATCTACCTCCTGCTCTGCGTACTTGCCCTCCACGTCCAAATCTCAACGACAATTGCTGCATCACTCGCTGACAGCATTGTGATTCAGCCAGACCTTGATAGCGTCCTGGTATGTCCCGATGGAGAAATCACACTCAGTGTTGTTGGAGGCAGTAATTATCTCTGGTCCCCTGCAGAGGATTTCGATGATCCGAATGGAGACACAGTAGTTCTCACACCATCTGCAAGTCAATGGTATTACGTTTCCGGCACCGTTAATGACAGCGTGTACTCAGATAGCATTTATGTGACAATTGTGACTTTCGAAGCAGTTGTCTCAAATGTGGATACTGTGTGTCCTTACACGCCAATTCCAATATCTTTTGTGGCGAACGCTGAAATAACAGATATTATATGGAACAATCCCAGCGGTGTTGGTGATATCGAAAACACAGAAGGCACCAGTATTACAGTCCCTAAATCGATGGATTATATCGTGACTGCTTTTGCAGGAGGGTGCTCCCTGGCAGATACCTTTACCATCAATATCATACCCTTCAGGATGATTTTGGAGTCGCCAGACACTATTTTTATTTGTCTTGGTGATTCAGGATTAATTGATCATTTTCTGCATCCGCCAACACTTGATGTTATTTGGTCCCCGTTGGATAGTACCATCATTCCTATGTTAACAGGCAACGCTTTAGTAAAGCCGACAGTTTCAACGACTTATACCGCAACTTCATTCCATGAAGGCTGTACTTTGAGTACTACAACATTTGTCCGCGTCGATTCATTGCCTGATACTGCACTTGTAGTAGTTCCATTGATGGATCCATATTGTGCGGGAGAAATGATCATCATTTTTGCCGAGCGGGCGGATACGATGAAGTATCCTGATATCATGTTCCAGTGGTTTCCGATGGACGGACAGATCCAGGATTCCACGAATACAGGGAATGTCTTTGTCATCCTTCAGGACACAACAGAATTCTTCAGGATTATGAAGAACAACGCCTGTCTTGATACAAGCAGCGTTGTGGTGAATGTGATCCCGCCGGATATTCCATTGAGTGTCATGGATACTACACTTTGTCCAGGTGATATGTTTAAAGTAGAAATCCTGGATCCGGATGTCACGGATGTAGATTGGATGCCGGAGCAGGGCCTGAGTTGTACGAAATGCCTTGATCCAACGGTTACGGTGCAGCCAAATCCTATCACATATATGGTGCAGGCGATGAAAGATCGCTGCTCGGTGAGTGGTATGCTCAATGTGAGCATCTTTCCTCCTTTGTCAATCAACATCACACCTAATATTGCACAGGCTTGTCCGGGGGATCAGATTACCTTTTCATTTGATGCTACAGGGTTGTCGAATCTCGATGTCAGTATAACAGGTAATGGAAGTGTGAGTTGTGATGATTGTGCGAATCCGGTAGTGACATTTGGTGGAGGTCAAGTGCAGCTGTTTGTCTCGGCGGATGAATCTTCTGATGTGAATTGTGGAGCTTTCGGTTCTGCAATAGTTACAATGAAGCCCGACGAAGAGCAGTCGTTACCTGCGACAACGGTATGTGCAAATGTACCAACAACAATCTCACTGACCCAATTTGGATTTGTGAACCCGATGATTTCAATTAACAACGGGTCGCTGAGTTGTACGACGTGCTTAACACCACAGGTCACGATCGGACAGACGACAACCCTCTTCATTGAATCCGATAGTCCAAATCCCGGTGCATGCAAACTCATTTCCTCCATGATTCTGCTTGTACCGATAGGAGATGATGTCACATTTGACCTTGGAAGCGATCCACCTTATGGGCAGGGAGAAGTAGTGAGTATCAGCCTTGTCACAGACCCACTACCCTCTCCGGGAACCCTTTTTGAATGGACAGTAAATGACGATCCGATCACGGGGACTGCGTCAACGATCAATGCGCCACTCAATGAAGAATCCAATACAATTCATGTCGAATGGACAAATTCTTTCGGGTGCATACAATCGGCAGATACCGTGATCACTACCGAACCGCCGACATACAGGATTCCTAAAGCCTTTACACCGGATCGGATGCTCAATACCCACTTCAAAGTCGATATCACAGGTAATTTTGAAATTATCGAGATGCTCGTCTTCAACAGGTGGGGACAAGTTGTCTATGAAGGTACAAGTCAGGATGGCTGGGACGGTCGTCGAGAGGGTGAACGTGCACCACCTGAAGTCTATGTATATCTCATCAAACTTCGCGATCCGGGTGGCAAAATCATCACGGAGAAAGGGGATGTGACACTGATCCGCTAATTATTTAAAATCAAAATGCCCGCCTGAACGAGTTCAGATCGGGTAGAGTAAAATACAGAATGTAAAAATCTAAAGTTGATACACTTTGAACTTTAGCGTTTGATATTTTATATTTAGACTTTACGAAAGTTCTAAAACATCTTTTGCCAATTGATTTTACGCAATGTCCCTCAATTGCCAACGCGAACTTTTCGATCTACCTGACGATGTCCACTATTTAAACTGCGCCTACAAAGCGCCGTTTCTCCGTGAAGTCGTGACTCAAGGACAAACAGCTCTGCGCCGACAGTTTCATCCCTTCACATATATAGTGCGGGATTTTTTTGAGCCCATCGAGGAAACGAAACAACTCTTTGCACGTCTGATCAATTGTGATAATCCGCAACGCATCGCACTTATTCCATCGGCATCATACGGAATTGCGACGGTGACACACAATGTAAAACTGGATCAATCACAGAATGTCGTCGTTGCAGCGGATCAATTTCCCAGCAATGTCTATCCCTGGATGCGATTGTGTCAGCGCGATAGTGCTGAACTCAAAATGATTAAACGGCCTGTATCAGGCAGGTGGACTGATGCCATCAAAGAAGCAATCAATACATATACGCGCATTGTCGCTGTCGGAAATGTGCATTGGACTGACGGCACGCTCTTTGATCTGAAGAGCATCTCTATACGTGCGCATGATGTCGGCGCACTCATGATTGTCGACGGCACCCAGTCTATCGGCGCGTTGCCGTTTGATGTGAGGGAAATTAACCCTGATGCAGTCATCTGCGCGGGATACAAATGGCTTCTTGCTCCCTACTCTATCAGTGTTGCCTATTATGGAAAGTATTTTGATGACAAATTACCCATTGAAGAAAACTGGATGAATCGAAAGGAAAGTGATGACTTCCGAAACCTGATCAATTATCAGAATGTGTATCGTCCTTATGCGTATCGTTTTTCTGCAGGACAATCAAGCAACTTCACCTTGACACCAATGCTCAATGCTGCATTGAATCAGATCCTTGAATGGAAGGTAGAAGAAATACAGCATTATACGACATCCCTTACGCTGCCATATATTCAACAGTTACAAAGTGCTGGTTTTCGCACCACACCGGATGAAGAACGGGTAGGTCACCTTTTTGGAATTGGCATCCCCAATGGAGTTCCTCTTGATCGACTACAGGCACGACTCATCGATGCAAAAGTCTATGTCTCGCTGCGTGGACAAAATATCCGGGTATCCCCACATGTGTATACCCGCGATGAAGACCTGGCTGCGTTGCTGCAGGTACTTAAGAGTTTTTGACTCAATTCTTTTCAAAAAATGAATTCGAACTTCGTACTCTGTGTGATGTTCGCAAATCAAATTCGAGGTTCCCATTCGCGCAAGCTTGCGTCTTTCGTGGAAAGGATTTCCTGCCGATAAGCGTTAGTTTCCAATCTTTCGAATGATATCAAGCAATTTGACCTGCTCTTTCTGCCACGTAAATTCCATACGCGCGGTTGCACAGGCATGAATCATGCTTTCTAACACTTCTGTTTCGGCAGTAATCTTAAGTACCACCTTCACGATCTCTTCCGGTGAAAGAGTATCAATACAAACTCCGACCCGATACTTATCGATGATCTTGCGATACTCAGGAAAGTTCATGTTAATCGATGGTACTCCCGCATGGAGGTAGTCAAAGAATTTATTCGCGAGCGAAAAGTAATAGCTCTTGCTCCGCGCTTCCAAAAGATTCAATCCCACCAATGATTTATATGTAAGGGCATGTAAGTCCTTAGGCAAAATATATCCTGCAAACTCCACCCGATCATTCAACCCAAGCTTTGTCGTCAGAGCCCTGAGTTGTATTGAAAGATCACCTTCCCCGATCAAGCGGAACCGGAAATCAGGTAAATCCTTCATCGCTGTGATGGCGTGCTCCAGCCCACGTCCTTCATTCAATGCGCCCTGGTAGACGATGAGTTTTTCCCGTTTGTCCGCTGTCAGAATTGGAGCCTCATTCAATTCTGGAATATTCCTGATGACCGAGAATGGCGCCTTGAACTCTTTAGACAATATCTCCGCCAGAGAATCTCCCACTGTAAAGCGCACATGAAATCGTGGAATGCACCACTTGCCTATTGCGTGCCAGACGGATTTCACAAACTTTCGGCTTTCTACTTCCGGCACTTCTGTAAAATGTTCATGTGCATCGAAGACAGATTTACGCTTTTTGATTTTTGCAGCAAGACATACAGCGAGGGCTGTATCCAGATCACACGCTCCGAAGATGTCTGCCGGATGACGCAGCAGTACGAAGAATAACCTGAAATTATATTCTGCATAAAAGAGCGGCCCTTTCGAAAACAAACATCGCAACCGCCGTTGTCTGAATGATGTATGCTCTGGTTCTGAGGAATGCTGATGCTGCCGTCCAATGAGTTCAACTGGACATCCTGAGTTCTGCAATGCCGTACAGAACCGTTGCATGCGTTGGTCGTAAGAGAGATCATTCGTCACTGCGAATACAATACTCTTCATAGCCTTCATTTGTGCAACCTCACAAGGTCATGTTCCAGCATAATCAATTCATCTGTCTCAAGAATGGACAACAAATCACGCACTTCTTTATGATCTGAAGCGCTGAAACTACCCATCAACTCTTTCAACGAGATCCCTGTATCCGGAATACGCAACAGGATAGCATCATACGAAACTCCTTTGCGCTTACTCCGACAGATATCGCAATTGCCGCAGGGGGTCTTGGTTTGTTCACCGAAATATCCGAGAAGATATTGCTCGCGGCATATGTCACCACTGATATAGTCTTCTATGCTTTGTGCACGCGAAATCGCCTGCTCACGCAAACGGGCAATCAGTGCAGTATCGAAAGTGAGATTGCGATCTTCCACCCTCTCCCGCATGAAGGTGATACGTGGCATGTCAGTTGCCGGTATATACGAGATAAGTCCATCCCTCGCGAGCACCGTCAATTCCTCGATGATTCCATTCTCCTTTGTCTTTAGCAACTTTGCAATATCCGACTCACGTATCCTCACTGGTTCGAGGAAAAGTCCCTCATAGTTACGCAAGAGCGTTTTAAGCAGTTGATCGTGATGCGGGTTCCGCGACTGATACGCTTCAAGGACATCGGGCTGTACTTCAACAAACACCGTCGATGGATGATGCACAGCTTCATTGAGTAATATCCAGCCATCACGTTCAAGACCCTGAAGGCAATGATAGGTATGCACGGAATCCAACTGATATTTCGAAAGAAACTCCCGAAATTCCAGATTGTAGGTCTCCCCCTCTCCCCCACCAATGGTAATGGAATAATACCCGCATAAAGCACGGTACACATGTACGAGATCAGGAATATCCGGATAGGCTTTGATACAGCGTTCCTGTAAACGTGGAAGATCGGACTGATCAAACAGCAAAACACAGAATGCTCTCTTTCCATCGCGCCCTGCACGGCCCGCTTCCTGATAATATTCTTCCAGACTTCCAGGTAGATCGAAATGCAGAACTGCACGCACATCCGGTTTATCAATACCCATGCCGAAGGCGGTCGTGCATACAATAGTGCCTGTGTCGCCGTCAATCCAGCGTTGTTGGACCTGATGGCGCGACTTACTATTCATACCCGCATGATATGCTTCACAACGGATACCTTGTTTGCCGATCAGTTTGGCGAGTTGCGAAGCTTTACTGCGACTCCGCGTATAAATCAATTTAGAACCAGGCAACTTACCGAGGATATCAAGGGTGCGTTGCCATTTGTCCTCTCTTGGATATACGAGATAACTGAGATTGGGACGTTTGAAACTGCCTTTGATAATTTCCGGTGAACGCATCTGAAGCACATCGACAATATCTTTCTGCACAAGTTCTGTGGCAGTAGCAGTGAGTGCAAGCCATGGCACTTCGGGATGCCATGCGCGTATTTTGATCACTTCGAGATAGGAGGGCCGGAAGTCAAAGCCCCATTGCGACACACAATGCGCTTCATCAATTGCGATCAGACTCACGCGCATCCGACGAATACGTTCTTCTGCAAGTTTTGAGGAGATGCGTTCCGGAGAAAGATAAAGAAGCTTGATGTTGCCATAAATACAATTGTCGAGGATGCGATCGATATCCGAAATATGCATACCCGAATAGATTGCTTCTGCGGCGATTCCCCGATCCTGAAGTTGCTGTACCTGGTCGCGCATCAATGCGATCAACGGTGACACCACGATACATACCCCTTCCATCAGGAGTGCAGGAACCTGATAACATACGGATTTCCCGCCGCCTGTGGGAAGGAGAGCAAGACAGTCCTTGCCAGACATGACATGCCCAATGATCTCCCTCTGCATTGGCCGGAATGCGGGATAGCCCCAATACTCCCGCAGA
The DNA here is from genome assembly GCA_035292505.1 of Saprospiraceae bacterium. Lineage (GTDB taxonomy): Bacteria > Bacteroidota > Bacteroidia > Chitinophagales > Saprospiraceae > DATDQA01. The sequence goes on along the minus strand of DATDQA010000210.1, from coordinate 13,585 downwards.
ATGGACTCCGGGCCTGGCATTGAAAGTTGAGCAGGATGTACAGATGGATCATTGGCCTGCATGGGCACACAAGATGCGTAAAAAAGCGAGATGAATCATCCGATTAAGACGCGAATTTCCGGTAACGATATGTTGAATACCTGGCGCACCCCCCGAACTTTAACACGATCCGTTTCCTAACAGATAAGGAACGGCTTGTAATGCATATGCGCCTGCCCGAATGGTAGAGGCGTGCGTCTTTCGCGGACATCTGTGTTTTTTTTATTATCCTTTATACCAACCCGAAGATTTCATCGATAGAGTACACAACAAAAACTGCACTTAAGACATTAACTTTGCAGCCATCCATATAGACCGGAATTCATTTTAAGAAACAGTTTATACCATGAACAGAATCATCAGTCTCGGCCTTTGGCTTACCATTACCGCTATATCAGTATTTGCACAACCGGAATCTGCTGACTGGTATTTCGAGGACCCCGCCTCTTCTCCCTATAACGGTATTGGTGCAGACAGACTTTACGCGTATATCGGTGATGTCGCCCCCTCTAAAGTCGTCGTGGTAGCTATCCTCGACTCAGGAGTGGATATCGAGCATGATGATCTGAAAGACAATATCTGGGTCAATACGGATGAAATATCAGGCAACGGGATCGATGATGATCAGAACGGTTATGTGGATGATTTGCATGGGTGGAATTTCCTGGGTAATGCAAAAGGTGAGAATATCACCAAGGAGACCATGGAAGTCACGCGACTGTATGCATATTATAAGAAGTATTTCGCGAACAAAGACCTGGAAAAACTCTCGCGGAAAGACAAAGAATTATATACAGATTTCCTCGAGTATGAACGAATCGTTCAGACTAAACGGGAAGAAGCGAACTATCAGATCAAAGACCTCGAACAGAATACCCAATTTATCCGGCAGGTTTTAGACACTTTCAATACTTATTATCCGGATCAGGAACTCACGCCATCATTTCTCGGGAGTTTCGATCCCGGTGAACATGAATTTCTGAAAATTACGAAAGAACTTTTTAAGAATGCCCGGGAGTTTGGCCTTGAACTCACGACGACAAAAGACCTCTATATTGAGATTGAAGCGAGCTACGCAGAAGTAGCTGCGCAAAGCAGGGAGAATATAGACTATCGCTATAACCCTGACTTTAATTCACGTAAGATCATCGGAGATAACTACGATGATCAGGAAGAATGCTGCTATGGCAATAACAATGTCCGTGGGGGTTTTGCATATCATGGCACTCATGTCTCGGGCATCGTCGGTGCCCTCTGGAATGAGAAAGGGATAAATGGTATTGCGCGTCATGTGCGCATCATGCCGGTACGCACGGTTCCGAATGGCGATGAACACGATAAAGATGTTGCTAATGCAATCCGTTATGCCGTAGACAATGGTGCAGACGTCATCAATATGAGCTTTGGCAAAGGTCAGTCCTGGAATAAAAAAGTGGTTGATGATGCGGTTCGCTATGCACGTAAGCATGATGTGCTACTTGTCCATGGCGCCGGTAACGATGGCGCTAATAATGATGAAGTCACGAACTTTCCGAATGCCTTCTTTGAGAAACATTGCTTTCTTAGACGGAAAGCAGCAGACAACTGGATCGAGGTGGGTGCTGCCAGTTATGAAGGTAACGACAAAGCCATTGCTCCGTTTTCAAATTATGGAAAGACACAGGTAGATCTCTTCGCCCCAGGCATGTATATTTATTCCACAACCCCGGATGGTACGTATGAATATGCACAAGGCACAAGTATGGCTTCACCGGTTGTCGCAGGTGTTGCCGCTATTATCCGCGCGTATTTTCCAGAATTGAGAGCATCACAGGTAAAAGATATTCTGATGCAATCAGTGACGCCCCTTCAAGGAGAAGTGATACGACCCGGTGATTATACCAGGATGAACGGTTCAGAACTCAGCCGTAGTGGCGGCATAGTGAATGCATACCAGGCATTTAAACTCGCTGAAGCTCGTGCTGAAGGAAAGAGAGGTGCTGCTCAGAAAAACGAAAATTCAAAAGGAAGAGCTTAACGCAATCCGTTACCGGAAATGTCAGGTGAAGTCGCAGGCTTCTTGAGCGAATCGCTTTTCATTTTCATTTTAATTTTCATTTTTATTGACTCTGATACGTAACCTGTTTCACAGCAGCCATCACCTTTTTCACATTGGGCATATATTCTTCCACGAGTGTTGGTGAATAACCGAGTGAGGTATCTGCTGCATTCACTCTGATCACTGGAGCATCGAGATAGTCAAAGGCATACTTCTGTACTACGTATGTCACCTCTGCGGAGACACCTGCAAATGGCCATGACTCATCTACGACGACGAGACGATTTGTTTTGCGCACCGAATTCACGATCGTCTCATAGTCCATCGGCCGAATCGTACGAAGATCAATCACTTCAGCGGAGATACCATCCTTCTCGAGTTCCTTTGCGGTTTCTTTTACAACTTCCATCATTTTATTGAAGGATACGATGGTGACATCGGTCCCTTCTCTGCGTATAGCTGCTTTGCCGATGGGCACCAGGTATTCTTCCTCGGGCACTTCACCTTTCAATCCATAATAACTCTCGGATTCCATCATACAGATCGGGTCATCATCACGGATAGCAGATTTCAATAATCCTTTTGCATCAGAGGGATCGATGCACGAGATCACTTTCAGGCCAGGACAATTTGCCAACCAGCTTTCAAAAGATTGTGAGTGTTGTTGCGCGAGTTGACCTGCCGCACCAGATGGACCTCGAAAGACAATGGGACATTTGAATTGACCGGCGCTTTGTGCAAGAGTCTTAGCCGCATTGTTTACGATCTGATCGAAGGCCAATACAGCGAAATTCCATGTCATGAATTCGATGATGGGTCGAAGTCCATTCATGGCAGCGCCAACCCCGACTCCGGCGAATCCGAGTTCCGAAATTGGTGTATCAATGACGCGCCTTGCACCGAACTCCTTAAGCATGCCTTTGCTGACCTTATATGCTCCGTCATATTCTGCGACCTCCTCTCCCATCAGGAATACCGTCTCATCGCGACGCATTTCTTCTGACATTGCTTCGCGTAAGGCATCGCGGAGCGTGATGATTCTGCTCATTTGCTACGTATTTGTTGAAAGAGGGACAAAAATAGGTATTCGTGATAAGTGAGCGTGAAACGGTCCAACTTCGCACCCGGAAATGGAAACAGTAAAGAGGCTTAGTAAGATTTGTATTTCATTTCATTAGCCAATCGTTTTGTATGTGATACCACAAGACTTAAAACATCAGTCTCGCTTTAACTTCCTCATAAAAAACACAACCCCCCCCTTATTCCCTATCCTCTTCAAATCCGGATATCGTGTGAGAAAATCGTCAGCCATTGATACTTTAGTGATCACATAGACATCCTTATCTAGCTCAGGAGATGTTAGGAGAAAATCGGGATCCGAATACTCCGCAAAGGAACTGTTTCGCTCTGAGTTCGACATAATGAAATCATTCGGCATTGGCTTCCTGAAATCCCAATACTGCGAATAGCTTTTGTGTCCCCATGGTATGACATAGACATCTTTGCCTGCCAGGGAGGAAAAAAACTCTGTTTCAGGCCCCTGAGTGTACTGCTGTACTTTCCCAACCCAGCACGCGGTACCCGTATAGACAAATGCTGCCATGCTCACATACAGTAACATTACAGCTCTCATGACTTTTGTTTCGCGAATATAGAGCACACCTCCAACTCCGATCAATAAGAAACATACGGGCAGCACATGCCACCATTCCCAGGTAATATCCAGAGTCAGACTTGCCATTGCATTCTGATCCAGCGTGATCAACTCCTCAATGACCTCAGGATTCTTTCCAAAATACACAAGGGTGATTCCTGCCATGACATAAAGCAAACCAATCGCAACTATCCCAGCCTTCTGCCATCCACCTACGCCTCTCCCCTGCTCTATGAGCCTATGCACATACAATGTCGCAAGAAATGTGATCGGGAAATAACACAGCGATGAATAATGCACAATCTTCGATTGTACCAATGAAAACACAACAATCACCACAACCATGAGAATTTTCATCCACAAATTGAATTCAATCTGTAGGTCTGTTTCTCTTGGACTCTCTCTCCGTGTTCTTTGTGCCTCTGTGTGAGATGATTTTTTCAAAAATGGTTGCACTGCCATGATCGACGCAGGAAAACAACCCAATAACAAAACAACAACATGATAGCCGGGAAAGCCAGCATGTCCTGCCCCCGGCCTCAAGAGCAAATCAATCTGATACCGCGTAAATTCAGTAATGAACCACGTGCCATTCTTAATCGTCTCCACTCCATACCAAATCCCAAACGTGAATGCTGCGATAACAGAGAAGAGTATAAAGTTTTTCAATGACAATGGCGATCTGAATCTTTTGATCACCCAATACACGCCGACAACAAGCAGGACGATGAGATATGCAACCGGACCTTTTGTAAGAACAGCGAGGCCGAGGAAGATTCCTGCAAAGATGTGTTCCACGCGAAGGGAGTCAAAGAATTTCACGCGAAGTCGCAAAGGACGCGAAGAACGTTTTGAGATATTCACGACACTCTGCACAACCAATGATGATGAAGTTGGTCGTCCTATCCATTGAGATTGAATCAAAAAATGCAGGCAAAGAAAAATGAACAGATTAAACCATGGATCGATAATGCCAGATCGAAAGTAGAGATGCGGCAAAACTGATCCTCCATATGCAAGCACCCATAGCACTCCAAAACGATCATCATACAATCTCCTTCCAATGAGATACAGGATGTTTAAGGTGACGATGCCACACACAGCATTAGGAAATCGTGCTGCAAACTCGCCAATTCCCCAAAACTGCATCGACATCGCCTGCAACCAAAAGAACAGAGGTGGCTTTTCCCAGAATAGAGCGAAATCGATATAAGGACGGGAATAATCACCCGTGAGAATCATCTCGCGTGCAACTTCCGCGAAGTTCACTTCGTCCCAGTCAAACAACGGTATTGCTCCAAGGAAAGGAACAAATACAAGTCCCGAAACAAACGTGATCAGACCAATAGTGCTGAATACCTGCTTGTTCATTGGTTCAGATATCAACATTTCAGGATAATATCCAAATCCACATTCTCGAAACGGCCCGAGCTCATCAGGAGCATCACAGTATTCTCTTTTACATTGGCAAAAAACCGCAGCCTGCCTTCCAATGTCTTCTTGTTTGTGACGACTTCCAGAGAATGATGGGTAAATGCTTCCGTGATATCACTGGGCGAGATCATTGGCATCTTCTTGATCTCTAGCGTCTTTGGAGAATAAAAGATGAGGGCATGATCCGCTTTGTCAAGAGTGCCTTTGTATTGCGGAATGAACGCGGTATTCAGACTCGAATAACTATGCAGTTCAAGACAAGCGACCAGAAACGTTTCAGGGTACCTCTCACGCACTGCCTTTACTGTGGCATTGACTTTAGATGGCGCATGAGCAAAATCCCGATAGACGATCAGACCATCTCGCTGATGGAGTAATTGCAATCGCATCGACGCGCCGGGAAAATCCTGCATGGTACTGAGAAACTCTGTCTCTGGAATACCTATCTCAGCGCAAGCAAGTCCGGCCGCAGCCATGTTCTGTAGATTGTGGGAACCGAAGATTCTCATGGCATATATCTTTCCATGCCCGTCGTAAACCCGCGTCATAGCAGCTGGATCGCAGTCAGGAATCGTCGATTCATGTTTCTTCCGGCCTCTTGCCATCTCTAATGCCCTATAGGGAATGCTCTTCAGATGTATACCATTATCCTTCACAAGCTTTGCCAGGACTTCGTCTTCCTCAAACCAAATCAATCTCGTTTCAGCACATAATCCGGAAATAAAATCCCGAAAAACCTGCACATAACTCTCCCAGGTCGGAAACACGTTCATATGATCCCATGCCACTCCTGTGATGATGGTAATGTCAGGATTGTAATGCATGATCTTCGGACGCGGGTCAAGAGGAGAACTCGGGTACTCATCACCTTCAATCACACAGATGGGTGCGTCGCTGAGTCTCACATTGCGCTCAAATCCCTCCGGTGATGCGCCGACGAGATAATCAAAATCCCTACCAGCTCCCTTGAGTGCATGCATGATCATGGCAGTTGTGGTCGTCTTACCATGACTGCCAGCTACGACGATACGCAATTTGTTCCTACAGCGCTCTCCAAAGAACTCAGGAAAAGAATACACACGAAGCCCAAGCTCAAGTGCACGACTAATCTCTGGGTTATCTCCTTTGGCGTGCATCCCGGTGATGACGCAGTCCAGGGAATGATCAATCTTCTCAGGAAACCAGCCTGTGCGTAAGGGCAATAGACCTGCCTCCTTAAGCCTGGATCTGGAGGGCTCATAGAATTCATCATCAGAGCCTGTGACCTGATGACCTGTCAGAGCCAGATCCAAAGCCAGATTGTGCATGACACTCCCTCCAATCGCCACCAGATGTATCTTCATATCGGCGAAAATGCGAAAAGGCATGGTAACATCTGGCACGATTTCGGCACTAAGCAATGTGAACGCGCGATTGAAGATGTTTGAGACTCCGGATACTATAGCACCTGAGGCAGGCGTTCAAGGGGTCTAATTAGGGTAAAATTCTATTTTTGCAGTCTCCAAAATAATTTCTGAAATGACCAAATCACTCGTTCGCATTGCAATTTTGGCCTTATTCCTGGCAGTGACCTTGTTTTCAATGTCCTCCTGCAACAGGGGTTACGGCTGTCCTACCGATTTCTCGATCTCAGTCAGCAAATAATCCTCTGGATTGCAGCCCACGGATCCCGTCCAAATTATTCATCCGGACAGGCAGTCTTTTTGTTCCTGAAGGAACCGAACTTCTCTCACCAAATTTCAGTGAATATCAATCCTGTAATGATCACAGGAGATGGATCCCATACCATCCTCGATGCGTCAAGACAGGTAACATATCACAGCATACACGGCGCTATTATCGAAAGCAGGCATGTCTTTATCCGGCATGGTCTGGAGCATTTGGCTATTCGTAACTCCCACATTTCAGTGCTTGAAGTGGGATTTGGGACAGGGCTCAATGCATTCCTTAGCTATCTTTTCGCGCGTGAGCACGATGATCTGTCAGTCCAATACACAGGCATTGAAAAATTTCCTCTTGCTGCAGAGATTGTAGCACAATTGAATTATAGCACTCAATTAGATGCACAACAATATCAGTACATCTTTCAACGCATGCATACGGAGGGTGAGTTTAGAAGTGAACGCTTCCACTTCAATCTTTTTGTCGGCGATGTCCTTGATTTCATCCCGCTTATTCCATATGATCTCATTTATTTTGATGCTTTCGCACCTGGCGCTCAGCCTGAAATGTGGGAGGCACAGGTATTTAAAAAATTAATGACCTGTTTGACGCCTGGTGGCATTCTTGTGACGTATTGTGCGCAGGGAAAATTTAAACGCACACTGAGATCTCTGGGTTTTCAGCTCGAATCTCTTCCCGGTCCCCCCGGTAAAAGAGAGATGGTGCGAGCTGGGTTAGGTCTATCATGAAGTCAAGCAAAGCGCGTATTTCATGCCCGTCCGGACAAACGGTCGTACAGGGTTATTAGTTTAGTATGAAGTCAGGCGAAAGTGCGTTCTTCATGGTTCCTTATCCATAAACCCTAAACACTCGAACTTGCGTATTTTACTGCTTCATCTCTTTCCTAATCTCACACTATGAGAAAGCTGTCACTCCACTGGAAGATTCTGATTGGCATGGTACTCGGAGTCGTGATGGGTCTCGTTGCGGCGTATGTTGGCTTTCAAGAATTCGTGGCTGACTGGATCAAGCCTTTTGGTACCATCTTCATCAATCTGCTGAAACTGATTGCAATGCCTTTGATCATTTCTTCACTCATCAAAGGTGTGTCTGATCTGAAAGACATTACTCAACTCTCGCGTATGGGAGGAAGGACGATTGGACTTTACCTGATCACGACTGGTTTTGCCGTGGCGCTTGGTCTTCTTATCGTGAATATCATTCAACCTGGTAAAACAATTAGTCCGCAAACCAGGATGGAGTTGGAAAGTGGTTATGCCGCCGACGCAACAGCGAAAATTGAAGCCGCGCATGCACAAAAGGATTCAGGTCCGTTACAGGCGTTGGTTGATATTGTGCCCGGCAATATTTTCAACGCAATGAGTGACAATCTGAATATGCTGCAGGTGATCTTTTTTGTCCTGCTGTTTGGCATCGGTATGATCCTCATTGCACCTGTGAAAGCAAAGCCCGTCAAGGATTTTATTGATGGGTTGAATGAAGTGATCCTCAAACTCATTGATCTCATTATGCTTGGTGCGCCTTATGGTGTCTTTGCTCTTCTTGCGGCACTTGTGGTGGAGTCACCCAGCCTGGATTTATTCAAAGCGCTGCTCGCTTATGCATTCTGTGTGATTCTTGGTATCGCAATCCTGTTGTTTTTGTTTTATCCAATGCTTGTAAAAATGTTTACGGGATATGGCTATGTTGATTTTTTCAAAGGCATCGCACCTGCACAACTTGTCGCTTTTTCTACCAGCAGCAGTGCGGCGACCTTACCTGTCACAATGGAACGAGTGCAGGAACATATGGGTGTCGATGAGGAGGTCTCCAGTTTCGTACTCCCTATTGGTGCAACGGTTAATATGGACGGTACCGCATTGTACCAGGGTGTGGCAGCAGTCTTTATTGCGCAGGCATTCGGAATGGACTTGTCACTCCTGGATCAACTTACGATATTGATTACTGCTACGCTTGCATCGATTGGCTCCGCAGCGGTACCGGGTGCCGGCATGATCATGCTCGTGATTGTCCTTGGCGCGGTTGGAATCCCGGAAGCGGGATTAGCTTTGATTTTTGCCGTTGACAGACCTCTCGATATGATGAGGACCATCGCTAACGTCACGAGCGATGCTTCAGTCTCCGTGATCGTCGCGAAGAGTCTTGGCAAGCTTGGTATTCCGAAGGTGCGTGAATGGGATGAAAGCTATCACAAACGGAAAAGATGACAATTCTGCATCTTGGAGCTTTGAAAAAATGTCGAATTAGCATATGGGCGTAACGAATATTCTCGGCGTCGGATCGCGGGTACATCATCCTGCCTATGGTGATGGAGTGATCATCCGGCTCCATCAGGCAGCATATGATGTCTGCTTTATGACATATGGGATCAAACCAGTTGGGAAGGACTATACTGCCTGGGATGTACTGGAAGAAATTCCAGCAGAAGAACCCATCACTTATACAGATGCAGAAAAATCCCTGATGCGTATCCTTCGACAGTGGAGCGATATCTCTGAAGTCGTCCCAATCGGCGATCGCTGGGCAGGTGGCACAATAATACTCAGACCTAAGGATCCCGGGCTCAAAGAAAAAGAAATACCTATCGAGATCTTTTTTCACAAAATTGTCATGATGCGCGACAGATTGCGCGTCATGGAGCAGCGCATCAATAGCAGCCACCTCTCTACTGAGGATAAAATCAACCTGCAACAATACATTACACGCATCTACGGAAGTCTCACAACATTTAATATTCTGTTTAAAAACAAAGATCACCTGTTCAAGGGTGAATCCACGAAAGAAGATTAATGTTCCACTTCACACGATTATCAAAACAGACCCGCCTCGGGCAAAAAGTGTTGCTATGCTTGCTTCTTATAGCTGGATGCCTGATGCCTGCCTGTATTAAAATCTCAAATGCCTTTACTGCAATACCACCCGGAATCTGGAGAGCCACACTTGAGCTATCGATTGACTCAGCAGATATTGCAGAAGAACATACGAAAGGGATATTGCCATTCAACTTTGAGGTCATTTACATCACGCCTGACTCCTTTCATGTTGTCATCCGCAATGCAGACGAGCGCATCGTATGCACAGATATCGAATTTGGTCTTAACAGAAGTATTGGTAAGGACACCGTACGGATTACACTTCCGGCTTTCGGAACCTATTTCACGGGTAAATACGAAGAAGATGCAATTGAAGGATATTGGTGGGATCCGAGTCGTGGCAGCCAATATAGGATTCCATTCAGAGCCTTGCATGGAAAAGATCATCGCTTTGCATTACAAGCTGATGCATCCTATCAGGACTTCTCCGGAGATTGGAAGGTAATGTTCAGTGTAGAAACTCCTTCACCAGAACCCGCTGTACTGGTTGTCAATCAACAGCAGAATTATGCCACAGGCACAATTCTCACTGAAACTGGAGACTACCGTTTTCTGGAAGGTAGCGTAGAAGACGACAGATTGTACTTGTCGACCTTCGATGGATCACATGCATACCTGTTTGAAGCAAAATTGCTTGCGGATAAGACATTGTCCGGAGTATATCGATCGGGAAATCATTACAAGACCTATTGGATTGCCGAACGTAATGATACATTTCAGCTAGGCGATCCATACGCATTGACTTCATTGAAAGACACACTGGCACTGTTTACTTTTCGCTTTCCAAACACAAAGGGCGATACGATTTCATTGAATGATGCGCGCTACGCAGGCAAACCTAAAATCGTCACGATCTTCGGCACCTGGTGTCCGAATTGTCTCGATGAGACTGCATTTCTTGCAGATTATATGAAGGCACATCCTGACCTGGGCATTGAAATCATTTCAATTGCCTTTGAAAGGCACCCTGATCCTGAGAAAGCGTTGCAGGCCGTTCGCAATTATCAGAAACATTTTCAGATTCCCTGGGAAATGCTGTATGGGGGAACCTCAAAGAAGCCACATGTTGCAGAGAGCCTGCCTCTACTCAAAGATTTTATGTCTTTTCCGACAATGATCTTTCTTGATCGTGAGAATCATGTTGTAAAAATCCATACAGGATTTTACGGTCCTGCGACAGACAAGTATGCAGCGTTTAAGGAGGAATTTGAAAAAACTATTCACGCATTGATCACGGAACATTGAAACAGCCAAAGACAAGATGAAAGTATTGATCACCGGAGCGACTTCAGGCATTGGCCGGGCTACGGCAATTGAATTTGCGCGACATGATCATCATGTGCTCCTGACAGGACGTAGAAAAGATCGACTCGACGAACTCTGTATGAGCCTGCATCGCGAATTCAAAGTCGAGACACATGGGCTCTGTTTCGATATCACGGATCATCATGCATGTGAACAAGCCATCATCACTCTCCCGGATTTCTGGAAAGATCTGGATGTTCTTGTGAATAATGCAGGACTTGCTCAGGGTCTGCATCCGATCCATGAAGGGATCATTGAAGACTGGGAGACAATGATCGACACAAATATCAAAGGACTACTGTACATGACACGCCTCATCAGTCCGTCGATGGTAGCGCGGAGACATGGTCATATCATCAACCTCTGCTCGGTAGCTGGACAGGAAGTCTATCCGAAAGGGAATGTGTACTGTGCTACAAAATTTGCTGTGGATGCCCTCACCAAATCCATGCGTCTGGATCTCTATACGCACGGGATCCGCGTATCACAGGTATCGCCTGCCCATGTGGAAGAGACTGAGTTTGCCAAAGTTCGTTTTCATGGAGATGAAGCACGCGCGAAGATCTATGAAGACTTCAAACCTTTGAAGTCTTCTGACGTTGCTGAAGCAATCTATTTCATCGCCTCAAGACCTGAGTATGTCAATATCCAGGATATCGTCATTATGGGTACACAGCAGGCCGGGACAAATTTCATTGACAGGAGCGGACGATAACCGTTTGCCTGTACGAATGAAGTCATTACCCGGCTTCCAATCATAGGGTTGAACCGATGTGTTCAACCCGCTTTCAAAGATCTTTACTCCAGATTTGCAAAGAGTGCTCTCAATTCTGAGGCATCTTCGACCTTCATTTTCCCTGCAAGGATCAAGCGAAGTTCTCTGCGCCTGATAGCACCTGCGTAGAGTTTTTGTTCGAATTCAGTCTCTGGCATAAGTTCAGGCACCTTTTTGGGACGCTGTGTATCCTCATCCAGAGCAACAAATGTCATATACGCGTGATTTGCAACCTGACGTTTTATCTGCGTCGGATTGCCTGTCTCGACTTCAATAAAAATCTCAAGAGATGTATTGAATGCACGGGTCACACAAGCCTTGATCACGACGACATGCCCTAGTCGGATCGGTCGCTGAAATGAAAGATGATCCACACTTGCAGTGACCACATGCGCTCCACAATGACGTGCCGCACAAATACTTCCTGCAATATCCATCCAACGCATAAGATTTCCACCCATGAGATTGCCAATAGGATTTGTATCGTTGGGCATTACCATTTCTGTCATTTCGACTTTTGATTCTGAGACTTTTTTTGATTCCATGTGCTAAGTTGCTTCTAAGTTGTTTCTAAGTTGCTGTCAAGCTGCTTCTTAGTCGTTCTTACCGGGCACTGAGCTTGTCGAAGTGCTAAGTTGCTGTCAAGCTGCTTCTTAGTCGTTCTTACCGGGCACTGAGCTTGTTGAAGTGCTAAGTTGCTGTCAAGCTGCTTCTTAGTCGTTCTTACCGGGCACTGAGCTTGTCGAAGTGCTAAGTTGCTGTCAAGCTGCTTCTAAGTCGTTCTTACCGGGCACTGAGCTTGTCGAAGTGCTAAGTTGTTGCTAAGCTTGCCCTGAGCTTGTCGAAGGGTGGTTTCTAAGGACCCCCTCATTTTCTCATTTCATTCTACATAATTATAACTAAACACTTCGGCAAAATTCCGCTTAAGATGCTCTTTCACCTCCTGTAACACAATTTCTCTTCCAAGTTCCTGGGCCATTGATGTGACGGGCTTCTGCGATGTGTCAATTCCGCACGGTACGATATGCTGATAATAAGAGAGATCGGTATTCACATTGAAGGCAAATCCGTGCATGGTCACCCATCGACTCATATGCACACCGATCGCACAAATCTTCCGAGGACTTGCAGATTCCCAATCCAACCACACGCCTGTAAATCCCGGAATACGGCCGGCATACAATCCATATTGTGCCAACGTCCTTATTACAGCTTCTTCCAGAGAACGCACATACCTATGGACATCAGTAAAGAACAGATCCAGGTCAAAGATGGGATACCCGACAATCTGACCCGGTCCGTGATATGTGATGTCGCCTCCCCGATTGATGCGAAAGAACTCTATGCGCCTCGCGAGCCGGTCTTCCTCCGAAATCTGCAGGTGTGCATCAGCACCACTCTTTCCCAGTGTATATACCGGTGGATGCTCACAGAATAACAGTGTGTGTATCACAGGCGACGCTGTCTGTCCGCCCTTCTTTGCTGCTTTCAGGGATTCATTGATCTCAGTCTGTAATCTCCACGCATCGGCGTAAGGAATCATGCCGAGATCCTGATACCTGACCTGCTGTCTGCAATCTACTGTGTACATCTCTGTATGACGATGAATGGGTGTGCAAAGATATCTGGTTGAAAGGAAAGCTTTGAGTCCACTCCGAAAAGTGCTTCACTACCCCCTGACCCCCTAAAGGTGGAACCGCCGCCCGCATAATACATTGAAATTCAATGTGCGTGGACTTCCCCTTCAGGGGATCGAGGGGTGCGGGAGGACAAAAGATGACTTT